>CAYVIZ010000015.1:12728-23908 GCA_964451715.1 uncultured Desulfurococcales archaeon | reverse complement strand
CTCAGGAGTTATTATGTACCTGAAAAACAACCCCTTGTTTCTGACTCGATACAGTATAGACTTCGCCGCGAACCATAGTGCCAGCGGGTCTGCATGTATTTTGTTGCTTATATAAAGGTTAGACTTCACATTGAGGTATTGCTTGAGAACACCGCCTACCATATCCGTGAGGAGGAGTTTCTCTATGGTAGCTACCTGCCTGTCTCCTGGTAGTATGTCTCCGTTAGAGTATCTTGATATAAGGCTTACAGGTATCCCTGTGGCCTCCTCTAGATCCTTCAACTTATAGGCTTTCCTTAGGGCTCTAAGAATAAGTGAAGCATCTATCCTACGTTGGAACTTTTCCCTTTTACTCATGTGTCCCTGCATCAACATTTCTCCATGCTGGAGAACAATTGTAGTGGTTATTTAATTTAAACGTTCGTTTAAAACAGCTAGATAACCTGGGGGATGAGCGAGGTTTTAAGAGCCGAGTAGTGAGGAGGTGAACCCACGCTGCGACCCCGTTGCATAAACTACCAGTTAAAATACGACTGGGACAATGTTATCAGCGAAATAGAAGCAGTCTCCGGTATAGGTGCAGCGCTTCTCCTCTATAGGAATTCTTTCGAAGTAATACTAGAGACTTCATATGATTCTGGCTGCCTGAGTCCTGAGGAACTATTGATAGTGACATGTAATCCGGAAACCGAGCTTACAGAGGGGCTACTCTACGTTATATCAAAGGCTGACAGACTATTGTACAGAAAAGGATGCACCTATATAGTATACAGTATCGAATACCTTGCCGAGGTTTACAATATTTATAGGATGATCATGAGAAAACTGGTTAACAAGAATACCCCCAGCGATATAATTATCCTAGACCATGCAGTTATAGTTGAAAAGGATGAGGATTAATGGAGCACTTCAAAATATCTAGATGGATAAGCGACGAGGAGTTCCGGGAGCTCCTCGAGTTCAGCGACTACCTAGGATACTTCGACGGAAGTAAGGTTTTCAGATTAAATCGTGAGAAGATGGTAAGGAATGGATATTCATACAAAGATGTACTTGCTAAGCTCAGAGAAATAGGCGCGGAGATCCCCGCGTCTACTCTAAGTAAACTAGACGAACTCGTCGAGTATGAGGATACAGCCATTCTGAAATATGATCCTGTGCAGAATATTTTCATCCTCAAGTCACGCCGCTATTTGAAGCCTTACCTCCAACGTTTCTCCCAGCGTATAAGATATAGGAGAGGAGAAGGATTTGCGTTTAAGCCATACCTGGTTTACGATATAGTCGAGGAGCTCAAGAGATACGGGATAAAAGTCATAGACACTGGAAACGTTCTTGATAAGGGGGAATTGCCTAGAAAGATCAACTTCACAGGTGAACTGAGGGACTACCAGAAAGAGGCTTTAGCCAAATGGAGGGATAACAGGTTTAAAGGGATAATAGCCCTACCTACAGGATCAGGTAAAACCATTATAGCTATAGCAGGCATGGCCTTATTATCTGTGAAGACCCTGATAGTGGTTTTTACAAAGGAACAGCTGAATCAATGGATAGAAAAGATACAAGAGTTCACAGACGCAGATGACTTAGTGGGCGCTTACTACGGTGAAGAAAAAACCGTGAAACCCATAACCGTCACGACTTACCAGACGGCGTTCCGTAAGATAAACCTGTTCTCGCCTAAATACAAGTTTCTAGTGGTAGACGAGGCTCACCACCTTCCAGCGGACAAGTTCCGTGCAATAGCCATGGGTAGCATGGCTCCATACAGAATGGGTCTTTCAGCCACTGTGGCTAGAGAGGATGGTAAACACGAGGAGATATTCCCTCTAATGGGAGGCGTGGTATATAGCAAACTAGCCTCCGAGCTCGTTGCAGAAGGCTATCTGTCCCCCTTCACAATTAGAACAATATACGCTAGATTGCTGCCAGCCGAGAAAAAAGAGTACGATAAGCTAAGAAGGGAATACACTCGTTACGCTGGTAACAGGAGATTCGCTGAACTCGTAAAACTGGCTCAACAAGGCGATCCAAATGCCATCCAGGCTGTTAGGATAAACGCTAAAATTAGAAGCCTGCTCGCCAATTCTGAGTCAAAAATAAAAGAGATAAAACGTATCGTAGAGGACGAGTTAAGGAAGGGTTCTAAGATAATAGTATTCACGCAATATAAGAAACAAGCCGAGAAAATAGCGAAAGAAATAAACGCCCTGCTCCTCCACGGAGATCTAGACAATACTACACGTCGCCTTGTTCTAAGCAAGTTCAAAAACATGGATAGCGGTGTACTAGTAGTTACCACTCTCGGAGACGAAGGCCTCGACATACCAGACGTGAATGTCGGCATACTAGCTAGTGGAACATCGTCATCACGCCAGTTCATACAGCGTCTCGGTAGACTGTTAAGGCCCGGAAGAAATAAGAAAGCGGTACTATACGAGGTTGTATTGAAGGGTACCAGTGAGGAGTATCAGTCTAGGAAGAGGAAGGGTTATGTTTAGATTAGAGAAACCAAGGATTCCTACAAGCTTTTTGACTCCTAAGGTTACTTTTTCATAACCTCCCTAAGCAGATCCGGTATGTCCATAGGTGTACGGGCCACCTTCACTCCAACACTCTCTAACGCCTTTATCTTACCCTCTGCAGTGCCTGCACCCATCATGATTATTGCACCGGCATGACCCATACGCTTACCTGGAGGAGCGGTTCTACCGGCTATAAATGCTACAGCAGGCTTCGTTATTTTACCGTCCGCAATAAGCTTCGCCGCCCTCTCCTCCATGTCTCCCCCTATCTCGCCTACTAGTACTATTGCATCTGTCTCAGGATCCTCCTCGAACATCATTAAAGCCTCTATGAACGAGGTCCCCACCACAGGGTCTCCACCTATGCCGACGGCCGTGCTTTGCCCTATACCAGCTTTCGTCATAGCATAAGCTATCTCATAGGTGAGGGTTCCACTCCTTGAAACGATGCCTACTCTACCGGGCGTAAATATGTGGCCTGGCATTATACCGACTTTTGCCTTGCCGGGAGTAATTACTCCAGGACAGTTCGGTCCTATTATAGTGACCCCTCTGCTCTTGGCGTAGTTCACGAACTTCAATGTATCATGGACCGGTATTAACTCGGTTATGACTACTATGGTCTTTATACCGGCATCTATAGCCTCGTATACAGCGTCAGCCGCAAATCGGGCTGGTACGAATATTATGCTCGTGTTAGCCTCGGGATGAGCTTGCCTTGCCTCTTCGACACTGTCGTATACTGGCACACCATATACATCCATTCCTCCCTTGCCCGGTGTTACCCCGGCTACTATCTTCGTGCCATAGTCCAGCATGAGCTTAGTATGGAATCTTCCCTCGTTGCCCGTTATACCTTGAACTATAACACGTGTATCCTCGTTAACTATTATAGCCATAACCTATCACCTCATAAAGAGACAACTTTCTTAACCGCCTCGATAGGATCTGTAAAGGCGGTTATCCCGTTTTCCTCGAGGATTCTTCTTCCCTCCTCCTCATTTGTTCCCGACAACCTTATAACTAAAGGCTTGGGCGAGCCCCCGATCTCTTCCAGGGCAGCTACTATACCTCTAGCTACCTCGTCCCCCCTAGTTATCCCTCCGAATATGTTCATGAATATCTTCTTAGTCTTAGGGAACTCTATTAGGAACCTAACAGCGGTTTTCACTAGATCCTTGCTAGCGCCTCCTCCAATATCGAGGAAGTTAGCTGGTTTTCCCCCATACAAATAGACGAGATCCATCGTTGTCATAGTGAGACCTGCGCCGTTCCCGATTATACCTATATCACCGTCAAGCTCAACAAAGGCGAGCCCTATCTTCCGTGCTTTTATCTCCCATTCAGTATACTCTCCCGTGTCCTCTAGGTTCCTCTCCTCTATTTCCCTGTGCCTGTAGAGGCTGTTGTCGTCTATTATCAACCTCGCGTCTAAGGGTATTACTGCCTCGCCAGTTATAGCGAGGGGATTCGATTCTATGAGATCAGCGTCATACTCCATGAACACGTTATACATTCCCATGAGGAAGGATGCAAACGAATTAAGTATCTTCCCCTTCAACCCTATAGTTTTTCCTATTTTCCTTGCCTGGTATGTCTTCAGGCCGAGGAAGGGGTCAACATACATTTTTACAATGCTTTCAGGCTTCTCCCTAGCTATCTCCTCTATATCCATGCCACCGTATTGTGATGCTAGTATAACGGGTTTCCTTTCGCTTCTATCAATAATTATAGAGGCATACAGCTCTTGGTCGTGTGGTATGGCTTCTTCGATGAGAAGATACCTTGGCTTTAGACCCTTTATAGGCTTATCGAATAATTCCTCCACAAAACCCTTTACTTCCTCCCAAGTCTTAGCTATCTTTATGCCACCCGCTTTACCTCTTCCCGCAACTAGCACCTGGGATTTCACAACAACAGGGGGTTCTAGCCCTGCATCCTTTATCTTTTCAATAGCGGCTTCTTTTTCTTCTTTAACCAGGAGAACAGAGCGGGGTACCTTGACTCCGTGCTTGGCCAGTATCTGCTTGGCTTCGAACTCGAACAGCTTCAAGTTGGTTCCCCATTGATTGCGAGATATGGCACTTCCCATTAAATGGTTTCCTACTTTTGTTCTGTTTTTTACGAGTATAAAATAAGGATGCGCCTCAAGAGCCTGGTTATACATCATCATGTACAGACCTTACAAGGGTCTTCATCGGCGCTTTTCCTGCATTACCTATTTGTGTATAAGGGGATGGCTTCATCTATAAAACGCTTTGAGGGAAGAAAGACTAGGAGGACGGTGTGGGACGTGCAGGTAAAACGTGGCAACATCATTGTCCCTATAGAGAAGCTTCTATCACTTGATCCTAGCAAGCTTGAAGAATTCGTTAAGGCTTCTTGGGAGTGTTTAGAGGCGATAGTAACAGATCCTAGCCCCGTAGTGTTGGGCTATAATGATAAGAGGTTCTCCATAGTTATAGGAATGGGATCGCTTATAATGAACGAAGATTGTGGAGAAGCGGTAGAAGGCTTGTTGGCTGATCATAAACGATATAGACCGGTAAAAAACGAGTGGGTTGACGTGTGTAAGTTAGGCGATGAGGCCTACTTTGCAGTATCGGAGGGGTATTCGTTTAGTAGAAGTATGGTGGAGAATGTGAGATTAGTATCTCTAACGCAGAAAATGGTGTATCCCAGAGTGTTTAACGGGTGGAGGATCGAAAAATCCTATCCCCTAGCAGCCGATCCCGGTGACGAATGGATAATAGCTGATGAACACTTGGAATCGCCCATAGCCTTGTTCACGGAGGACAACAAAATAATCGTTTCAACAGGCTCCGAAGAACTAGGACTCATAAAGACACTTCTACGAGTAGAATCGTATTGTAGCAAATATAGGCTTATAGTTTCCTGAAGCATATGGCCAATAAAAATAAGGGGGTGGATGACGATGCTACCCTACGTGCCTATAGCGATGGCGAGAACCGACCTATCGGACACCCCTGGTGAGTAGTATTGCGTTATCTCAAGAAACGAGAGATGCTTGCCTACTACGTCTTGTATAGAAGAGGAAGCAGGCTCGAGTATAATGAAGCTATAGAGGAGGTAAGCAGTAAGCTGTGTGTGCCGCGCCGTGTTTCGAGGCGTATACTCAAAAGGCTCAGGAATACTGGTTATGTTAGAATCGAAAAACGTTACAATAGTGTATCAGTCTATGTAAGAGATATAAATGAGGTTTTCAACGAGCTGCTGGGTGATTATTCGGGGAAGCGTTGTAGCAGAATAGAAGATAAAAAATCACTGGCTCCTCATATTTCGTAGGTATGTATCCGCGTATAGGAGTAGCATAATTGTCTTAGCGTCTTTTATCTCGCCTTTCCTCGTCATGTCAATTGCTTCATCAAGCGTTGTCTCGAAGGTATCGATAACCTCGTGGTCTTCAAGATTTTGCCTTCCCTCCTTAACGCTTGTAGCAATATAAAAGTACATAAACTCGGTTGAATACCCGGGAGACAAATAAGCCCCGCCTATCTCTACCATGTTACCCGCTATAAGCCCCGCCTCCTCCTCTAGTTCCCTCTTAGCCGCTTCAACAGGATTTTCCCCCTCTTTTATGGTTCCAGCAGGAGCTTCTATGATCCATTCTCCAATAGCAGGCCTATACTGTTTCAAAAGCGTTATCCTACCATCACTGTGTAGTGGAAGTATCGACACGCTGTTAGGGAAGACGACCCTGTCTATCTGTGCCTTTTTACCGTTAGGGAGAACCATCTCTCTGGATTCCAGCCTTGCTCTCCTGCCTTCACATACAAGCTTCATAGTACAGAACACCTTCATCCAGCCCGAATTACCGTTACAGCCTCTCTATTACCCCTCGGGTCTATATATATGAAAATATAATAGCTGAGCACAACCAGATGATTTCCTGGGATGAAGAAGGCTGTACTCCCTGAGAAGAGGCGATGATTGAACCTTTAAGTACCGACCCCTAATCAAGGTGAAGAGAGTAATGGCTAGGATGAAGATGCTCTCCAAGAAAAGCGTTGAAGGTAAAACCTTTGACACAGTCATAATAGGAGGAGGACCAGCAGGCTATTCAGCCGCTATATATGCCAGCAGGTTCCTCTTAAAGAGTCTCGTAATAGCGCAGCTTGTAGGAGGCCAGTTGACGTTAACTGACTACGTAGACGATTATCCTGCATGCGGCAAAATAAAAGCATCAGACCTGGTGAGCAGGTTCAGAAAGCATGCTGAGGAATTCGACGTGGATACATACTGGGGAGACAGCGTTGAATCGTTCGAATACAACGAGAAAACTAGGCTCTACACCATAAAGACGAGGAGAGGCGTTGGGCTTTATGCTAAAACCATAATTGTAGCAATAGGTACTAAAAGGAGGAAGCTGGGTGTACCCGGTGAGAAAGAGTTCGCTGGGAGAGGCGTGAGCTATTGCAGTGTATGCGATGCCCCTTTCTACGCTGGTAAGGACTCTGTCGTTGTAGTGGGCGGCGGTGATGCCGCGTTTGAAGGCGCCTTAATACTCTCGGGATATGTCAACAAGGTCTACTTAGTGCATAGAAGAAAGCATTTCAGGGCTAAGCCCTTCTTTGTAGAAAGAGTTCTAACGAAAGATAACATAGAAGTGCTCGTTGACACTGTTGTAAAGGAGATAGGTGGAAGCAGGAGCGTGGAGTATGTTGTCGTTGAGAACAGGGTAACCGGTGAAAGAAAGAAGCTTGACGTAAACGGTATATTCATCGAGATAGGCTTCGAGCCCGATATCGAGTGGGCCAAGAGGAACGGGTTAGCTGTGGATGAGCGTGGATATATTATCGTGGATGACTGGATGAAAACCAACCTCCCAGGAGTGTTTGCAGCAGGAGACTGTACATCCAAGTGGCCCAACTTCCGCCAAGTAGTAACGGCGGCCGCGATGGGCGCTATTGCAGCCTATTCGGCTTACAACTATTTGAACGAGGAGAACCTCATCTAGTAAAACCTAGAACACGATTAGAACGGGAATACCAGTGTATTATCGAGCCGCATCCTTTTAGTGATACCCGGGATAACTTAACTCTCAGGGGTTTGTAGTGAGTAGAGTAGAAGGAAGAACAACCATAGGTGTAGATGACTTAAAGTCGTGGCTTAGAACCAAGATTATGCAGCTCGAGGAAGAATTACAAATGTATAAATCCCTCCTCGCAGTGATAGACGGAACACTCCCCCTCTCTCCCCCCATGCCAGGTGAGAAGATAGAAGATCTCAAAGTAGGCAAGAAGAGAATTGCCTCCATATACCGTGGAGAGGGCTATGTCAGAGGGGCTCCTCGCTTCAAGACTTTTGTTACAGACGAAGTAAAGTCATACATAGAAGGTGTTATAAGCGAGATAAGGGAGATGCAGGGCGGGGACTCTGAGGCACATTATGAGATTAAAGAAAACCCGGATGGGAGCCTTAGAGAGATACGTGTTGAAGGGTTACAATCAACAGTTGAGGAGCTAAGGGTTGCTGGGGCACTTAAATACGTTTTACAGACTCTCTACTATCAGTATAAGGCGTTAATTAAAAACAAGGGCTCGGCGTAACTCTGACAAGGCATCGAATACCTTCTTGCCGGTTCTCGTCATCGCCTTATTATCTATAGAAAAATACAGGGGGATAAAATAAGGATAATAGACTCTAATCCATGTATTAAATTATCTAGAGGCTAAACTAGCCTGTTCAGGTGTAGTGTTTTGAACGAGGATCTTAGATTTGAAAAACTTGTAGAAGCTCTAGATAGGCTTGAAAGGATTTCGGCTAGAACCCAGATGACGGTTATACTGGTCAACCTACTACGCGAGACTCCTCCCAGCGTGATAGATAAAGTCATATACCTTATACAAGGCAAGCTCGGCCCCGACTGGAAGGACATACCTAACCTGGGTGTATCCGAGAAATTCTTGGTCAAAGCAATTTCACTAGCGTATAAAACCCCCGAAAAACGCGTGGACTCTCTGTACAAGCAGCTGGGTGACCTGGGCAAAGTCGCTGAAACCCTGGCTAGGGAGAGCGAGTCCAAACAGGCAGGTGCACCTACTGGAGGCATACTAAGCTGGGCAGGCGAGGCATCGAGGAAAGAACTGACCGTCTCATACGTGTATAATACCCTGTATAGAATAGCGATGGCCCAGGGAGAGGGGAGTAGGGATATAAAAATCAGATTGATATCAGGCCTGCTTTCAGAGGCACACCCCCTCGAAGCCCGCTATATCGTGAGGATAATAGAAGGCAGGCTAAGACTAGGCGTCGGCGATGCGACGGTATTGGATGCTCTTGCCATAGCTTTTGGTGAGGGAGTGAAAGACAGGCCTATAGTTGAGCGAGCCTATAACTTAAGAGCTGATCTCGGGCATATAGCAAAGATATGCGCGAGTCAGGGCGTTAGTGTTCTAGAAAACGTGAAGCCTGAGGTAGGTATACCTATAAGGCCCATGCTAGCAGAGAGGCTCAGCGATCCCGTGGAGATTCTTTCAAAGATAGGGGGTAGAGGGATAGTTGAATACAAGTATGACGGTGAACGCGGCCAGATACATAAGAAGGGCAGTGAGGTCAGGATTTATTCTAGGCGCCTCGAAAACATATCACGTATGTACCCCGATGTAAGAGACCTAGCTAGGAGCCGCATTAAGGCGGAAGAGGCCATAATCGAGGGAGAAATAGTAGCAGTGGATCCTGAGACCATGGAGCTAAGGCCTTTCCAGGAGCTCATGAGGAGGAAGAGGAAACATGATATACACATAGCGATGAAGGAGGTCCCAGTCGCTGTATTCTTGTTTGACGCGTTATATGTGAACGGAGAAGACCTGACTGTGAAGACGCTTCCCGAGAGGAGGAAGGCTCTAGAGTCTATAATAGAGCCTTCCAATGAGTGGAGTGTTGCTACTTACATAGAAACCGATGACCCAGACGAGTTCATGAACTTTTTTATGCAGGCTGTTTCGGAGGGGGCAGAGGGTGTAATGGCTAAAGCGGTACATGAAGAATCCATCTACAGGGCTGGTGCACGGGGATGGTTGTGGATTAAGTTTAAGAGGGATTATAAGAGCGAGATGACGGATACTGTAGACCTGGCTGTTGTCGGGGCCTTCTATGGCAGAGGGAGACGGGGAGGAAAGCTTGGCACTCTCCTAATGGCCGCGTATGATCCTCAGACAGATACTTTTAAAACAGTGTGTAAGGTTGGAAGCGGTTTTACTGATGAAGACCTAGATAACATGTACAGTCTACTCGAGCCCTATATAATAGACCATAAACACCCTAGGGTGGATTCTATGGTGAAACCCGATATATGGGTGACGCCGGCTAAAGTGGCTGAGATAATAGGGGCTGAGCTAACGCTTTCCCCCCTCCATACTTGTTGCCGTGATAAGATAAGGCGTGGTGCAGGAATCTCTATAAGGTTCCCCCGGTTTATTAGGTGGAGAGACGATAAAGGCCCAGAAGACGCTACCACAACGGATGAGCTGCTGGAGATGTATCAGAGGCAGTTGAAGAGAATTGAAGAGACGCAGTAGAAAGAGGCATCTATATAACAGGGACCTCGTACTTCAGAGAATTAAAATACTCTATAAGATAGCTGTAGAAGAGGCTAGAAAGGGTAACATAGAATACTCAAGAATGCTGACGGGGTTGATAAACAGGCTCTCAACGAGGAATAGAGTTAAACTGCCCCGCAATGTTAAGAGGGGTATATGCAGGAATTGCGGTGCACCACTAATACCAGGTGTAACGAGCAGGGTCAGATTAGAGAGGGACGGTAGGACTTCACGTCTAGTTGTCAGGTGCCTTATATGCGGGTGGATACACAGGTATCCCTATAAACCCCAGCGTTCTAATGAAACCCGGTGATATAGTATGCGCAGAGAGGAGCTCCACCAGATGGATGTAGATGTGATAGTGGGTAAGAATGGTGTAACGGAGAGTCTTATAGAGGAGATAAAACGTAGGTTGAAGAAAAAGAAATACATTAAAGTTAAACTGCTTAGATCGTCCCTTGTCTCAGAAGACCTCGATCGTAAAGAACTATCCAAGAGAATAGCCGACCAGGTTGGAGCCGAGCTTGTGGGTGTGAAGGGTAGAACTTTTATTTTAAGGAGAAAAGCTAAGGTTAATAACCAGTGACGCTACAAGGAGCGATTATTGTGGATGGGTGAGTGGATATGGTGAATGCTCTTGAAGCTCCAGCGGATGAGCTGATAAAGAGGGTGGCGGTCAAGCTTAAGAGGTATAATGAGATAAAACCTCCTACATGGGCCTACTTCGTAAAAACTGGTGTGCATAAGGAGAATCCTCCAACTGATCCGGATTGGTGGTACATACGGGCTGCTTCCATCTTAAGGAAACTCTATAAGTCGCGTAAACCGGTTGGAATAGAACGGCTTAGAACAGTATATGGTGGACGCGCGAACCTCGGTTCTAGACCGGAGCATACACGTAAGGCGAGTGGTTCCATTATAAGGAAAATACTTCAGCAGCTGGAGGCGGCAGGACTAGTGAAAACCGTGCCTAGAAAGGGCCGTATACTAAGCCCGGCCGGCATGAGTTTACTGGATAATACAGCCTACGAGGTTCTTAGAGAGAAAGCGGAAAAGAGTCCTGAATTAAAGATATACCTAGAATAAACACTCC
>CAYVIZ010000015.1:0-12628 GCA_964451715.1 uncultured Desulfurococcales archaeon | reverse complement strand
TATGCAACAGCTTATTATGTCCTAGATATCCACTAGATATGTAAGGGATAAACGTGTTTATCAGGTGGTGTGGTTATGGCTATGGACGAGTATGATGACGAGCTCGCGGAGATCCGCCGTAGAAGGCTTGAGGAGTTGAGGGAGCAGGCAAAGAAGAAAGAGCTTGAAAAACAGCTTGAAGCACAGAAACAAGCGCTTTTGAGAAAGATACTTACGGAAAAAGCTAGAGAAAGACTCAACAATGTAAAACTGGTTAGACCAGACCTGGCCACCTTGGTTGAGAATCAATTGATAGCTCTAGCACAATCAGGCCGTGTACCCCTCCCTATAGATGAGGATGTCGTTAAAAGTATACTAGCCGAGCTCTACTCTAGGACGCATCGCGAGCCGAAGATCAGGTTCAAGAGAAAATAGTTTATAATGCCGTTGTGTCATACACAGGCTTATTAGGTGTGAGAGCATGGCAAGAAACAAGCATGTAGCACGGAAGATCAGGCTTGCTAAAGCCGGCAAGAGTAATAGCCCCATACCTGTATGGGTTGTAGTTAAAACGTTGAGAAAGGTAAGGTTCAACTATAAGATGAGGAACTGGAGGAGGCAAAAACTGAAAGTGTAAGGCTCGGCCGGTTAAAGGGGTGAACAAGAATGGCTGATGAGAAGTCGAGGATGATAATGGAGAGGATATACACTGTTTCCCTTGGGAGACTCTACTTTGGTAGGCGTACTAATAGGGCTGCTAGGGCAGCCCGTAGGCTGCGCATGTTTGTAAAGAGACACACAAAAGCCGACCGTGTCGTGCTGACGAATGACGTTAACAACTATTTATGGAGCAGAGGTATAGAGAAGCCTCCTCGAAGGATTCGCGTTAAAGTAAGAGTTTTCGAGGAGGGAGAGGAGGAAGAGAAAGAGAAAGTCGCAGTGGTATTCCTTCACTCAAGGAAAGAGTAGGATTTACCCCCTACTGTTGCTGCGAGTTTTGAATGTATTACTATTATTAAGATGGTATACCACTACATTTCTTCTACATAGCGGTGGGGCGGTTATCTATGAGCACTAGTTTCAGAGTGGAGTACTACGATTATAGGGGGAATCCTAATATCGGTGTGTACATAGTAGCTAACAACTTGATTGCTCTTGTGCCGGAGGATTTGGATAGGCGGGATATAAACCTTATAAAAGAGGTTCTAGGAGTCGAGGTTTATCCTGCAAAAGTCTCAGATACATATCTACTAGGAGTTCTTGTTGCAGTTAACGATAAAGGCATACTTGTACCGAGAACAATCTCTGACCAAGAGCTCAGAAAGATTAAGGCGTTAGGACGGGAGAAAGGTTTGAACATAGGTGTATTGCCATCAAAGAATAATGCTGTGGGTAATATGGTTCTGGCCAATAACAAGGCTGCCCTAGTTTACCCTGAGTTAGATGATCGTTCCCTGCAAGTGATAAGGGATACTCTTGACGTGGAGGTTGAGAGAAGAGCCATCATGGGCATACCTACTGTTGGATCACTGGGTGTCGTAACTGATAGGGGCGGTTTAATACATAGAGATGTCTCTGAAGACGAGCTTGAACATCTTTCTAGCTACTTCGGCGTCCCTATTTATACTGGGACCGTTAACTTCGGGGTTTCATTTATAAAGACCGGCCTTGTAGCAAATAGGAAAGGGGGACTAGTAGGATCCGATACTATGGGTCCCGAGCTGGTTAGAATACAGATGTCACTGGGTGGGTGAACATGGAAGTGAAAACATATAGGGTAAAGGGGCGCATGTTGCTTTCTCACGATAAATTCCCCGAGTGGAGGAGCTTCAATATAGAAGTAAGAGCGGTGAAAGAAGAGGATGCAGTATCGAGAGTATACTCGGAGCTCGGAAGCAGGCACAAGCTGAAGAGATACCATATAAAGATAGAGAGCGTAGAGGAGGTGCCTCCCGAAAGTATAAGAACACCCCAGCTAGCCCAGTTAGCATCTTTAGAAGGTTGGGATAAGCCATGAGCGTTGTATCAGACGAAAAAGCCGCTGAGCTGTATCAAGGCCTGCAGTATATAGAGCAGCTAATAAGCCAGCTACAATCCAACTTGGAGGCTGTTTCAAGGGAGATAATAGTCGTTAAACAGGCAAAGGATAGTGTTGAAGGTATCACCAAGTCTGAAGGAGAGCTTCTCCTCCCTCTAGACGCCAAGTCTTATACGCTAGGCATAGCTGAGAAGGTTGACAAGGAGAGTATACTGGTCCGCGTGTCTTCGCGGTACTATGTTAAAGCCAGCCCTAGTGAGGCACTCCTCATACTCGACGAGGAGGAGAAGAGACTACTCAAGATAGCGGATGATATAAGACAGCGTATTGCAGGTCTTGTAGAGGAACGTAGGAAACTGCAGGCAGGACTTGCAGAGCTGGTGCAGAAGTCCCAGTCAGCTATTAAAAAAGGCGGCGAGTCTAGCTAAGTCTTATCCGGCTCTGTCTAGCTTTTAAATGCTAAACTAGTGTATACCGGGGATTACTATCTTAAACACTTGTATTGCTCGAACAGTTTATAGGTGGGTTATGATTGTTTGGACGGTTAAAGAAGGCTATTAAAAACGGCGTGAGTAAGTTATCAGAGAATCTCTCATCAAAGATAGCTTATAGAGAGATACGAGAGCATGACATAGAAGAATTGGAAGATGATCTCTTGTTTGATATGGTTGAGAGCGATGTTGCATATGAAACAGCAGCCGAGATAATCTCCTCTTTAAAGAAAAGGCTTACCGGGATGAAGGTAAAGCGTGGCGCTAACATATCTAGGATCATAGAGGAAGCTTATAAGGAGGCTATAAGGGAGGTTGTCTCTAAGCCTGAAAGCCTGGATTTAACACGGATAGTAGAGGAGAACTGTAGAAATGGTAAACTTACAAAAATAATGTTCCTAGGCGTAAACGGTGTTGGGAAAACCACCACTATAGCCAAGGTAGCCTTCCTGTTGAAAAAGAAGGGCATAACCCCGGTTATAGCAGCGACAGATACCTTCAGAGCAGGGGCTCAGGAACAGCTTAAAAAGCACGCTGAAACACTGGGTGTTCCATTTATAGGAGGAAAATACGGATCCGACCCAGCCTCTGTCGGCTACGACGCTATAAACTATGCCAAGGCAAGGGGTTACTGCGTGGTTCTCCTCGATACAGCTGGCAGACTCCATGTAGACAGCGATCTAATGGAGGAGCTCAAGAAGATTGTGAGGGTGACAAAGCCTGATTACAAGATACTAGTCGTGGACGCCTTGACAGGCAACGATGCATTAGAGCAGGTCAAGTTCTTTGACGAAGCAGTCTCCATAGACGGGTTGATACTAACCAAAATGGATGCCGACGTCAAAGGAGGAACAGCTGTATCCGTTATATCTTTATCAGGAAAACCAGTCGTTTATATCGGTGTAGGACAGTCGTACAGTGACCTCGAACCCTTCGACCCCGAGAAACTCGTTGAAAAAATGTTTTCATGACAAAAGGAGTCGTCTAATAATTTCCCTCGCCGTGACAACCTTGACGAGCTTACCACTATCATCCACAACGGGGTATACTTCTGTCTTCATCTGAACCATAAGATCTATAACGCTTTTCAAATAATCATCCTCCTTAACCTCTATGAAGCTCCGCGACATTATTTCCTCGGCTGTTAGGAACGCTATAGCAGGTACTGGAAACCCTCCCGGTAAGCCGCAAGACCCCCTCCACGTTGCACGTTGCCTGCAACGAAGCATTTGAGAAACACAGTCTAGGGCGTCTTTGAATATTATACCCGCCGGCGCTCCACTGTTGTCTTTTACTATTACTGCCCTTGTGGTTGTAAGAGGTAATTGACAGATGAGATAGTAGAGACTATGCGTTTCTTCGCAGGACACAAACTCATCTGTCGCAAAGTTTTTAACCCTTAGATTCCCATCCAGCCTGCTCTCCACGCCTCTCAGTAGATCCCATAAGGTTATTCTCCCAATAATGTCTCCATGCGAGTCAACTACCGGCAGCTCGTCTAGGTCTCTATCAATCATAACCTGAGCAGCTGTTCTAATAGTTTGCCTCTTCCTAACTATGCGGGGATCATTTTCCATGTATTGATCCATAATATCTGACGCTTTTACTTTGCTTAATGGTTTTAGAAATAGTTTCCTGCTTATAAGCCAGTGTGACGCATGCATGGAGTTTATAAATCCTACAGGCTTCCTATTATCAACTACATATACCGTGTTCATCATAGTTCTATTCATGAGGTCTAGTGTTTTGATCGCGGAAGCCTCCTCTCCTACTGTAACAACGTCTCTCCTATAATACCTACTTATCCGATCTGAGAGCCTCCTCGCCATGTATTAGCGTCACCTTGTCACCAGTGCGTATAGTGCGTCACGCTCAGTAATTATTCCTACGACGGTATCGTCCTCTACTACGGGAATACCGCTCATTCCATGCTTTATCATCTTAGTAACTGCCTCCCCCACATCTTCATTTGGATACGAGTAAACGTATAATGGCGCATACACTTCTCTTAACGGGGTCTCAAGTACTTCTCTTATGTCTCCCGTCCTGATATACTCGAAAGCTTTATGTGACCCGAAGAAGGACACAATTATCTTAGCTGTGACAAAGCCTTCAAGCTTCTCTTCCCTGAAAACGGGAAGCCTGCGGAAACCGTACTTGACCATAAGCTTCATGGCATTCCATAGTGTGTCACTGTACTCTATGCCTATTACAGTCTTGCTCATAACCTCAGCTACTGTACGCCCGACACTCTTCTCGGCCAAGTGCTTCACTAAGTCATGCTCTGTTATAACGCCTAAAACATTATTCTCCTCGTCAACTATGGGAATAAATCCTACCCCATGCTCCACCATCACGCGTAGGACTTCATCTAACTTATAGTCAGGCCTAACAACTACAGGCTTCTTATATATCAGGGATTCGAGTCTCTCCTTTTTTAGAGCATCATAAAGCCTATAGTCGTACCTCTCAGCAACTATGTCGAATAGGGTTCCCCCACCCAGGTAGTTCACGAGATCCGTACCGGTTATTACTCCAGCTATTTTTCCGGAAGACTCTACCACTGGTACCCCTCTCACATTCCTAGTGGCTATAAGCTCTGCTAGCTCCATTACTGTAGAGTCTTTACTTATAGTGAGAGCAGGCTTTGACGCTATAAGAAGTACCTCTCCTATCTTGCTTGTGACAGCCTGATTCCAGTTAGGCTTTCCGTCACTCCTTATCCATCTATACCCTTCTACTCTCCTACGTATAGGTGGAGGTATGTGAGAGCCCATAAATATCACCCGGTCAAAACCTCTCTGGCACTATAAATTGATATTATATGTGCTTCAATATAAAACCTGCAATATCGGACCTGTCCACGATCCCAACAAGAGCCTTGTTTTTGTCTACTACGGGAATCCTCCCATACCCCTTCTTTGACATAAGTTCAAATACTTCAAAAATACTGGAATCGGGGTATACCGTGTCCACGGGAGAACTCATCACTTCTACCACCTTAGGCTCCCGAGAGGGACCCGACTCGGATTCTAAGGCTACGCGTGTATACCCCTTACTCAATAGGTCGTAGTGGGTTATTATTCCTACACACCTGTTTTTATCGTCTACAACTGGTATACCGGCAAACTTCTCTTTGAGCAGCTTTCTAATAACCCCTGCTACAGTATCAGACGAATGTACAGACACAACGCTAGTCGACATTATCTCATCTACTCTATGCTCCCTGAGTATAGAGGATAATAGATTGTTTGAACCCAGTTTGCGGTAGACAAGGTTGATGAAGCTCTCCAGGCTTACTGTACCTAGGGCAGTGTTTCCATTACCTGTAAGTGGTATACTCCATTCATCCATACTTATCATTTTACTAACAATGTCTAATGGTCTATCTCTCTCGCTACACGTTATACGCGGTTTCTCCATAAGATCTGCAACCTTCAGATTGGACCTCGTAGAAGTCAGGGATATCATGGTTGCCCTATACAATATCCCCTCAAGCCTACCCTCTCTCACAACTAAGGCTATTCGAGGAGAGTATGTTCTAAACATACTGCGGGCTTTGGTTAAAAGATCATCCGGACTTAACTCTAGGTGGAGCTTATCTCTGATTTCTGCTAGTGTAAAAGAGAGCTTGGACAGGTAGAATCACCTATTGAAAAAATAATGTGTTTTAAGTGTTAAAATCATTTCCTCGTTAATACTGCCGCAGCTATCAGCACTATTACTATCACTATTACAGCGATGAGCCCTATAGGAACACCCCTGCCGCCTCCCGTGGTTGTTGTTTGCTGTGTTGTGGACTCCGTGGTTGTTGTCTGTTGTCCACTTGTTGTAGCAGATGTTGTAGTAGTGGTTGTTGTGGTCGTCGTTGTTGTGCTGGTTGTTTCTTGCTGGCTCGTCGTAGTGGTTTGTATACATGAAGCGGGAAGCTGCATGGGCTGCTTGCCAAGGAATTCCTTCCACATGTTTACTAACTGATACGCGATGCACGGTACTTGTGGTGCTGGTTTACTATGATCGTTTGCATTGAACTCTTCTAGAATACTATCAGCCCTCTTCATCATAGCGTTTTCCCACGCTATCTTCAACTGGTTAAGCAGTGCTGCGTCTTTCCTTATCTTAGAGTTTATCTGTGCTGCATAATCCTCTGTGAACGTTACATTCTTACCCGTCGAGGGATCTGTGAACGATAATGGGCTCAAGAGCTTCCAAGCATAATAGGCCATCCATTCATCACTGATCTCCCCATTCATCCATGCATTAGCTATAGGAGTCCAAGCAGCCTGGAGGTCCTGGTGGGCGTTTCCTACTAGTGCCGACGCGAAGTACTGCTGCATGGCGAACTCCCATGAAGCTGCACGTGTATCGTTGAATATGAATCCTATATTCTTCAACGCGTCCTTGTAACTCTTCTGCAGATCAGGCCTTTTGAGGTTCTGGGGAGCAGCGTCGAAGACGGCGGGGTTTATGGGAAGCCTGTTTATCTCCTTGTCAAGCCATATCTGTTGTCCACCGTATTCGCTTAGAACCCAAGCTATGAATGCAAGGGCTTTTATAGGGTGTGTACTCTTCTTCACCAAGGCTATAGGGTCTCCGTTTATCGCTGTCTGTTTAGGTGGCATGATGTATTCCGTATGTGGGTTAACCTGCATTGCTATATATCCGTAGAAATCTATGGTTATCCCTACAGCTATCTCACCCTGTATAACCGCTTCTCTCACGGCGTCGCTTGCATCGTATATCTTAGAGTTAGCGGAGAATCCTGTTAGTATCATCCACCCTAGATCCCACCCGTATACCTGGAGTATTATCTCATATATCCTCGTGTTGCTAGTTGACTTAGTGGGGTCGGCGCCTCCCACACTGAGCTGTGGGGTGGTCGCAAATATCGGGTTGGAGAGGTCCACCCATGTCCTAGGCTGGGGTATCCCCCATTCCTTCAGCTTGTCATGGTTAACTGTGAAGCCGAAGCTGCTTAGAGCAGCGGCTATCCAGTAAATCTTCCCGTCGTCGCCGAACCGCTTTAGCGGTATTCCCTGTATGTTATCGGGGAATTTACTTGCCTCGTATAGAGCAGCGTATGCCGCCGGGGTTGTTGATGGATCTATTGGTGCAAGGTATCCGTCTTTGAAGAGGTAGTCGAAAAGTGTTGGTCCACCGCCCCATGCCACGTCTACAGAGGCCTTATCTAGGTAGTACTCGAATAGTGAGGGCCCTACTTGGATGAATTGTAGATCCGTTATGTTCAACTCCTTGGCAACAGGGCTATTTAGAAATAACTCCTTAGTTTTATCCTGTATCGCAATATCGTGTCTTGTTATGATCAATAACTTAGCAGGCCCCGTATCACCAGATTCTTTGGCCAGTTGAACCAAGTAACCCAGCCATGGATACGGTTCTTGTGAACTGCCCCACGGCCAATTCTGGGATGCACTATTAGCCTGTTGAACCATGCCGAGACCCTGTAATACCGAGAATACCAGAGCCACAGTTAGGAGGAGCGAGAACATGCGTTTACCTGTGAGCAACACGTGTCCCCCTACTACTTTTATTTCAGGTATTTTTGCATACCGCATTATTCGTTATAACTTTTTGCGATGGACGAGGGTATGATTTATTAATAAATCATATGCTTCAATGGATTACACGAAAACCCCTTAGAGGGTGGAATAAATATGAAGAAATCAATCTCTTTAGCTGTAATACTACTGGTTGTAGCCGCTATAATACCCGTAGCGCATCCAGCCTTTGCGGCTGATGAAAAGATAACCATAGGCTTTGACTTGGCTCACGGAGAAAACTCCAAGTACATATCCAATATAACAGCTGAACTGGATTATGCCAATGTAATCGTTATAAACCAGACGTTCGACCAGGTGGATCTAAGCCAGTTCGACATAATAGTCCTAGGCCAGCCCACAACCTATCTAGCACCAGAAGAACTCGACGCTCTATCCCAGTGGCTTAACACCGGAGGCAAAGTGCTATGGCTGGCTGGTGACTCAGATTATGGAGGAGGACCTGACAGCCAGCAAGCCGTGAATGCGGTAGCCGAATACATTGGCTCCCATCTACGCGTCGACATGGGTGCAATATACGACAATACCCACAATGCACAGAAATTCTATAGAGTCCTAGCACAGGTGGCTCCAGACCAGGAAGCCGCAGCGGTAGCAAATGGTATAACTCATCCCATACTAGCCCACGGACCCGACAACGTGGTTTACCTCTATGATAATGGAAGCCTCGACCTTCTAGCATGCCAGTCTAAGCCAGAGTACGTTATAAGAATAGCAAGATTCTACCCTACAGCATACCTAGCTGATAACAACCCACCTCCAGCGCTTGCAGTAGACATGCTGGGAGTTATAGCAGGCGAATCAGCTACAGCAGAAGCAGTAACAGGATGCCCTAACGCCACATACGTCTTCATCGCAGCCGAAATGCTTCCAGCCAGTAACGGTAAAGCCAGTATGGTAATAGTCAGCGGCGAGTCACCATATGGTGACTATGAACCAACTTTTGCCCCTGAATACTATAATGTTACACTGGATGGACCCAAGTTCCTCTATAATATATTCAAATGGGCATACAACTATACAGAAACATTCGAGTTCCCCGTTACATTCGTAACGGTGACGAAAACAGTTACTGAAACCCAGACAGTCACGGAATCTGTAACAACTACTAAGACTCAAACTCTCACAAAAACTGCTACTACAACTGAAACTACAACAAAAACCACGACCCAAACAGTTACCGCTACAAAGACTTCTACATCCACAACCACGGTGACTAAGACAAAGACAAATACAGGTGCTATTATAGGGGCTTCGGTTATAATTCTGATAGCCCTGATAGCTGCTGCCTATATTCTTAAGAAGTAAAAACTATTTTTACATCTCCTTTATTTTTCAGTTGCTCTATAAGACTCCAGGCTATTTCCAGCTTTCTTCTCTTTAGTGGTCCAGACACCTGTTTGTGCTTGTCTACGGGTTTTTTAGAGAAACAGCATATATGGATCTCTTTTGCCCCCAGAAAATGGGACAGGTATACTGCTCTGTCACCATCCGTGAAGCCTCCCACGTTTACTGTGCACCCGTATTCTTCTACCTGAGACGTGAGGATGATCCTGTTGTAATCGAGGATGGAATGTAGAGTTGTAAATCTGTATTGGTTATCGCCGTGTGGATGTAATGCAAGAATTCCCCCGTACTCCATTGCCTCCTGGTAGAGTTGTAGGGGGCCGTCTAGATCAGTTACTATGATGTGAGGCATTACTCCGGTTTCTGTGTAGAAAAGCCATGATACCCCGTTTGCTCCTATGATGACTGCTTTAGAGTCTCCTATAATAGATGTGTAACGGTTACGATTATTATCGGGTCCTATGATTACAACTCTACCTATGGATGCTACCAGATTCCTGGCATCCTCTAGGGTGCGCTTCACAAGACTGCAATCTATATGTTCGAGTATGTAGTTCGCTACTATTCTATCTCTTGACACGTCGTAGTTCATTAGGGGGGCTATGTTTTCTAAGTAAGAGCTGTATAGAGTGCTTGATTCTCTTAGGATTGGCATTTTATCTCCTCAAGTACTTTGAGATATTCAGGATTCCTTGTAGACCGTTTCACGGATTCACCACATAAATTATAATACATACAATAATCCTCTGCTGTTATAACTCCTGCCCTCATTTTGGTATATCGTACTAGTATTTCTAAGAGGCACCCATCCGCACGCGAATATCCAGCTGATTCAATCTGGTTGAAGGCTATTTCAGGGTTGACGGGTTTCATTTCAATGATTTTGTAATTACTTTTCCTTGTTATATCCGTGATTTTCACCTTTATCCTATAATGCTCTGCTCCTTTTATAACAAAGCATTCTTCAGAATAATCTTTTACAAGCTTCTCATCTAGCAATCTGCCTAGAGATTCATAGAAAAGAGTAGCCCTGCTTACTGTATAAATGCCTGCCTGACTTACATCCTCTATTATATTGTAGAGCCTTGATCCCTCGTATATACGTGCATAGAGAACACTGTTTCTACTGCATTTTACACCTAAGGGCATTGTGACCCTATAGTTGCATGGAACGATTATGGTCTCGATGTATGTGTCCTCGCAGATCAAGGTCTCTTCATCTAATATAGAATACTTCTCCTTATAAGTTATTTATGAAGCCTTGAGAGAGATATGCATAGCGCCTCTTCCGTTCTTAATGTTACAGTTCCCTGACCCGTAAGGATGTTTATTACATCATCGAAACTTACTCCTTTATACATCTCATCTACACCTCTGCGTGGATCTCCATAAAATATTATCCTCTTATACTTGTCACAAGCCCTACATTCACGGTAATCCGAACCCTTGACGCTTGTCCCTATTAATGCATAACCTTCCTTTCTCCTACCTTCAACATAATGTAAGAGTCTGTTCATAGTGTTGAAGCATTTCACTCTGAATCCAACATAGTAATTATGACTGTCTAGAATGGATTTCTTTTCTAAATCCACAAGAACAATATCTCCTCTACTATATTCCCGGTTATTCGATTCTAGAAGTAACGGAGCACCGATACCCACGTCTACTAGTATTTTTCCCTTCTTTTTACTGGCAATTAATCCTAGACGTATCGGGTCTCTATCCGGGTTTTTCTCTACCACGTGGATAGCTATGTTGAAAGGATAGGCTATTCCTATCTTCGATAAAGTCTTTTTCTTCGGCACGTATTTCTTTAGGTAAGGAGGAGTGAGAAGGTATTCCATGATGGAGCAAAATTCTTCGAATAATCTATGTTTCGAGGATTTGTATACCAGTAGTTCATCCACTTGGAAGGCCCCTAATATCCTAGCTATCCTTGAAACCAGGAGCGTACGCATTTCAAGGGTGAGCTCTACCTCTAGTATGGAACTAGGCAAAATAATAATATCAGAATAGACGTGGGTCTTGAGGAGGTTTTTTACAGGCAACTCTTCTACCGTTGTACAGGCTTAAAATTGACGGTAGAGTATTTCTAGGGTTTACCTTCTTTTCTTGCTCTTTTTACCTTTGGTTTCCGCCTGCATAGCAGCCTTCTTCCTTGCTTCTTCTTCCTGCTCTTTCCTGCTAACATCCATGAATAGTGTGGTTTTCTGTCTTCCACCCATTCCTGTCCACCATATGATATGGAGGGAGCATGGTTTAGTAATATATTTTGTCGTGTGTATCCAGTAAATATCGAAATATAAAATAGGGTGGGCTTCGATGGCATTCCTTTACAGGGCGAAGCAGGGTAAAAGTGCAGATAAGCTCCGTGATCTAATAAAAACTAGAGATATCATACCTGTTATAGGGGTCTTCAATCCAGTAACAGCATTGCTGGCTGAGTCCGAGGGTTTTGAAGCTCTTTATCTGAGTGGCGCCGCGTTAACGGGAAGCTTGGCAATGCCTGATATAGGGATTATAACTTTAACCGAGCTTGCACTGGCTACTAGGTATATAACCCGGGTTGTGAGCATGCCAATCATAGTAGACGCAGACACGGGTTTCGGAGAGACTGTGAATGTGCAGAGAACGGTGAGAGAACTTATCGATGCTGGCGCGGCAGCTGTCCAGATAGAAGACCAAGTTATGCCTAAGAAGTGCGGTCATCTAAAGGGTAAGAAGATAGTTAGTCCTGATGAAATGGTTCGTAAGATAATAGCGGCGAAAAGGATCGGGGGAGACGATATACTTGTAGTTGCTCGGACCGACGCAAGAGGGGTGACAGGGTTAGATGACGCTATTGAGAGGGCTTTATTATACGTTAAGGCAGGCGCGGATATAATCTTCCCAGAGGCGCTTGTAGACGAGGAGGAATTCAAAGAGTTCGCTAAGAAAGTGAATGCACCCTTGTTGGCTAATATGACTGAGTTCGGGAAAACACCCTATTATACTATAAACGATTTCAGACAGTGGGGTTACAAGTTAGTCATATTCCCAGTCACACTGCTAAGAATATCCCTAGGAGCCATGAGAGAAGCTCTCCGCGAGATAAAAACAAAAGGTACCCAGAAAGACATACTTGACCGTATGATGACTAGAAACGAGTTCTACAAACTAATAGGATATTCCAAGTATGAAGAAGAAGATAGTAA
>CAYVIZ010000014.1:17789-24387 GCA_964451715.1 uncultured Desulfurococcales archaeon | reverse complement strand
ATAATGCCCATAGAATGCTCTGCAGTACAGTCCAGCTAAACTCTATTCCTTACACTTCTATCTCCTTATAATACCACCACACTCTATAATATGATGATCATAAACCAGTAAGATACCTTTTTGAGACTTTTGAGACATGGAAGCTAATAGCACACAAGTTTACACAAGGTGATTCTTTAAAACGTCTCCTATTATTCTCTTAGACTGCATATATATGTGGGGTGCCGTGGGTAGTATGCCTATCCATGCGTAGGCTTTGGATGCCTCTTCAAGTACGCGTCTAGGCTCCGGGCTTGTCTCCTTGTAGCCTTCGAGGAAGGCTTTGACTTGTTCTTCGCCTATTTTCCAGAATAGCGAGGTTGATGTGAAAGTTACTATGTCCCATGCAGCGTTTCTCGTAGTGTAGTCTCTGGCTTGCTCCGCGTCCAGTATTCCTATCCTGTGCCTGCTGGTTAGGAGGAAGTTGCCGGGGTTCGCGTCTCCCAGCGTGGCTCCCGCGTCGTGTATCCGGCCTAACGCTGCTCCGGCATGGCTCCAGTCTCCTGGCTCGGTTGATTCTCTGAGGATCCTGCCTTCCAGGTACTCTCTTACCGCCATGGATCTTGTTAGGGGTGTGCTGCAGAGCTCGAGAAACCGGGGTGTCACAATGTTTTCTATTTCTCTGAGCCTCTCCATGTAGATGTACTCATAGGCCATACGGGCTCGAGGCATGACGCGGTAGTCCACCATGGGCTTCGACATTATCTTGAAGACAACCCATTTACCCCCCATCCGGGAGTAATCCTTCACTACAAGCCTCCTGCCGCCACAGCTGCAGACCACGCTGCTGGATATTACGTGGCCTCCCCGGCAGACTGGTTCTCCTCCACTGCACTCGAGGTGCTCCGCGGCCAGCTCTCTGGGCTCGAGGCACTTCAAGTGGAAAGGAGTCCCCTCTGCCTTCACGTGTCTACCAGTGTATCTGCCCTCCACGCGGGGTAATGCCTTAATCGTCTCTAGGAGCTTTGAGGCTAGGGCGTCGGTGACTCGGAGCCCCGAGTAGAATGTCTTCAGCTCTATTAAAAGCCTCTTGTACCTAGACTCAGTGTCATCCAGGGCCTTCAAGGCTACCCTGCCATCCTCGATGAGGCCGAGGCTTTGTAGTAGCTCCTCGTAGATGCGGCGTACTCTCTCCTCCTCGCCTCCCTTCATACGCGTGTAGAGTAGGGCTAGGTATCCCCCTGCCTCCTCCGCCTTACGTGCAAGCGGGTATAACGGATCCACCTCAAGTCTATCGGCGAGGGCGCCGGCGGCTTTGGCTAGCTCGTAGAACGTGTATAACACTGATTTGGCCCTGTACTCCGCGGCTAGCCTGGCTAGTTCCCCTTCTAGCTCCTCCTCGTTGAGCGGGGGGTACATTAGGATTGATGCTATCTTCTCGCGGAGCACGCCGAGGGCGGCGTCCGTCTTGACCAGGTTCGCCGAGACCTCGAGCCTGTTCTCCCCGGAGCGTATGAAGGGTATGGTGCTGTCCTCGACTACGATTTCGAGCCCCGGGTATAATAGTTTTGCCGTGTTCATTTCTCCCTCTTGCTCCCAGGCTTCTCTCGGCCAGGTCTGGCCCAGCTGATAAGGCTAAGGGCGTGGTTCTGGGTAATAAAGGTGAACTCCCCCCGCCAGTAGGCCTTCCCCGGGGAGGATTAATGTTTATATAGTGGATCCCACCTTGCACCCACCCAGGCATAATACGGGGGTTGATGCCTGTTGGGGACGTGGTTGTACTCAAGTTCGGCGGCTCCGTCCTAGTAGACTCGGACTCCTATCTCCGGGCCGCCTCCATAGTGGGCGGCGTTGTCTCTGAGGGGTATAGCCCCGTCGTCGTTGTCTCTGCTATGAAGGGCGTTACAGACAGGCTCATCGAGCTCTCCAGCGGGGGCGGCAAGGGGCTCCTGGACTCTGTTAAGGCCTCCTACATGGAAGCGTTGAGGGGTATTACTGGCTACGAGTTGTATGGAGAGTATAGGGCCAAGCTGGGCGTGCTGCTTGAGGAGCTGGAGAAGACTGTGTGGGCTGTAGGAGTGCTGGGAGAGGCTACACCTCGTGTCAGGGACTTCATAGTATCACACGGGGAGAAGCTCAGCGCTGTACTCATGGAGGCGGCTCTGCGGAGAAAGGGGTTCAGGGCCCGCTGGCTCACCGGCGGAGAGGCTGGTGTGGTGACGGACTATAACTATGGGGAGGCCCGCGTCGACCTAGAGGAGTCGAGGAGGCTCGTCGGCGAGAGGATTCCAGCGCTCGTGGAGCGCGGTGTTGTACCGGTGGTGACCGGGTTTATAGGGGAGACCCCTACCGGTGAGACGACAACCCTCGGCAGGGGAGGAAGCGATTATAGTGCCGCACTGCTCGGGGCACTGCTGGATGCTGCCGAGGTCAGGCTCTATACTAACGTGGAGGGCGTCTTGACCGGTGACCCGAGGAGGATTAAGGGAGCTAGGACCGTGTCTAGGCTCTCCGTGGAGGAGGCTATGGAGCTCTCCTATATGGGCGCCAAGAAGTTCCATCCAAGGACTTTTGAGCCGTTGAAGCTTAACAGTGTCCCGGTTAGGATACTCAGCTTCCACAATCCCTCCGGCGGGTCCACAGTGGTCCACGGCTCCTGTGATGGTGACGGGGGCGTGAAGGCTGTGCACCTTATGGAGGGGCTGGCGGTTGTGAGGGTTAGGGGGCCGACTATGGTGGGGAGGATAGGGACTGCGATGGAGGTTGTGTCTCACGCGTGGAGGGCTGGGGTTAACATATCCGCCATAGCCCAGCCGGCCTCGGAGACTGTTATATCCCTCATAGTCAGGGAGGACAAGGCGGGGGAGCTCGGTGATTCTATTAGGAGGGAGCTCGTGCCCCGCGGCGTCGTGGAGTGCGTGGACGTCTACCCCGGCATGGCGGCCCTCGCCGTTGTGGGATGCGGGCTCCGCTCTGAGAGTGTTCTAGGCGGGATACTCTCCTACCTCAGAGGGGCCCGGGTGGAGATGGTTGCCACGGGCCTTGGGAAGGCGAGTATATCCGCGGTCATGCCGTTGGAGGACGCCTATAGGGTTGAGAGGCTTATACATGACGAGGTGATTCTCGGTGGACAGGGTTAAGGTTGGTCTTCTAGGCGCTACGGGTCTCGTGGGCCAGGTGTTCGTTAAGATCCTCTCCGGGCACCCGTGGTTCGAGCTGGCTGTGGTGGCTGCATCCCCCCAGCGGAGCGGGATGAAGTACGGGGAGGCTGTGAGCTGGGTTGTCGGCGGAGAGGTGCCGGATGGCGCGGCGGATCTGGTGCTCGTGGATCCGGAGTGGGAGAACTTCAAGGATGTGGACATAGTGTTCTCCGCCCTGCCCAGCAGTGTGGCCGGCGGCATAGAGGCCTCCATGGCTAGGAGGGGCCTTGTGGTAGTGTCGAACGCGAGGAACTATAGGCTGGACCCTGATGTCCCCCTCCTGGTGCCGGAGATTAACCACGGCCATATAGGGCTGGCTTCAAGGCAGAGGGAGACTCGTGGGTGGAGGGGGCTCCTAATAAAGAACCCCAACTGCTCGACCGCGATACTCGTGCTCTCCCTCAAGCCTCTCGTCGACTCTCTCCGGGTTAGGAGGATATACGTGACCACACTCCAGGCCCTCAGCGGCGCGGGCTACAGGGGAGGAGTGCTCTCCATGGACATCATCGACAACGTGCTGCCTTTCATAAGGGGCGAGGAGGAGAAGATCGAGTCCGAGACGCTCAAGATACTCGGCCTCATCGAAGACGATAGGATAAAGCCTGCACCGTTCAGGGTATCCGCAACTGCTACAAGAGTAGCGAGCCTGCACGGCCACCTGGAGTCAGTCTTCCTGGAAGCAGAGGACAAGGTTGGAGAAGACGATGTCAGGGAGATCTACAAGGGATACAAGTGGCCCCGGGAGGTTGCAGGGCTCCCCTCAGCACCCCGTGAGCCTGTCGTGGTTAGAGGAGAAGAGGACAGGCCGCAGCCGAGGCTTGACAGGGACGCTGGAAACGGTATGAGCGTTGTTGTGGGGAGGATAAAGGCGAAGGAGGAAGGAGTGCTCCGCTACCTTGTGCTGGGCCATAACCTGGTGCGGGGCGCTGCTGGTAACGCGGTACTTATAGGGGAACTCTATGCTAAGTGGGCAGGCCTCGTCTAGGATAAGAGTTATATCACATTGTGTTTACAATAATCTTAACACGGTATCAGTAATGGTTAGGCCCCGATCTGGGACGCCCGTGGATGCACGGGTTGGATGAGGCGGGGTGTCAGGCCTCCCCAGGCATACATGGTATATCATTCTAAACACCCCGTTTCGGATTTGTGGAGTGGGTTCGTGGTTATGGTCTTATTGTTAACCGGGGTATTAACATTTCATTCCAGCAAACCCTCTCCCAGTCAAAGACTAAGGGGAGTTTTATTGAATAACCCGGAGGGCATATCTTATCTTATTACCGGCGAGAGGCGATCAGCTCTTGAAGCCCGTCCTACTCGACGTTGATCCTTATGGGGTTGCATGGGTAGTGCTTAACCGGCCTGAGAAGCTTAACGCACTCAACAGGGAAACCTGGAGGAGCCTCCGAGCAGCACTGGAGGAATCATGCAACGATAGCAGTGTTAAGGCGGTCTCTATAACGGGTTCGGGGAGGGCGTTCTCGGCTGGGGACGATATATACGACATGTACAGCTTCAGAGACAAGGACGAGGCTCATAGGTTCTTCGCTCTGATAATGGAGACGCTTAAGACCCTAGCCGCCTGCAGTAAGCCGGTGTTATCGCTTGTCAACGGGCTTGCATACGGGGGAGGAGGGGAGATCCTGCTACTCACGGATTATAACATAACATTAAAGACCGCGACTATAGCTTATCCCGAAGCCCTCATAGGGCTCTTCCCCCCGGTTCTACTCACCTATGGTAAGAGGGTTATAGGCCCCCGGATAGCCCTGCAGCTCGCCTCCACCGGCAAACCCTTAACCGCTACTGAGGCCTTGGAGCTGGGTATTATTGACGAGCTCGTGGATACTCTAGAGGAGGGGAGGAGCAGGGTGAGGATAGTAGCAGGCTATATGAGGATGGAGGCAGGGCTGGCTAGGAGGTTTATATTCCGCGGCGACATTATGGCTGAGTTGGAGGAGGCGCTTAGAGTGCTCGCGGAGAAGAGCGTGGAGCCGCGGGCTAGGAGGCTGATGGAGGAGTGGATGAAGGGGAGAAGAAGGGGGCGCTGATACTTGCCGCTGTCCTATTAGGCAGCATGTCCGCAGGCATGGCCAGGCCTGCTATAGCGCTGCTCGTACGCTACAGCCTCGGAGCAGCTATGCTGGCGACCGCGAGCCTTATAAGCGGCTTCATGGCCGGTAGGGCTTCGATGAGCGTTGTGGCAGGGGTACTAGGCGATATCGACCCGGGTAGGAGGAGGCTCCTAGCAAGCATACCCCTATACGCTGCCGCCGTTGTACTCTTCCTGCTCCCCTACTCCAAGACCCCCCTAGCCTATATTATCGGTATGACCATATGGGGTGTCATGGCAGGACTAGCCTGGCCGACCGCCCAGACGCTCATAGCAGACGCCTCGAGCAGGAGTGGAACAATGCTCTCCCTCTACTTCGCCACCGGGACCGCGGGAATAGCCCTTGGCAATTGGCTGTTCGGCTACCTCCCTCTATCACTGCCTGGTGCCGTCAGGATTGGAGGTCTATTATTGGCTGCTGCCGGCGTATTGCTAAGCACCGCCTCAGAGGGGCTCAGCCCAGCGGTTAAAAGGGGAAAGACCAGCCTCGGAGAGCTCAGAGGCGTTGTGGACTCTAGGATAGCGTGGATACTCTTCTCAGCATTCACCGCGGGCTTCCTAGTCGGCCTGCTAAGAGAGTACTTCTACGTGGTGGTCTACGAGGACTATGGCCTCACAAAACAGCAGCTAGGCAGCCTCCTCTCACTAGGCTCAATAGCAGCCCTAGGAGGAGGCCTCCTAGTAGGCCCCCTAAGCGACAGAATAGGAGTCCAGAGAGCCCTCCTCATGGTCCTCGCCACAGGCCTAACAGCCTCGCTCCTACTAACCCTAGACTCATCCCTCTACATAACAGCGGCTGGATTCCTACTAGCAATGGTAACAGGCAGGTCGAGCCTCCCATTAACCCGGAACGCCTCCATACTAGGCGTGGGGAGAGGAGGATCCACAGTCGTCGGCCTCTCAAACACTCTGTCAAACCTGGGGAACATGACGAGCCCCCTCCTAGCCGGAGCCCTCTACACGCTCAACACCAGCATAGCAGGGATACCGGGGAAGAATCTAGCATACCTCATAGCGTTCGCATTGATACTAACGAGTATCTTATGGTACCTGCTTATATCAAGGAAATAAGCCCAGTAGTTAGAAAACTCTGTAACTGATATATCTGCATTATTGCCTATTTCGAGTATTTAAACACCATTCAACCAGAAGTTTGTTTACGGTTGAATGGTCAATATACCTAGCCCGGTGGATTCTCCTCTAATTGACTCAATAAACTTCAACGAGTGAAATCCTTATAAAGAGAGGTGTTTTGGGCCGTGAGGAGGAAGAAGGGAATAGTCGGAATAGAAGCAGCAATAGTCCT
>CAYVIZ010000014.1:4648-17689 GCA_964451715.1 uncultured Desulfurococcales archaeon | reverse complement strand
TTTGGGCCGTGAGGAGGAAGAAGGGAATAGTCGGAATAGAAGCAGCAATAGTCCTAATAGCATTCGTAATAGTAGCAGCAGCACTAGCATTCGTAGCACTAAACATGGGACTCTTCACAACCCAGAAAAGCAAAGAAGTAATGCAGCGCGGACTAGAAGAATCAACCACAGCACTAGAAGTAGACGGATCAGTAACAGCATACATAGACAGTGGATCGAACACGTATGCTCTCCTCGTACCTATAAAGGTAGCACCAGGAAGAGGATCAGTTGACCTCAGTGCAGACAAAGTAACAGTAAGACTAGTAACTAACGGAGAGGCATATGAGAATATATACGAGGGAGCACAGAATTCCAGTGGATCAACTGATGCAGCAACCCTAGCAGGAACCGTTACAAACACGCCTGGAGCAAAATCCGTGTTCATAATAGGTAACGCAAAAGTACTTGAATATGGTGAAAAAGCCGTACTCGTAGTAAAGCTTCCTTCCCTAACAGAGTACCAGAAGGTATTAATCGAAATAAGACCTCCTGAAGGATCCCCACTGACTGTTGAGAGAACAATGCCGGCACAGTTACCTACAAGCGGTGTAGTCGACTTAGGTTGAGGAGGTGTTTTGGGCCGTGAGGAGGAAGAAGGGAATAGTCGGAATAGAAGCAGCAATAGTCCTAATAGCATTCGTAATAGTAGCAGCAGCACTAGCATTCGTAGCACTAAACATGGGACTCTTCACAACCCAGAAAAGCAAAGAAGTAATGCAGCGCGGACTAGAAGAATCAACCACAGCACTAGAAGTAGACGGATCAGTAACAGCATACACTAGCGATGGTAGCAGTGTATCAGTAGTCTCTATACCGATAAAAGTAGCCCCAGGCAGAGAAGGAGTAGATCTCAATCCAAGCAAAGCCAGTGTAAGACTATTAACAGCAAACACTGAATATGAGAATATACTACAAGACGTATATATACTAACAACTGATGCGCATGGATACTATATACTACAATCGGCGACGAATCCAGCGACAAGTTATAATACAACCAGTACAAACACAAGTCTTAAGGTGTTGATCAACACAATATGGAGCAGTGTTCCTGGAACACCTGAGGCAGTTGTTGTTGTTATGAAAGATAATGGCGGAAATAATACTGTATTAGAGTATGGTGAAAAAGCCATAGTACTGTTACACTTTGATGGGAGCGGTTTGAGCCCGTATGATAAGTTTACTGTGGAGATAAGGCCGCCTCAGGGTACTCCGTTGACTGTTGAGAGGGCTATACCGGCTACGCTGCCGTCTTCAGGGGCGTTTGACCTGGGTTGACCGCCTCTTGGGTTTAATCTAGTCTTGGTTTTTTTCCATCTATGTTTCGTTTCGCGTGTGTGTTTCCCGTGTGGGGGAGGGGAGGATGAGTGGCTGTTGAGGGTAAGGAGGAGATTAAGGAGCTGGTTAACGCTCTAAGGGATGCTGTGGTGGAGCTTAAGAGTGTTATTATGGAGGCTGAGAGCCCGTTCCGTGAGAAGCCCCTCCAGCCTCTTCCGAGGGCCAAGGCTACTGTGGAGGCTCAGCGGGGGGAGGCTGCTGTGGAGGAGGAGAGAGAGGAGGCTTCTACTCAGCTCCCTTCCAGTCAGATAGGTAAGCCTGTAAAGACCGTGTATAAGCTTGCCGTGGAGGAGGGCGGTGCTAAGGGTCCTCCTTCGGAGGCTTCTGAGGGTCAGGCTCGGTCTGAGGCTGTGAAGGGTTTGGAAGAGGAGTTGCTGGAGAGGCTTGAGGCTGTTGGAGCGAAGTCTTCTAGGGTTAGGTTTAGGCAGATACTGGAGTTGCTTAACATATTCTATGGTATTAGCTCGCACCAGTTACAGGATAATGTGTCGCGTATAATAAGGATGCTCGAGCTAGCGGGTTATGTTGGTAATACTGAGTCGGAGCTGCTCCGCTTGCTGGCTGAGATAGCTGATGATAGTAGGAAGTTTAAGCTGAGGCCTGAGGACAATGTCATAGTGGCTTACCTGATAACTAAGACGCTGGGTATGCGTGACCCCGAGTTCGAGGAGGAGCTTCTTAAGCTGCTCTTCAAGATGGTTGTCGAGAGGGGGGAGGGTGATCGGTGAATGGGCGAGTCGACTGTAATAACTCATGCGATGCTCACTATTGTAGCGATAACGATAACCTCTATACTTGCGGGGGTTATAATTACAGCATCATATAAGGCGGGAAACTCCATCTCCGCTATACTGAGCCTCAACACTGAGAAGATAAGCAGCGATGTACGCCTGATCTATGTATCAGTGGAGAACCAGTCCGGTACCTATGTTTATAACGTATATTTGAAGAACGTGGGCACACGGGATATAACGTCGATAGAGTCGATGGACGTCTTCCTAGGTAGTTATGGGTCTGCACTAGACTACTTCCGCTATAATGAGACAGCGTCTCCGGGCTACTGGAACTATACTGAGACTGATAACGTTAACGGCTTATGGGATGTCAAGGAGACTCTTGTACTCCATGTTTACTCTTCAACATATTATGGATCGCTCGTCCAGGTTAAAGTCGTGCTGCCAACCGGTGTCGCGGTGTCGAACGTGGAGAGCTTAGGGTGACCCTGATTGGGGTTCTCAGTAGCGTTGTCAGCGGCTATAGTGGCTATAGCGCTGCTTGTATCGGTCGCTATAGTGGTTTCATATATAGCTATGAGCCTTGACCGTATATCTGGTTCTCTACGCGAGATAAGCGCTTACTCTCAGAGGAGTATTGTATTCAGGATAGTATACGCCAACATTACAGGGGTATACAGTAACGATACTATAGAGCTGGCTCTGACCGCTGAGAACACCGGTTCTCTCCGTATGTGGGATTTCAACGAGTCAGAGCTTCTCTTAACATTTAAGAATAATAGCCAGTTTCTCGATACACGCATATTATACTATGGGGTTAACTGGAGCATAGCAAACATCACAAACAACGGGGTGGTAATTCCGTATAGGGAGGGAGAGGCTGTTTATCCGGGGGAGTCCTTCAATATTGAGGCTAAAACACTGGTGCCGGACAATTATATAAAGCGGGATGAGAACGGGTCTGTGGTGGGCGTCAACTTTGACGAGCTTGTCACGGTATTGGTCTATTCTAACGGGGCGGAGGCGGAGTACAGGGTGGTCGTAAATGGCTGAGAGGACGCTGCTACCCACGGGGAACGAGGAGTTCGACATAAAGATAGGTGGAGGACTCCCGTTCCCCTCTCTGGTATTCATCGAGGGGCCCCACGGCACCGGTAAGACTGCTCTTTCCCAGCTCTTCCTACTGGGAGCCCTTAGAGGAGGGCTCAGGTCTGTCGCCCTGGTCTCCGAGGCTACTGTGAGGGGTTATATAGAGAAGTCCCGGAGTGCTGGGCTTGACTTGTCGGACTACTTCATAAGGGGTCTCCTCGACGTTTTCTCTGCTCAGAGATGGGGAGCCAAGTGGGGGGAGGAGCGTCTCGGCAGGATGCTCCCCCTCCTAGAGTCTTTTATTAAGCGAGTGTCGGGCAGGTATGATGCCTTCCTAATAGACTCCCTTAGCCATTTCGCGGTTCACACGCCTGTATCTCAGGTCCTCGAGTTCTTCACTACGCTTAGAACCGTGGCTGACTCGGGGAAGCTTGTATTGGTCACTATGCATGAGGGGGTGATGGACGAGGGTATAGTCACTCGTGCTAGGGCTGTGTGTGACGGGTATTTGAAGCTTACGAGCGCTGTTCTCGCGGGTAAGAGTGTTAAGATACTTAAGATCGTGAAGCTGAAGGGGGCTAGATCGTCGTTCGAGTCCACTATATCGTTTGACGTGGATCCTGCGTTCGGCATAAAGCTTGTCCCGATAGCGCTTGCAACCGTGTAATGGGGGTGGGCGGAGGGTGTCTTTGCTGGCTAGGTTGTCTGTGAAGAAGAGGAGGAGCCTGCGCGACGTTGAGGTTGAGGAGCCCGAGTTCGGGGAGAGGCCCGAGTATTTGGAGGAGTATATTAGGAAGTTCGCCGAGGAGACGGGGAGAGAGCAGCCGGAGATAGTTGATAAGATACCTGGTTCGATGAAGAATGCTAGGGAGTTTAATATTATATACCCTATAGGGGCCGGCATATTCATCCACGCCTACAACGACCCGGTGAGCGAGTCGGGTTATAACAAGTATGTAGTAGTAGATCCTCCTCTGCCTGATAGGAGGCTCATGGAGCTCGTAGAGTATAAGCTAGCACTCGTTATAACCGAGGAGGATGTGCCGCGTAGTAGTGAGGAGAAGAAGAAGATCCTGCTCGCTGCTGTGGAGCATGTAACCACGCCGGTCGATGGAGAGGTTGACTACTCGAAGGTGAAGCCCGGCGTGGGCAGGATACCTGTGAACTCGAAGATGCTGGACTACCTGAAGTACCACTTGATCCGCGACAAGGTAGGTGTGGGGCCGCTGGAGCCTTTCCTCAGGGATCCCTACTTGGAGGATATAACGTGTGACGGTATAGGGCCTATATATCTCGTGCATAAAATGTTCGGCTCTATGGAGTCGAACGTCGGGTTCAAGAGTGAGGAGGAGCTGGACGCTTTTATAATAAAGCTGGGCGAGAAGATCGGGAAACCCATAAGCCACGCGCGCCCAGTGGTTGATGCTACCCTCCCGGATGGGAGCAGGATAAACATAGTTTATGGAAGCGATGTGAGCCTGAGGGGGAGCAACTTCACTATAAGGAAGGTTTCAAAGGTGCCTATAAGCGTGACCCAGCTCATAAGATGGGGCACGTTCGACGCCCGTATAGCGGCGTACATGTGGATGATGCTGGAGGAGGGTATGAGCGTCTTCATATGTGGCGAGACGGCATCGGGTAAGACAACCTCTCTCAACGCTATATCAGTATTCATAAAGCCCGACGCGAAGATAGTGACCATAGAGGACACCGCAGAGGTAGTATTACCTCATCCTAACTGGACCAGGGAACTTACGAGGGATACGGGTAAGCCCGAGACTAGTGTGACAATGTTCGACCTGTTAAGGGCCGCGCTCAGGCAGAGGCCTAACTATATAATCGTAGGAGAGATAAGAGGAGCCGAGGGGAACATAGCATTCCAAGCCATGCAGACGGGGCACCCGGTTATGGCCACTTTCCACGCGGCCAACCTGGACAGGCTGCTGCAGAGGCTTACCAACTACCCTATAAGCGTACCTAAGACAAATCTGGACAGCCTCAACATCGCGTGGTTCCAGAGCGCTGTACACGTCAAGGGCTTCCCCGCTAGGAGAGTTATCGAAATAGACGAGATAATAGGATACGACCCGGCGAGCGGTGCGATAGCAGCCGTGCCCGCATTCACATGGGACCCGATATCAGACAAGTTCCTCTTCTCGGGTAGGGGTGCCAGCTATCTTCTGGAGGAGAAGATAGCCACCATGAAGGGTATTCCTAGGAGTAGGCTAAACGAGATATACGAGGAGCTGGAGCTGAGGAGGAAGTACCTGCAAACGCTTGCTGATAAGGGTATAGTGAACTACTTCGACGTCCACAAGGCTGTAACGAGGGCGTATACTCTAGGCGTCGAGGAGGCTTTGAAGCTGCTCGAGAAGGGCGAGCTTCTCTGATGGTGAACAAGGACATTGCCCCGGATAGACCTGAAGCTCGTACTATACAGGTTCGGCCTCATACTGGCCGGCATACCTGTGGCACTGGTATTATTCTTCCTCCTCTCCTCCCCCCTCAACATACTCCTCTCTATAATAGTTATGGTCTCGCTTATAGGGATACAGCTTATCCTCTACATAGTCAAGACCAAACTCATACTTGTAGACGTCGACCTTGTATACACGCTTCTCCACTCTAGACTCGTCTCCTCGGGTAAACCCCCCGTCTCGGCTATATTCCAGAGCATAGCACGTTATGAAAAGGTGTATAAGAGGTATAGTGACATAGCTAGGAGAATATACCTCCTAGGCAAGGAGTGGGGCTACAGTTTCCCCCAAGCCATAAAGATAGTCGCGGACTCCATCGAGGATAAAGTGACGCGCAACATACTCTATAGGCTGAGCGGCGTCCTCTCAGTGGGAGAGGATCCGGAGCTCTTCTTCGAGAGGGAATACAATACACTGCTCGCGGAGTATAAGAGCATATATACACGTACCATAGACAGTGCCAGAGTGCTCCTAGGCCTCTACGTTACCATGATAGGCTCACTCATGTTCCTAGCCGCTACATTCATGATACTCTCAATATTCTTCGGGAGCGGGGGTAACATACTCAAGATGGCGTATGGAGCTATAGAGTTGGCTCTCATAGTTCAAGCCCTTCTAGTCTTTATGTCGCTGAAGCCTGAGCCCTTCGAGTATGAGGGAGAGCCCGAGAACAGGATCCACAAGATAATGAGGCTCGGAGGAGCAGCCTCCCTGATAGCTTCGCTCGCAATAGGAGCGGCGTTAGCCTTGTTCACGGGCATAACGGGCTACAAGCTTATAAGCATCATACTACTCGTTATGGGTGTGCTCACCCTGCCGTGGGGGCTCTATGGAAAAATAGGTGAGTCTGTTATAAAGGAGATAGACGAGTTCTTCCCAGTCTTCATAAGGAGCTACGGGACACACCTAGCCACCATACCTAACATGATAAAAGCACTGGAACCCCTCCTCATAAGTAACCTCGGCCCGCTAATAAAGCCGTTGAAGAGGCTCTACTCTAGGCTGCTCAACTCTGTGCTCCCACAGCATGCATGGGACCTATTCGCCACCGACTCGAGGAGCGAGCTAGTACATAGAGGTACAGTAATGTTCCTCGAAACCATAGAGAACGGAGGCGACCCAGGGCTTGCAGGCCTAATGATATCCGACCATCACAACGAGATGAACAGGCTGAGGAAGGTGAGGTACGAGGTCAGCAGCACGTTCTCCTCCACGCTACTCATAATGCACTCTGCAGCTATAATGATACTCATTATAATGACGGAGCTCATGAACCTCTTCACGGGAATAATAAACAATCTCTCAACACAGGTTCCACCCCAGTTCCTCTCATTATTCCCCTTCTCAAGCTTCAATACAAGCATATTGACAACACTTAACATCGTAGTGATAGTGACACTCACAATAGCGAACAGTCTCGTCCTTAACAGGGTAGTACCCGGCTCCAAGGTATCGCTATACTATTATCTAGGACTCTACGCTCTAGTCTCTGCGGCCACGGTGTACGGGTCGGCATTCATTATAAACGTTGTGTTCAGCAAGATAGTCGTTCCAACAGGAATACTCCCAATATAAGAACCTGGTGAAACCAGATTTATACCAGTAGAAAGGGAAGCTAGTATACCCAGTGATGCGGCTTTGGTGTTCACCGCGAGAATCCTCCATGTAAACCTCTCCACAGGGGAACACTGGATAGAAGAACTCGATAAACCCGCCGAGAAGCTCCTGGGTGGGCGGGGCCTAGCCAGCTACCTCGTCTACAAGTATACAGACAAAAGCACCGGGCCACTCTCCCCAGATAACCCGCTTGTACTGGCTCCGGGGCTCCTTACAGGCTCAGGCTTGTCGACTGCGAGTAAGAGTGTTTTCGCCGCCCGGAGCCCGCTCACAGGTTTCCTGGGAAGATCCGCTGTAGGAGCTCATGCGGGGTGGAAGCTTAAAGCAAGTGGTATAGATGCTCTAGTGGTTCACGGCGCTCTCGAATCACCCGGTTTGCTCCTCGTAGACGGGGAGAAGGCTGTGGTAGAAGATGCAGGGGATTGGTGGGGTAGGCTTGTATCGGAGTCGCATAAGGTTCTAGGGGAGAGATACAGGGGTTTCTCCACGTGCGTCATAGGGCCGGCTGGGGAGAACCTATCCAGGATAGCTGGGATAGACTGTAATGGGAGGCAGGCGGGTAGAACTGGGCTTGGAGCGGTTATGGGCTCCAAGAAGCTTAAAGCCATAGCAGTCAAGGCTAGAGGGGCCTACAGGTCCAGTAGCCCTGGTATGCTTAGGAAGCTGATCAGAGAGTGGGCACTGGAGCTCCCCTCTACTCAGGCGGGCAGGAACCTGGTGAGATACGGGACTCCTGGAGTGGTTAACTTGACCGAGGCTCAGGGAGTCTTCCCCTCTCTCAACTGGAGGAGGAGCACTCTCCAGTGGTGCGGGGACCGGGAGAGGGCTAGGGAGAAGATGGCTTCAGTGCTCGCTGAGAACGGTGTCGGTAGGAACCCTTGTCCCTACTGTAACAGGCCCTGCAGCCAGGTTGTAGAAGCGGTTAACCCCTTCGGGGGCGGCAGGGTGAGGGTCGACGGGCCCGAGTACGAGGTGCTCTACAGTCTGGGGAGCAACATAGGCTTGTGCGACCCAATGCAGACAGCTATGCTTTCCTATATGGCCGACGAGCTCGGCTTCGACGCGATAAGCCTCGGGTCCGTGATAGCCTGGGCTATAGAGCTCAACGAGAAGGAGCTCCTGGGAGACTATTCTAGGGGTTACGAGGGGCTCTCATGGGGGTCCACTGGTATGATTACGAGGCTCATAGAGGACATGGCTTATAGGAGGAGCGGCCTCGGGGAGCTGCTGGCGGACGGTGTGTTATGGGCTGTTAGGAAGCTGAGGTGGGGTATGGATGAGGCTGTACACGTTAAGGGGCTAGAGCTCCCCGCGTATGATGCACGCGGCCTAAAGGGGATGGCCCTAGGCTACGCGGTCTCCAGCAGGGGAGGAGACCATCTCACCAGCGGGATGTACGCGCTCGAGCTCGGCGGTAAGCTGTGGATATACACCGAGCCGCCGGACCCGCTCGGCTATACTGGTAAGCCGGTTATAGTGAAGACCATGGAGAACCTGTTCGCGCTCTACGATGTTCTGGGCGTGTGCAAGTTCAGCAGGTACGAGCTCACCCCTGAGAGGCTCGCCGAGGCGGTGGAGGCGGTGACTGGGCTGGATCTGGGCATGGACGGTGTCCTCATGGTTGGAGAACGCGTCATTACTCTGGAGAGGGTGATCAACATAAGGTACGGCCTCAAAGCCGGGGATGACACGTTGCCTCCCAGACTGCTCTACCAGCCTATAAGCGACGGGCCCCGTAGGGGGGAGGTTGTCGATGTATACGAGCTGGATAGGATGAAGGCTGAATACTATAGGCTGAGGGGGTGGAGCCGCCGGGGTATACCTTACCGCGAGACGCTGATCCAGCTAGGCTTGGAGGAGATAGGCGTGTCGCTGGAGACGGGGCTAGGGGATTAGGACTATGCGGCCTACTCTCTTCTTCTCCAACACGCTTCTCACAGCATCGTTTATATCGTCGAGCCGGTATGCCTGGTAGACAGGCTTTACTCTGCCCTCCCGGATCAGCTTTATAGCTTCTGCATACTCGTCGGGGAGGAACGCCATAGACCCCTTTATAACCAGCTCCCTCTGGACTATCATGGCTGGCCTTGTGAGGTTTATGGGTGTTCCCTCCGTGTTCCCTATGAGGACTAGAGTGCCCCGGCTCCTGAGGGTTCTCAGGCTCTCATTTATCAGCGCCGCCCCCACGTTCTCGAACACATAGTCCATCCTGCCGGCCTCCCTGTAGAAGCCGAGGTCGTTAACAGGGTGTGCCCCGAGGCTCTTTAGGAGCTCGTTGTACTCGCTTCTACGCGTGTAGGCGTAGACCTCGACGCCCCTACTCACAAGGTATTGGAGGCCGTGCAAGCCCACTCCCCCTGTAGCCCCTGTTACTAGGGCTCTGTCTCCCGGCTTCACGCCGGCTATACGGGCGGCGTGTATGAGTGTGGCCACACCGCAGGTTGCCGCGGCGTATTTCTCGTAGTCCCTGTCCTCTAGAGGTAGAGGTATAATGTTCTCACGGGGCACGTCAACGTACTCGGCGTATCCCCCGGGCAGGTCTTCCCCCAGTATGAGCGTCCTGCACTCCCCGCTCCTGCAATCCATTACGGCGGGGTATACCGCTACAGGCTCACCGTCTAGCTCGCCGAAGACCTCGTGGCCCGGTATTATAGGTGGCTTGAGGTTGGGGAAGCCCCCCTTCCACACGACTAGGTCTCGGCCGCACATCCCCACGGCTCTTACCCTTACCCTGACCCATCCCTGCCTAGGCTCGTCGGAGGCCTCCACGATCTTCACGTGGAACGGTTTGCGGTACTCCTCTATGACTGCAGCCTTATACTTCAAGACAAACCAGCCCACCAGAGTCGGGGTTATATTATATTATACCCTGGAACCCGGTATTTAATCCATACCCGGAGGTACAAGGGTTATGGTGAGAGTCGCAGGGATAGACCCGGGGACGGCGAGCTTTGATATAGTAGTAATGGACGACGGCTACATAGTGGAGGAGAAGAGCATACCCACACCCGAAGTAGCCCGCGATCCCAGCTTGGTCACCGAATCCCTCGGAGAGTACGGTAGGCTGGACGCTGTGGCGGGCCCCTCCGGGTACGGGGTTCCCGTCACACCGAATAAGGACATAGTTGACCCTAGGAGGTTCGGTGTAGAGGTCCTCCTCCTCTCCACCGAGGAGCAGATAGCCGAGGGAATAGCGGCAGGGGAGCTCGGCATAATGGTCTACCAGGCTCTGGCAGATATAGTGGTCGAGATGTGGAAGTCCAAGCTGCCCGTCTACTATATACCTGGAGTAATACACCTCCCGACAGTCGAGCTCCACAGGAAGCTCGGCAGGCTCGACATGGGTACCGCGGACAAGATGGCTCTAACACTCCTCGCAGTACACACTTACTCGAGGAGCAAGGGTATAGACCCGCGTGAAGCCGAGTTCATGGTCCTCGAGCTCGGCTACGGGTACAACGCTCTCACAGTGGTGAAGAAGGGGAGGATAGTTGACGGGCTGGGAGGCACGATCTGCTGTAAGGGCTTCCTCACCCACGGCCCACTCGACCTGGAGCACGCTGTTATGGGGGGCTCCTGGAGGAGGAGCGACGTGTTCTACGGGGGCGTCTCAACGGTTTCAGGTAAAACCGATCCCCTGGACGCGTGGAAGGACTGGATGAGGGGAGAGGAGCCCTCCTACAGCATAGTAGAATCCATGCTGGAGGACCTCGAGAGGACTGTATACGGCATGGCAAAACTTCACGGTGTGAGGAGGATCCTACTATCAGGCAGACTCTCACGGATAAACGAGATACGCTCATCTGTACTGGAGAGGCTCGGCGAGCTAGACGTGGAGAGCCTCCCCCTGCTCGACGGCGCCAAGACCTCCAAGGAGGCGGCTCAGGGGTACGCGTTGATAATGGACGGCCTCCTAGGGGGCAGGTATAGCCATATAACTGATATGAACATGCTCATGGAGGCCAAGGGGACAGTCCTCGACTATGCTGTGCATCCTAGGCTTGTAGAGGCGAGGAGGAGGCTTGTAGAGGCCTATAAGTCCTCTGTAAGGAACCCGAAGCTCTGACACGCGGGATGGCCGCCGTGGAGCCCGTCATACTAGCCGATATAGATGGAACGCTCGTAGACTCGTCCTACGACCTAGCCCCGGTATACCCGCGTATAGTGGAGGCTATGACCCTGGGCGCGAGCCTGGTGCTGGCTACTACCAAGACTCTAGACGAGGTCCTACTCTACCTAGACGTATGGGACATGCCTAGGAGGAGGGTGTATGTAGTAGCTGAGGCAGGCGGCCTCATAGCGGGTTACGATCTTATGGACTACGACTACATGAGGGGAGACTATAGGGTTCTCGAGCTTGGTGAGAGGCTGGAGGAAAGGGATCTAGCAGTTGCATACGGCTTGGAGTGCGGTGTGAGGGGGTATAGAGATATGAGGATAGACGAGGTTATGAATGTTACAGGGCTCAGCAGGGAGTTCGCTGAGGCTGCTAGGAGGAGGCTCTTCACGGAGAGCCTCAGCGCTGCTGATAGAGGATGCTTGGAGAGGCTGGAGGAGGTCTATAGGGGGCTCGGATACTTCACTCATCTGGGGAGGAGGTTCCTCACTATTGGGAGGATACCGGGTAAGGCGGCTGCGGTGAGGACGCTATTCAGGCTCTCGCCTCTACTCGGCTCCGGGGAGGCCTATGTTATGGCCTTCGGCGACGCTGACATGGATATGGAGATGCTGGAGGAGGCGGATGAGGCCTACGTTGTGCCTTCCTACTCGCCTGCAAGACCCAATAGGAGCGACTATATGCTGGCTCCCATGCCTGCTCCAGCGGGGTGGATTTACCTCTACGATAAATACGTGAAGCCCCGGCTCGCCGGCTTATCTAGGGGAGTGGCAACGCTAGAAGCTGCCCCGAGTCAATGACTATTACCTGGCCCGTAATATTGTCCGCGTCCCGGCTGGCCAGGTACGATACTAGCCTAGCAACCTCAACCGGCTCGACAAGCCTCCCTGTAAGGGTGTACCTCTCCCTGTACTCGTCGAGGCTCATACCTGTGGCCTGGAAGAAGCTCCTCCCCATATCTGTGTCGGCGAACCCTACTGCTACAGCGTTTACCGTTATCCCTGTACCCGCCAGCTCCTGGGCTAGACTTCTAGTGAACCCTATGACACCTGCCTTGGCGGCGCTGTAGGCGGGGAGTCCTGGGAGGCCTCTGATGCCCGCTATGCTTGTAATGTTTATTATACGCCCCCAGCCCAGATCCTGCATGAGGCTTAGAGCCCGCCTTGTAACGTAGAAGACCCCGTTTAGGTTGACGGCTATGTGCCTCTCCCAGAGGGAGTCGTCCATCGAGGAGGTCGGGGTTAAGTAGCCCCAGCCGGCGTTGTTGACGAGAACGTCGAGCCTCCCGGTGGATGATCTTATCTCCTCGAACAATCCGTCTACTTCTACGGGATTGCTTACATCAGCCTTCACCAGCAAGGCCTCCCCGCCGAGCCTCGCTATCTCCCTTAGAGTCTCCTCCGCCGCTTCCCTCCTCTTCCTGTAATTGACTATTACCGTGTAACTCTTGGCGGCGAGTTCGAGGGCTATAGCCTTGCCGAGCCCCCGGCTCGACCCGGTGACGAGGGCGGTTTTACTCAACCCTGCCTACAGCCTCCTCTGCCTCCCTGGCTTCTTTCTCGCCTTCCTCCATCATGCCGGCTATGGTTGAGTCGCATTTCCTTAGGAGGTACATGAACTCTCCCAT
>CAYVIZ010000014.1:0-4548 GCA_964451715.1 uncultured Desulfurococcales archaeon | reverse complement strand
CATGAGAATAATAGTGTTCCCGGCCTCGTGATGGGCTTCGGGTTCGGCATGGTTAAGGAGGTCCACGCCGAGGATCTGGGGCCTAGGTTCGCGGAGAAGGGGGTAGCCGTCCTCGCATTCGACTACCGCAGGTTCGGTGAAAGCGGGGGCGAGCCCAGGCAGGCCCTCTACCCGCTTGACCAGGTAGAGGACTATAGGTGTGCCGTCAACTACATGAAGACCCTCGATGACGTGGACTCCGAGAATATATGCCTGTGGGGCTCCAGCTTCAGCGGGGGCCACGTTGTCCTGCAGCTCGCCTTCCCCCAGCCGGGCGTCGTGTGTGGGGTTGCACAGGTTCCAAACCTTTATAGCTATAAGACAGCCGTGAGCTATGCGGGGAGCCTGGAGCCTTATATGGAGCTTATAGAGGCATTCAGGGACTCCTCATGCAGGGGAGAATATAGGACTATAAGCATAGTTTCGAAGGAGGGGCCTGCGGTGCTCATGAACGAGGAGGCCTACGCCTACTATACGAGCAAGGCCATGATGTACCCCACATTCAGAAACTATGTAACAATTGACAGCCTCGAGAAGATACTATTATATAACCCCGGCTTCTATGCTCCGCTGGTCTCGAAGCCTATAATGATTGTGTTGGCCTCCAGGGATACCACCACTCCTCCCAAGCGTACTTGGGAGGTCTTGAATGGTATGCCTGTGGAGAAGGAGGTGTACGAGGTTGACGCCGGGCACTTCGACCTGTACGAGGAGCCGCTTCTATCAGAGATAGTCGAGAAAGAGGCTGAGTTCATCCTGAAACATGTAAAAGGCAGGAGGTGAACAGTGTGTCATTGGGGTGGGATAGCGGTTTCCTCGATGTGAAACCCGGCTTCTACGCCTACATAGACCCTGACGGGGGATGGTTCAAGAGCAACACCGGCATAATAGACGGGGGAGACTACACGGTCATAGTTGACTCGCAGTACAACGGGGAGAGGATGAGGAGGATCCTCGAGTGGATCGAGAGTAGAGGGCTGCCGGCGCCGAGGATACTGGTTAACACGCACCACCACGGAGACCATGTATGGGCGAACCATATAGTGGGCTCCGCCGTTAAGATAGCGCATACAGTGACGGCTAGACTCGTGAAGAACAGCCTGGACGTTGACCCGGGCATGTATAAGGCTTTCTTCCCCGAGCTGGACTTCTCGGGGAGCAGGTACACCGTGCCCGACGTGGCGTTCGAGGGGGGAGCCGCCCGTATAACGCTGCCCAACGGTGTGGAGTTGGAGCTTATCCATATGGGGCCGGCCCACACGCCGGGGGATACCCTGGTATTGGCGAGAGAAGAGGGGGTCGCTTATACTGGGGATCTCTTGTTCTGCAGGGTCACGCCGTTCGCCTTGGATGGATATATAGACGGGTGGATCAGGGTTCTTAGAGAGGTATTGCCCAACCTTAGCGTGGACTACTATATACCCGGCCACGGGCCTATATGTGGTTCGAGCGGTATAGGAGAGGTGGCCGAGTACCTGGAGATGGTTAAACGGGAGGCAGAGGAGGCTTATAGGAAGGGGTTGAAGCCCTTGGAGGCCGCGTTGAGGATCGACCTGGGGAGATACAGGAGTTGGAGGGACCCGGAGAGGCTTGTAGGCAACCTGTACAGGGCCTATAAAGAATTGGAGGGAGGAGTACCCGCTGAGCCTATAGAGGATATAGCCACCATAGCGCTTGACATGATCGCGTATAGGAACGCGCTGGAGGAGAGAACCCTAGGATAGCTGCTTTAAAACCTCTCCCACAGCATCCCTGACTCGGAGTCCTATGAATCCAGGTATAACCTTGACCCCTAGATACTGGAGCGCTGCATACGCGTTCGGCCCGGGGCTAGGGCCCGCATAGACGTCTACCTTCGCATCCCCCAGTGCTTGGGCGGCTTTCACGCCTGCACCGCTTCCAGACACGTAGCCAGGGTTCTCTACTACTTCGACACTCCTTATGCTGCCGTCACTGTCGACGTCTACTATCGTGAATGTTGGAGCGCGTCCCAGCCTCTCGTACACCGTGTCATCTAATCCCCCCTTGGCTGTGGGGAATGCTATTCTAACCATCGCATCCTTCACCCTGCTAGCTTGTGTCCTCTTGCTGGGAGAATAAAAAGATAGCGGGGTTAGCCTCCCGGTGACCCGTGCCAGGGGCTGTCTTTCCAGACCGCGTCCCAGATGTCCTGTTCCGTTAGGGTTTCAGCCTCTGCTATCCGATCCTTTATATCGACTAGTATCTTGTGGTGCTTCACTTCATCCTCATGTATCGCTGTGAGCAGCAGCTTGAGCCTGGGGTCACTCGTCTGTCTAGCCCACTCGCTCGTCAGCCTCACCATCTCCGCCTCCATCTTTATATGCTTCTCCAGCCCCTCCTTGATGAGCTTCAGCTCCTCCTCTGTCAGAGCGGGCTGTGTCTCTTTTAGGAGGCGGGCTATGGCCTCGTAGAGTATGCTGTGCTTGAAGCTGTCCCTGGCTATTCCCCTGATCATGGCCTGTAGAACAGGGTGTCTGAACGACTTTGAGAGCTCCTCGAGCTCTTCCGCGTACTTCTTCTCCTCCTCGACCATCTTGAGGATCTTGTCTAGGTCTAGTTCGCTCATTCCTCTTCACCCTCCTGTTTTGTTGAGGACGTGGATTACGGTGTCTAATTGAAATAATAATGCAGTATGAAAGTATAAATAGATAGTATAGACTTCAAGCTTCAGGCTTCACTATAACGGGTATGTAGGGCTCCGGCTTCCTGGGCTTGTATTTGGCTCTGAAACTCCTCCACGATGGAAGGATCTCCCCTGTTATCCTCTTAGATATCTCGAGTACAGCCTTGGATGCGGGGGATTCGGGGTAGGCTTTTATAAGGGGCCTTGCCTCCGCCATGCTGCGGGGAACCATAGGGTCGTAGGGTATGCGGCCTATTATAGGGATGTTCTCCCTCTCCGCGTACTCCTCTATCGTATCGAGGAACCGGGGGTTTATGTCGTACTTGTTTATCACCAGCATAGGCGCTATGAGGAAGTGCTTGGTGAGCCTGTGTATCCTCTGGAGGTCGCTGAACCCCGCGGGCGTGGGCTCGGTTACGAGGAGGGCTAGGTGTGCTCCTGTGAGGCTTGATATCACCTGGCATCCTATACCTGCGGCGGCATCGACTAGTACTAGGCCCTTGGGGCCCAGTATGCTGTAGGCCTTGTTTTTTACCTCTGTCACTAGCTTGCCGCTGTTAGGTCTGCCGGGGGTTATCTCCCCCGAGACCAGGGGGAACCCGTGCTGTGTTTTCTTCTTTACACGGATCTCGCCTGCCTTCACCTTGAACTTGTATCTTATAGCGTTCTCGGGGCATTTTATGCTGCAAGTTATACAGCCCTCGCATATGTACTGGTTTATAACATATCTATCCCCAACATACTCCACGGCGCCCAGTGGGCATTCCTCCATGCATACACCGCAGTTCGTGCACTTGTCCCCGAGTATATACGCTGTACGCCCCTCATAATACGGGTCCACATGATCCCAAGAATCGACTCCTAGGACTAGATGCATGTTGGGCGCCTCCGCGTCAGCGTCAACCGCGACCATATTATACCCGTCCTCCGCCGCCACTATAGCCAAGCTTGAGGCTATAGTGGACTTCCCTACTCCACCCTTACCACTTGCAACAACGAGTTCAACCCTCTCGTCAAGCAAGACCATCCACCCTCCTCACGCTAAACCGGAAACATGATCCGCGAGCACCCTGAGGCTCCTCGCCACGGGGGAATCCGGGTATAGCTTCGCCACGGGTACACCCCTACTGTAGGCGTCAACAGCCTCCCTCGAATATGGTATTTTGTGATATAGTTCAACACCATAATCCCTCACCAGGCGCTCGTGCCTGGAGTCGTCTCCTATTCCATGCCTGTTCAATACAACCCAGGCACGGTATCCCAGCCCTGACGTTATCTCGAGTATGGAGGCAAGATCGTGTAGGCCGAGGGGGGTAGGCTCGGTTACTGCTATCACAAGATCACTATACTGGAGCGCTATTGATATACTGTTCCCTGTGCCCGCCCCAGTATCTACAAGCAATAACGAATCCCGTGCCGTGGAGATGTTTAGAGCCTTATCCTTCGCGGCCCTCACAGCCGGCGCCGTATGCTCCTCCCCTTGTCTAAGTATGCCGGTGAGCAGGCTGAACGTTGAATCCTTCAAGTCGACGCGGGTCAGGTAAGTGTAGCCTATCACGCGCTCCCCCGGCTTTATAGCATCGTAGACGCATGCATACATGCAGGCCTTACAGCCGCTGCAGAGGCGGGGCATAACTATGGGGGGCTTCCCCTTGGACATTATTATCGCACCAGTATCACATACTTTAGCGCAGGCCCCGCAGACTGTGCACTTGGAATAATCTATGAGGGGGAAGAAGATCTTGATAGGCTCCTCCCCCTCAAGCTTCTCCAGGCCGAGTAGTATATGGTCATTGGGAGCCTCCACGTCGAGGTCAGCAAGCAGGAGATCCCTGTTCCTCGCTATGAGGTAGGCTAGGTTTGCT
>CAYVIZ010000013.1:0-25232 GCA_964451715.1 uncultured Desulfurococcales archaeon | reverse complement strand
GAGAGCGAGCAGAGGCTCAGGGAGATATTTGAGGAGGCTCGTAAAAACGCGCCTAGCATAATATTCATAGACGAGATAGACGCCATAGCGCCCAAAAGAGATGAGGTAGTGGGAGAGGTCGAGAGACGAGTCGTGGCACAGCTGCTAGCGCTAATGGATGGCCTCGGCTCACGTGGAAACGTTATTGTTATAGCTGCCACCAACAGACCCAACGCTGTCGACCCCGCGCTGAGGAGACCCGGCAGGTTCGATAGAGAGATAGAAGTGCCGTTACCAGATAAAGCCGGGCGCCTTGAGATACTACAGATACACACGCGCCACATGCCTCTAGCCGAGGATGTCGACTTGGAGAAAATAGCAGAAATAACACATGGCTATACCGGCGCCGACCTAGCAGCGCTTGTAAGAGAGGCTGCTATGCATGCCCTACGCAGGTACCTGCCCGAGATAGATCTAGAGGAAGAGCAGATACCTGTCGAGATACTAGAAAAGATGGAAGTAAGGATGGAGGATTTCATGGCGGCCTTCAACGAGATCGTCCCCAGCGGGCTTAGAGAGATATTCATAGAGGTTCCTGAGACTAAATGGACGGATATAGGAGGCCTCGAAGAAGCCAAGATGGAGCTGATAGAGTCTGTAGAATGGCCTCTAAAACACGCCGAGGCATTTACCAGGCTTGGAATAAAGCCTCCCAAGGGTATACTGTTATTCGGCCCGCCGGGGACGGGGAAGACGTTGCTCGCTAAGGCGGCGGCCACGGAAAGCGGCGCGAGCTTCATAGCTGTGAGAGGCCCCGAGGTGCTTAGTAAATGGGTTGGTGAGAGCGAGAGGGCTATTAGGGAGATCTTCAGGAAAGCCAGACAGTACTCTCCCACCGTGGTGTTCCTAGACGAGATAGATGCCATAGCCCCGGCTAGAGGATACGCGCTCGATTCCAGGGTCTCAGAGAGGATAGTATCCCAGCTTCTCACGGAGCTTGACGGAATAGCGAAGCTGGAAAACGTTATTGTTATAGCTGCCACCAACAGGCCCGACATAATAGACCCTGCATTAATAAGGCCTGGACGTTTGGAGAAACTAGTCTATGTCCCCCCGCCAGATAAGAGGGCCCGTCTAGAAATACTAAAGATATACACGCGTAAAGTACCTCTCTCCACAGACGTGGATCTCATAGACCTAGCCGAGCGCACGGAAGGCTATACTGGAGCCGATATAGAGGCGTTGGTGAGAGAGGCTGCACTCATAGCGTTAAGAGAAGACTTGTCGACTACTGTCGTCAGGATGAGGCATTTCGATGAGGCTTTAAAGAAGGTCAGGCCTAGTATAAACGAGTACATGATAAAGTATTATGAGGAATGGTTTGAAAGGGCAAAACAGCGTTATAGCAAGGAGATGATTGCAGCCAAACCAACTATATACACGTGATTCCGGGGAGCATCCCCGCCAACTATATATCCCTCCTTTGATCCAGAAATTTTACATGTTTCTATGGGTGGTTATAGTGTCATGGAAACCCTTACCAACAGTCAACCTCGTATACGAGGAGCTGAAGAACCTGAAGGGCGGTACAACGGACTCCGAGCTTTTTATTAGACTGTTCCGTCAGTATGGTATAGGAAAGGGCGAGTTTTATAAGGCGCTCTTAATCCTTGAAATGAAAGGAATTGTAACAGTATCGATGAGCGGGGACGAGCTTCTAATTAAGCTTAGCAAGTAATACGGGAACCCTGGAGGGTATGCCCATTGGGTGTAAACCTTAGGGATCTGATACCTAGAGAAGCCTTAACCGAGGTAGAGCTGAAGGATTTGAAGGGGCGGATAATAGCCCTGGACGCATACAACATGCTTTACCAGTTCCTTTCAGCCATAAGACAGCCAGATGGTACTCCTCTAATGGATAGGGAAGGAAGGATAACAAGCCATCTCAGCGGCTTGTTCTACAGGACTATAAACCTGGTAGAGGAAGGGATAAAGCCTGTTTACGTCTTCGACGGATCCCCACCTGAGATGAAGAAGAGGGAAATAGAAAGGAGGATGCAGGCTAAGTCTGAGGCCCAAGAGAGATACAAGAGAGCATTGGAGCTCGGCGACGTCGAATCTATGAGGAAATACGCTCAAGCCACGGCTAAACTCACGCGTGACATGGTGGAAGAATCAAAGAGGCTTCTACACGCTATGGGGATACCTTATGTCCAGGCTCCACAGGAGGGAGAAGCCCAGGCGGCTTATATGGCGGCCAAAGGGGATGCCTGGGCTTCGGGGAGCCAGGATTATGATTCTCTACTATTTGGTACTCCCAGACTAGTCAGAAACTTAGCTATAACGGGCAAAAGAAAGCTCCCCGGCCGCAACTTGTACGTGGAGATAAAGCCCGAGATCATAGAGCTTAGTAAACTCCTAAATAGCCTAGGTATAACGAGGGAGCAGCTCATAATACTTGGAATAATGCTGGGTACAGACTACAACCCCGGTGGAATAAAAGGCATAGGACCTAAGACTGCGGTCAAAATAGTGAAAAACGCTTCCAGCATAGAAGAATTGAAGAACTATGTCAAGTCCAGGTTAGAAGGTGATATAGAAGAGATATACTCCTATTTTCTAAAGCCTAGCACAACAGACGACTATAGGATTGTCTGGCGGAAACCAGACCGTGAAACAATATACAAGATACTTGTCGACGAGCACGACTTCAATCCAGTGAGGGTGGAGAAGGCTCTTGAACGGCTAATGAAAGCTTATAACGAGAACCTAAGAACACGTTATACCAGTCTCGACAAATGGTTTGCCTAGTACGTAGGAGCCTCAGGAACTATTGACACAGGCTCCCCATAGATAGTGGAAAGCGCTTTCTCCAACAACTCCTTATCAATAGGTAATCTATTCATATCCCTACGGCTGACACGTATAGTATACACCGTACTCCCATCAGGCATATACACAATATTTACGCCATAAACCTTTGCCGGAGATACAAGCTGCCGCGCCAGGTATCTAAGATCCTTACCCCTGTAATCTATGATTTTGACATAACGTGCATTAACCCTCCTAGCAATCTCCCTAGCTGCCCTGCTAAGACTAAATCCTTCATGCCCCCTTATCCTTATTAGAATAACGAGGAATCCATCCAGCATATACGCCTTTACATACTCACTGTTTCTCAGCCAAGTCTCCCCCTGCTCCTCAAGCTCCAGTAAAACCTTCATAAGATCTACCTCGAAAGGCTCATAAAGCCCGCTTTCAATCTTCCGCCTACAGTTAGGACACAGTACTCCGCTCCTAACACATATGGTGTCAAGCGGGATCTTTACCGTCTCTCACCACCTCTCACTATACTAGTATCCCTTACACCCGCTCCCCAGTAAGGTTTAGCATGATAACCTATAGACTAAAAACGTTGCCCGCTTGAGGCATGCAATGGATAACCCTTAAAAACTGAACCTCTCAACGGATTGATAGAAGGATGAGCGGGTGATCACGAATGCCGGTAACGGATCCAGAAAAAATAGCAATAGTAGAGGCACGAGTGCTCAACAAGATGATATGCAGGAGATGCGGTGCTATAAACCCTCCAGGAGCAACGAAGTGTAGAAGATGTAAAAGCAAGGATTTAAGGCCAAAGAAGAAGGGCGCAGGCTTCAAGAAATAACATGGATCCCCTATTGCCTAGTTATACGTTGAACCCTATCTCTCTAAGTTTCCGTCTCACAACCCTCTCGTCCTCCCGCGGTATCAGGCTCAGGAGATTCTTTATCTTCTTTAAATCAAACCCTTTAGAGCCGAAATACGCTTTTAACTCATTCATCTTCTCAGAATCCGCGAATTTCGCTTTAAGCACTAGATAGGCTTCGGGATCCAGCATTTTTACTCTGAAACTGTTTATTCTTACTCTAGAAGCAGTCTTCAGGAACTCGGGCGATATGAAGAAATCGAACAGATTAGTGTAAAGATCCACCTCCACCTCTTCATCGCCTATTTTAGCTATAATCTTAGGAGTCCCTAGCCACGTCTGCCCTATACCCCATCCAAGCTCATCAGCCAGCTTATGATAGAATTCCTCCTCAGCCAAGAGATCAGGCTGGAAGACGAAAAGATCTATATCATCCCCTAGATCCTCGTTTCCAGCTGCTATATGGAGGATGGAGCTACCTATAACAACATACTTAACCTTCCTAGACGAAAGCTCCTTGAGTACTCTGATGAACGCTGCTCTCGAGACCAATACGCCACACCATCCAAGAGATAGGAGAGTTTATGTTATTTAAGGATGGACCAGCCTATCTATATTAAATCATAGAACAAAACGGCTGGGCGTTAATCCCAGATTAACCATCTTGCCCTAGGAGGTGGTTAGGATGGGTTACATAAGATATTATGGCCACTCGGCTTTCGAGGTTTACGTTGATGGCAAGAAAATCCTGATAGACCCGTGGCTCACGCATCCTCTAAAAGTGGAAGACCCAGAGAATATAAGAGGAGTCGATTACGTGTTACTGACTCATGGTCATGACGATCACATAGGAGACACTATTACAATAATGAAGAACAACCCGGCATCAAAAGTAGTTGCAGTGTTCGAGCTGGCCAACTATGTTGCCGAGAAGCTGGGAGACGCCGGGAGAGGAATAGGTGCAAACATGGGGGGCCCTGTTATCCTTGGAGACATAAAAGTGGCTTTTGTACCTGCCAACCACAGCTCTCCAGTCGGGGCTCCAACCGGAGTCGTGGTGATCTCCAAGGAAGCCACAATATACCATGCAGGGGATACAGGTATAACATCCGAGATGGAGCTTGTGGGGAGAATCTACAAGCCCGACGTAGCACTCCTACCTATAGGAGGACACTTCACCATGGATCCCGTGGAAGCGGCTTATGCTACGGCAATGGTGAAACCCAAAGTCGTTATACCAATGCACTACAAGACGTTCCCAGTCCTATATGGTAGCCCTGAGGAATTCAAGCGACTGGTAGCGGATCATGCCCCTGAAACTAGAGTAGTAGTACTCGAGCCTGGAGAAAAATGGGAAATAAACATCTAAGAAACCTCTCTTCCTCCTTCTTTTAGAATAAGACTAGAAGGAAGCTGAACAACGCGTCTGTCACGTCTCTCATAGAGAGTGCTCCTACAGGCTTTCCCCCCTTGTCTACTACAGGCAGATGTCTTATGTTAGCAGTTTTCATCTTCTTAAAGGCTTCCTCAATACTATCATAAGGTGATACAGTTATAGGGTTCTCAGTCATTATAGCAAAAGCCTTCGTCTCCTTTCCCATGACACCCATTGCACATGCGTGTGTGATGTCTCTCTCTGTAACTATCCCAATCACCTTTCCCTGCGAATCAACTATTATAACGGATCCCACCTTGTTATCATACATCATTTTTGCTATATCGCTTACAGGCGTGTCCTCGGTTGCCGTTATAGGAGGAGCGGACATGACGTCTTCTACTTTTAGAGGGATCTTCCTCTGTTTACGTATTATAGGCAATTTAATATCCCCATATAGTAATTTTATAATTATAAAATATAAAAATATTGTATAAATATCTTAAAAAATAAGGATAAAGAATATCCGTTCCCAAGCCGAGTATAAAACAGTCAAATAGAGGATACCAGAAGTGAAGGCGGCAGATCTACCATTGCATGGAGGCCACGTGCCTAGGTGGATGCTTAATCTTATGCGTGGCTTGGCAGAGAAGATAGTGGAGGCTATAGTACTAGAATACGGGCCAGCCGCTGTTCTACAAGGACTAAACGATCCTATATGGTTCCAAGCCTTCAACAATGTTATAGGCATGGACTGGGATAGCTCCGGCTCTACGACAGTATTAACCGGGATACTGAAAGACGTGACCTGGAGGAACCCAGAGCTTGGCTTCCTAGTCGTGGGAGGCAAAGGAGCCAAGTCCCTTAAGGTGCCTGACGAGATCAGAGCAGTAGCTGAAGCCTATAACCTGTCCACCAGCAGAGAGGAAGAACTAGTAAACGCTTCCCGCCTAGCAACCAAAGCTGACACTGCGTTCCTACAAGATGGTTATCCACTATACCACCACACAGTAATAATTGACGAGAAGGGTAACTGGATAATAGTACAACAAGGCATGAACCCAGAGGAACGCATGGCGAGGAGATATCATATAGATAGAACCTCACTCACCACCATACACTCGGGCGTTGCAGGTGTACCGAGGAGCAGGATAACACTAAACCTGACAAGCACGAAGAGCAGTGAGGCGTTAAAAGCCATACTAGACCTGTCGAAGGAGCCGACGCGGAAGATAGTAAACCTTATACATGAGGCTAACTCCATGCTTAGACCAAACATAATGGACTACATCCATACCAGTAGCAAGAAGAAACCGATTATTAGAGGTTATTACAGACCAGTAAAACCCTCAAGACAACTATTAAAGTCTCTGGAGTCTCTCAGCGAGTATAGACCCCGTACTCCTGAGGAGCTCGCACTGGTAAGAGGCGCGGGGCCAGCGACAATAAGGGCTCTTGCCCTGATAGCTGACCTTATACACGGGATCCCCTCCTACGACGGTGACGCTGTAACTCATATAGAGCCGTACAGGTATGCGTATGCTGTTGGCGGCAAGGACGGGGTTCCTTACCCCTTCAACGCTAGGGTAGCCCGTGAATCTATAGAAATACTAGAATACGCTATAAAATCCGCGAAAATAGGTGATACAGAGAAAATCCGGGCACTGAGGAGAATGAGGACAATGCTTTCATGGTGGAGGAAACATGGCTTCTAGTAGAACAGTATTAGTAACCGCGTCTTCCAAGGGAATAGGGAGATACATAGCAGAATACCTTTACTCGAAGGGATACAGGGTAATAGCTACCTCGCGTAATAAAGCACCAAAAGACATCGATAAAGGCGTTATCTTCTACCACCTAGACTTCACGGTCAAAGAATCCATAGACACGTTATACCAGTTGATAACCTCGAAACACGAAAGCATAGACGGCTTGGTTGTAAACACTGGGAACCCTTCATGCGAGCCATGCACGTTAACTGAAGCTGGTTACGAGGACTGGCTGGAGGCTGCTAAGCTGTATTTAGCAGGACCACTGTATCTAACGTCAAAGATACTGGAGTACAGTATAAACAAGGGACGCCCGTTGTCTATCCTATTCATCTCTGCTGTATCAGTCGCCGAGCCCATGAGCATGCTTGTAGTAGCAGACACCGTCAGGGCAGGCATAACCAGAGCGGTTAAAGTAATATCACGTCAATACGCGTCTCACGGTATAAGAGCTAACGCATTATTGCTAGGATCCTATGACACTCCAGGCGCACGCGCCACTATACGTGTACTCGCTAAGAAACTTTCAGTCCCAGAGGAGGAGGCTTGGAGGAAACTAGTGGTCGAGCTCAACCCGGGTAGGAAACTGGGGGATCCTGTTGAGCTGGGCCGCATAGCCCACTTCATCCTGTTCGAGGCAACATATATATCGGGGACGAGTATAGTGGTAGACGGCGCCATGTCCAAGTGTACCCTCGTATAACGGGAAAGATTATAGTTGTCTAATCATACTGAATCCCCCGGTGGCCTTGGACTTGGAAATAAAGAGCCTAAGCGACATAGCCCACAGCTCTCCAGTGCTAGTATTCGGAGCTGGCGGCGGAGGAGATATTGTAGGAGCCCTACACCTCTATACAAAGTTAAAAGACTTGGATGCAGAAGCCTATCTAGGAGCACTCGTATGGGAGAGATATGTAATAGACCCGCATCCCGGCCCAATACCGCTTACCGCCTTCCTCAACATAGATCCTCTATCCGATACTGCCGCCCTAGCTGGCGGAGATGCAGTGGCTTATAGGTATGGTATTGAGATAAAGCCCCAAGCCGTTAGAGTTGCAGAGGCGTTAAATGAGAGGGTTGTTCTACTAGATGCCTCGCGTGGAGCAGAGGGATTGCGCAGGGCTCTCTACTCGGTTAAAGAAGAACTAGGTGTTAAAACTATAGTCGCAGTTGACGTTGGAGGCGACATACTAGCTAAGGGATATGAGGAGGAGTTATGGAGTCCTCTCGCAGACGCTCTCTCGCTCTACGCCCTAGAAGGATTCGAAGGCAGCAAGTTGGTTGCAGTTCACTCGCCCGGTTCAGACGGTGAGCTACCCGAGGAGAAGGTCTTGGAATATATTTCTGGATTAGCACGCAGTGGTGCTATAGTAGCAAGTATAGGCTTAGACAGGAGAGATTACGAGTTTTTCACTACGATACAAGAGTATGTAGTTACAGAGGCAAGTAAAATAGCCTACAAAGCTTTCGAGGGATATATGGGAGAGACCGATATAAGGAAAGGCACAAGGAAAGTCAGGGTAACACCGTATTCAATGACGACATTTATACTTGGAGGACACGAAGTCTACACCCACTCAGAGATAGCTCCTCTAGTAGCCGGATCCGGGCACATTGGCGATGCGTCTAAAGCATTAAACTCTAAGTGTATATACACGGAGTACGATCTCGAGAAGGATATAGCCCACATTATAGAGGAGGGTTACCAGGTGGACGAAATAGATGTTATCGACGTCAGAATTAAGGGACGCGAAAAGCTTAGGAAGAGGTGTGGAGCTAAACTAGGATAAATCTATGTTCTCTATTTTATCACGGGGGACAAGTGCTACTCTACTTTCAACTATCTCCTGCAGAGTATCTACTCTCTTGAAGAGATAATTGACGAGTTCGACGAGCTCATAGTATCTACCTTCTAGTTTTGTAATCCTCTCCTTCAATTCTCCATTAATCTTTTCAATATCCTCTTTCAATCCACTCACAAAGTTCATATCGACACCTGAGTCAAACCCATATTTCAGACCCTGTATAGCATATATCTTAATTAGGTCTGTTACCTGTATTCCCATGCTGGCAGCCTTATCTTTCAGCTCCTTATACATCTTATCTGGAATCGACAAATGCACCGTTGGCATAGACTATAGCCTCCTTTTCCCGTCTTTTATATATAATAGTAAGACTGTAGTATAAATACTTAAAGAATACTATATCAGTCTTTTCTCTTATAGAAAAAGACAGAAAAAGGATTTTGAATGGAAGCAAAATACTAACTCAACCCTATAGTAATACAAATAGGTAATACTGTAAGTCCATTATGGTGATAGCTGTGAAAGTGGTTACCTTCAAGATAGAGGAAGACCTCCTAGAGAAGATCGATAAATACGCATTAGACAAGAATATGACGAGAAGCGAAGTGATAAGAAGAGCGATAAAAACCTATCTAGAACGCGAGACACGCAAGATAGTCACCAAAAGGCTTAGAATCTACTCATAAAAGCAATTATTATATTATATTGCTTTGTAGGTAAACGAGGATTTTTATGAAGGAGTCTTTAGGATAAACAGGTGAACAGGGTCAGGTATATTCAGCTCATCCAGCTCAACACGATTACTGTCAAACCTGTATTTCTTGAACCTCGAGTATTCTAGAAATCTCTCTAGAGGATCAATAGGCAATGTCATACCCTTTACCCAGAAATGCATAGGTATCGCTATGTTGGGTTTAAGAAGATCCAGCAACCTGTTTGCCGCCACCGCTCCTATAGTATAAACGCCTCCAACCGGAATCATAACTATATTGGATCCTGCAAGCCTCTGTAAAGCTTCCTCACCCAGTTTCTCGGTACCTATGTCCCCTAGATGGGTAATAACTATACCCCCGTAGTCTATCTTGTAAGCCACCACCATACCTCTCTGCGTCCCTCTTGACTCGTCGTGGGGAACTTCTATACCCTCTATTACAACACTCTTCTCCCTGATCGTACCAGGTCTCCACTTCACTATTAACGATTCTCCTTGGTATGGCTTGTAATAGTTGTGATCGAAGTGATTATGGGTTATGAGGACGATGTCAGGATCCCCTGGCTTGGGAGGTTTCAACCCTATCGAATAACCGTCATGGGGGTCTATAAGTATTCTAGGCTTATTGTCCCCGTATATCTCAAAGCACGAGTGACCATGCCATACAATGCCGATCAAGGCACTGCACCCAATACACCTGCGTCAAACTAGATTGTGTGTACTTTAGCGGTAATCAATGCATAGGGAGCCCTGAAAGAACCTTTATCCTCGACCTCTCTAGTGAGCATACAAGTCTCTATGTCTCTGTATATATTGCCTGACACTGAGATTGAGCCTAACGGCTTTACTTCTCCGCCTCTAAGATATAGCCATGCCGGAGTCCCTGCTCCTCCATAATCCCCCGTCTGGAACTTTGCATTGAAAACACCCTGTATCCTCTCCACATAAATGACGTTGCCGTCCTCGAGAATCTCATCCAGTTTTACGTCACCTGGTTCTATGACGAGATTGCTCCAAGCTATCCCTGGAGGAGATGTATAGCTGGATCTGGAAGCATTCCCCGTGGACTCGAAGCCTGCTATCTTTGCATAGTAGTTGTCGAATAGAAACGTCTTCAGAACACCCTTATCGATGACCTTTTTAGGATAGGTAGGAGCTCCTTCCCCGTCGAACGGTGTGCTGCCGAGCTTACCTGGTTCGTGGGGGTTATCAATAACTGTTAAGCATTCCGGCGCTATAGATTCTCCCACCTTATCCGTGAATGGTGACGACCTGTTTACATAGCTTATGCCCAGCAAGGCCTCTCCGAATGTATAGTTAAACAGTTCTGTGAAGGCTTCTGGTGTAAGGATTATTCTATACTCTCTCGGTAGCTCTATTTTCTCCCTTCTAAGGCTTCGGAATGCCTTCTCCCTGGCTTTTTCAAGTAACATTCTAGGATCCGGTATTCTGTCCCTCCATCCATCAGCTTCATATATAGAGGGACTCCTATTGACTCCATCCACTCCTATCGTATCAACCATACTCCTTGCAAAGGTAGAGGAGAACTCCTCATATACTCCCTCACTATTAGCTATGACTTGGCGTGCCTCTCCTAGGCCCATATAGAGCCACGTCACCTTGAACTTGTCCGACTCGTATTCCTGTATAGCACTAATTACACTGTCTATAACGTCTCTCGGGTCAGTTAGACGCTTGGATATAACGGGAGAGTAAATTCTATCAGGGAACACGTATTCCCTGCTAGGCTCGTAGAAGCCTTTAAAGTATGGGTCAACGGGAGATGATACAGCCTGCCTGTAAGCCCCATCAACGAGCTTCCTGATAGAAGCCAAGTTAAGGCTATTCACATATGAAAACACTACACGCCCCTCTACATCTAGTCTCAAAGCTATTCCTCCTTCATCGTTGAACAACACACTTGAAATCTCCCCCTTTGCAGCGTTCACGGTAAGCCTCTTATACTGGATTCCATAGACCTCGACTCCTGATACACCTAGTCTAGATGCATGTCGAAGAGCCAAGTCAACAGCATCGTGTAGACTCAAAGATTGATGTTGAACCATGCATACACCACCTCATCCGATTTACACCGCTCCAATAGAAGGAGCCCCCTCCTTGGAGACTCTAAGATAGGGCCCTCCAGAGGATACGGGAACCCATTGCATCTTCCCACAGAACCCGTAGTCGATCTTGAAATGCTTGGATACACCTACAGCGTTTCTAAGCATTTCAATACTGTTACCGGTTATACTCGAGACCATAATGGGATTACCTACCTCCCCTTTGACTATCTCATATGCATCTTGTATGCCTACTTGGAATGTACCATCCAGGTTCGCCTCACCTCCCAGAGGAGTTCCCAGCAATACTCCATACTCTATATCCTCGATAAGCTCATCTAGGCTCCAGTCGCCAGGCATCAGTACTGTATTCCTCATCCTTATAAGAGGAGAGACCCTGTATCCCTCAGCCCTCGCGTTACCCGTGGGATCCTGTCCTAGTAATGCCCCTCTTTCTCTATCGGTCATAAACTCCTTTACAACTCCTCTATCAACTATAACAGCGTCTCTAGCAGGCACACCCTCATCATCGAACCTTATGTTACCAAACCCCTGATCCACATTCGGCACGTCCTTCACAGTTATAAAAGAAGGAGCTATCTCTTTACCCCTATACTCTGCCAGCACGCTTCCCGTAAGAACGAAATCCGCTTCAGCTAGATGACCAAATGCCTCGTGAATCAGTGTGCCGACAAGGTCCGGGGAAACAATGGTATCATATTTTCCAGGCTTTACAGGTTTTGCGGCACCCTGCTTCTCCAGCTTGTCCAGCACCATGCCGGCAATCTCTTCATGCGTAACCTCGTCAAAGAACGTATAACCGTCTATCCTACCCATATTCTTATACGCCGTGACATTCCTACCATTTATCCTACCCGTCGCCATAACAGCGAAGTATGCATAGGGCTTAGACTCCCATACATTAACGCCCTCAGAGCTAGCAATATACCTATACTCCATCCACTCGTTCAGCCTAACAACAGCACTCTTTACATAATCCCGGGACTCTACCATAGAGCCTACTGCCTGTAGGTCCGAAATCTTCTCAGAGAGATCTACGTCATCGAACTCCCTCTTAACAGGCCATTCATAAGAAGAGTTTATCGCTGGTATATCAGCCAGCGAATTATTACGGCGCGACGCGCGGGCAGTCTCTTTTGCTATGCTGCAAGCTCTCTTAAGAGCCTCCACAAGAGATTCAACATCAATCTTCGAGGCCGTAGCTGAGCCCCAGAATCCATTATAGAATACTCTTGCATGAGCTCCTACCTCACTATAGAATTTATTTACTGTTATCCTTCCATTCTCCCATCTCATGCTCCTACCATGCTCGGAGACCACGCGCAGGTCGAAATAGTCGCCGCATGAAAACTTGCTCAAAGCCTCCTCCATATAATCCAAGATTTCAACGGTCAACACTAAACCACCCTGCATACAGATAAAAACCCTGTGTATGCATCTATTTAGGACTCAAGCTTTTATTTGATATGCATAAAACTAAGCGATTTCTTACTATACAAGATCATGTGATTCGTTATTTATATTCCCCTCCTCTAGGTATCGAGTCAACTGGGGGTAATAATGGCACGCATCCCCAGGATACCCCGTATAGAAGACATAGATCCCCGTGGAAGCAAGGTTCTGATGAGAATCGATATAAACAGCCCCATAGACCCTGAGACTGGTAGAATACTAGATGATACCAGGTTTAGGTCTCACGTCGAAACTATAAGAGAGCTTGCCGTTGAAAGGGGTAACGCGCTTGTATTAATGAGTCATCAAGGCCGCCCCGGCTCCTCGGATTTTGTTCTCTTAAAAGAGCATTCCCGTGTGTTAAGCGATCATGTGGGTCTTGATATCAAGTATATAGACGATATTATAGGCCCCGCTGCGCGTGACTCCATAGAGAAGCTACAGCCGGGCGAGATTCTATTATTGGAGAACACGAGGCTCCTCTCCGAGGAAACGATAGAAATGGTGCCCGAGAAGCATGCTACTAGTATTTTCGTCCGTATGCTGTCAGAGCTGTTTGACTATTATGTAAACGATGCATTTGCAACCGCGCATAGAAGCCAGCCTAGCATAGTGGGTTTCCCGCTCGTGATACCCTCGGCGATGGGGCGTCTTATGGAGAAGGAGGTGGATGCGCTCTCCAAGGTGTTCAATCCTGAACTAGAGCCCAAGATATTTGTCTTGGGAGGAGCAAAGGTACATGATACTCTTAGGATAATAGAGCACCTAGTGGCTAACAAGGTGGCTGATAGGATTCTTACTACTGGTCTTGTCGCGTTTCTTTTCATGGTTGCTAAGGGGATAGATATAGGGAAGCAGCAGAAGTCTCTCTTAGAGAAGAAGGGTATACTCCCACTAGTGCCTAGGGCTAGACGGCTCTTGTTGAGAGGAGCTCCTATAGAGACTCCTATTGATTTCAAAGTAGAGACTCCTAGTGGGGAGGTAGCCGTTAGAGGGCTAGGCAACCTAGATGGACCCGCCAAAGACATTGGCCCACAAACTATACGCATGTACTCAGAGTTCTTCCAGGAGGCCAGCATAATAGTTATGAGAGGCCCGGCGGGAGTCATAGAGGATAAACGGTTCAAAGAGGGTACTCTCAGACTAGTCGAAAACGCGTTGTCGAGCGGTGCGTTCACAATATTCGGCGGCGGGCACTTTAACGCCATTTTTAAGGAGCTAGACAATAAGGAACTGGTAAATAGGGTGGGCCACATGTCGACAGGAGGCGGTGCACTCCTGCTTTTCCTTTCAGGTGAGCCTCTCCCTGCTTTCGAGGCTTTGAACATGTCGGCCCGCAAGTTCTTGGGGTGGGAGTAATGAGTGTGAGGGTCTCAGTTAACGGTTATGGCACCATAGGTAAACGTGTGGCAGACGCCATATCAAGGCAGGACGATATGATGCTTGTAGGTGTAAGTAAAACCAAACCCGACTATGGGGCTCTACTAGCTGTTTCGAAGGGATACGATCTTTACGTGCCCGAAGACAGGGTAGAAGCATTTGAAAATGCGGGGGTAAAGATAGCTGGGACAATAGATGAAATGCTAGAGAAGAGTGATGTGGTTATAGACGCTTTGCCCGGCAAGCAAGGGGTTTCCATGAAGCCTCTCTACGAGAAATACGGGGTAAAACAGGTTTTCCAGGGAGGCGAGAAGCCCGGCGTAGCGGATGCCTCCTTCTCCACTCTGTGCAACTACGATGAAACGAGGGGGTTGAAGAGCCTGAGGGTGGTTTCCTGCAACACTACCGGTCTTTTAAGACTTATATGTACTCTGAATAGGGAATTCGGTGTTAAGAGGGTTAGAGCTACCCTCATAAGGAGGGGAGCTGATCCCCGGGAAGTCAAGAAGGGGCCTATAAACGCTATAGTCTTGAATCCGCCCACGCTTCCCAGCCATCATGGCGAGGATGTTAAGACAGTTATACCTGACCTCGATATAATGACATCTGCTGTAGCCGTGCCTACAACACTGATGCACGTGCATAGTGTCCTACTGGAACTCGAGCATGATACCACGCGGGAGGAAGTGCTACGTGTATTGGATGAGGCGCCAAGGATAATAGTAGTCAGCACTGAGTCACTGGGAATCAAGAGTACTGCAGAACTTATAGAGGCGGCTCGCGATCTAAGGTATAGGAACGATATACCTGAACTAGTAGTATTCGAGGAGAGTGTTACAGTAAACAGTAGGGAAGTAATGCTTTTCCAAGCAGTACACCAAGAGTCCATAGTGGTTCCCGAGAACGTTGATGCTGTGAGGGCCTTAATGAACCTGGCCGACAGCTGGAGGGATACGCTTGAGAAGACAGATAAAAACCTGGGCCTCACATATAAGTTGTTCTAGACGAGGTGATGTATGGATTTGAGTTCAAAACGTTTCACAACTCCCACATATGAAGTCAGCTACTTGTTCAGGAAGATACTAGTACCTATCGACGGGTCTGAAAACAGTCTTAGAGCCCTGGACGTTGCAGTCGACTTTGCAGTTAGATACGGGTCACACATAGTAGTATACTATGTAACCTACAGAGGCCAGGATGATTCTCAGGAGGTTCTGGGGAAGGCTAAGAAGCGTATAGGCGACCTAGATATAAGAGTAACCTTTAAACACGAGGAAATAGATCCACGCGAAAAAGCCACCGCGACTTCACTAGTCGAGGAGGCGACTAACGGCAGCTATGATCTTGTCATAATAGGTGCCCGTGGACGCTCGGTTAGCGAGGATGTAACAATAGGAAGCAAGCCCTTGTCTCTAATAGCCAACTCTGTTGTCTCAGTCTTCGTTATACGGTGATATCTGCCCACGTTTTACCCTTTATGTATTACTTTTAAGGAGAAACCTCGGGGTTCATTATAGTTTTTAGATAGGCAATACAGTTTTTAGAGATACTTGGAGGCGTAAAGCTCCTCGAGGTGTAAAGTTATGGACTACCAAAAACTATTTTCTTATAGGACAAGGTTTATGAAAGCCTCCGAGATACGTGAGCTACTTAAACTCGCTGAGGGCCGTGACGTAATAAGCTTTGCCGGAGGCCTACCGGATCCTCAAACTTTCCCAGTAAACGAAATGGGGGAGATAGCTAGATATGTTATAGAGACTTATGGAGTCCAAGCCCTGCAATACGCGCCCACGTCCGGCGTGACCCTGTTCAGGAAAACCCTAGCCTCCTGGCTTGAGAGGCAGGGGGTTTCCGTGACTGGGGATGACTCTATAATAGTAACCACGGGAAGCCAGCAAGCTCTAGACCTTGTCTCCAGGGTTCTCATAGACAAGGATGATATAATAATAACCGAAAAACCTACCTACCTGGCCGCTATAAACGCATTCAAGGTAAACGAGCCCAGATTCCTGGGGGTCGAGATAAACCATGACGGGATGAAGACTGACAGGCTAGAGGATATTCTTAGAAGTATGAGTGAGGATGAGAGGAGAAGGATAAAGTTCGTTTACACTATACCGACCAGTCAGAATCCTGGCGGCGTCACCATGAGTATGGAGAGGAGGAAGCATCTCCTAGAGCTTGCCGAGCAGTATGACCTTCTAATAGTAGAGGATGATCCCTATAGCTACTTCACATTCGAGGATATAGATTTCAAGCCCCTTAAAACACTCGACAGGAATGGTAGGGTAGTATACTTAGGGACATTCAGTAAGATACTGGCTCCAGGCCTTAGGGTAGGCTTTGCCCTGGGTCCCAAGGAGTTAATAGGGGAGATGGAGCTGGCCAAGCAGGCAATAGACCTGCACTCATCAACCCTCTCCCAGTATGTTGCTATGGAGGCCATCAGGCGGGGTGTTGTGGAGAAGACCATAGAGAAGGCGAGAAGGATATACAAGGAGAAACGCGATATCATGCTGGAGGCGCTTGACAGATACTTCAGTGGACTAGGCGAGTGGACTAGACCTGTAGGAGGAATGTTTGTCTTCGTCTACCTGAACAAGGATGTGGACACTAAGGAATACATGATGAAGGCTCTAGAGAAGGGAGTAGCCTATGTGCCCGGCAACTCGTTTTTTGTAGATGGAACCGGAAGGAATACTATGAGGCTCAACTATAGTTATCCGTCAAAAGAGCAAATAACAGAGGGCGTAAGAAGACTGGGAGAGTTATTCTCCTCCATTTAAGAACCACGCCATACCCCCAACCCGTTTTATACCCTCAGCCTAAACTATCCCACGGGACGCTAAGGTGAAGACGGATTTTGCCCACCATCTAGGTAAGACTGTCAGAAAAAGGATAATACAGGAGCTAATAGCAGAGTATGGCAACCGGAAGCTGGCCGAAATGCTAGGCGTCTCCCCAGCCGCGATATCAAAATACGCTGCCGGATTAATGCATCCAAGTGATGCAACAATGTCTAAAGCTTTAAAGATAGCGGAGGGCAGGCTTAGGAGTAAGATAGCTAAACTCATAGTATACGATCTAGCATCAGCGTTATCCAGTGCTCTAGACACGTATGACGAATCAATAGAGTGGAGTAAGGAGCTAGAAGAATTGTATCTGAAGCTCGCCCTGAAACGCCCCTATTACATGGGAGATAGAAGGAAGCTACTGGTTCCCCGGCCTTCCACCTGACGTAAACCTTAGTTTACCACTACTCTCTAAAAGCTCTATCAGCCATCCCGCGAGAATCCTTGCAATCATCCTATGAGCATCCTTCTCCCCTATTCTCTCATAGCCGGCTCTCCTAACAGCCTCCAAAGCAAGCTTCGAGTCTATCCTAGTGATGAACAAGTCCATAGCCATTTCTATAACATCCCCTAGAGAGAGCTTCTCTCCCCGTATTTTCTCTAACAATAAGTTTATGTCGCTATCTGACGGCATACTCTTCTCAACCAGATCCTCCAGCCCCCTCTCACGTGCCGCCCTCCAGTACTCGAACAGAGGCCGGTAGTCGTCTACTATGAAGCCTGTTGCAAACGGGGGCCGCTCATAGTCCTTCATTTTTATCCCTCAAGACTCTATTGTATAACCAGCAGCAAATATAGTCTAGTGAGAACTAGTTAATGGTGGAGCCTGTTGCAAGTGTTCATACTGGATACCACGGCTTTTACAGAGTCGAGGTTGAAGAGTAAACTGGGCAGTAGTGATCTTGAAGATATTGTGAGAAAACTAGCGGAACTGATTAGAGACACGCGCCTAGAGCTGGGCTCCTCGTACTATATGACCCCATCTACGTGGAACGAGCTTAGAAGATACCTTATAGGTAACGGTGTATCCGTGGAAACAGTTAACGAGCTGGCTACATGGATAACCGTAAAAGCCCCCGATAAGCTGACTACTAAACTACCCGCCTCCGTTTTCTCGGAGTATATTTCGGATATGCGGAAACGTGTATATAAAGGACTCAGGGTCGCGGAAGATATGGTATCAAGGGCGTGGAGGGAATGCTCCCCGGGTAAGGAGAGGGAGTGCTTGGGAGACATTATAAGAAGCCTCCGTGACAGGTATAGAGAGGCTTTGAGGAAGGGTATAATAGACAGCCCCGAGGATTTCGACACGGTTATACTGGCCCTCGAGCTAAAAGGGGCAGTAGTCTCCAGCGATGCAGGTATACGTAATATGTGTGAGCATCTAGGAGTAATGGTAATAGACCCCGAGCATTTCGTCGAAACACTAGGCCGCATGCTTGTCATGTCGAGGCGCATGAAGAGAGGAGGCATCGAGGGATAGATAAAATAAAATACCAAGCAAGGCAACGATATTTCTTCAATGGTGCCGCCGTAGCTCAGCCGGCAGAGCACCGGCCTCGTATCGGTTACCCGAGCACCGAAGTCGCGGGATAGCCGGGGGTCCCGGGTTCAAATCCCGGCGGCGGCTCCACATATTCTATGCTAAACCCTTTAATATCCAGCCTTAGAGATCTCCATCAATAAACCTGGAGACTAGGCAGCCCCTGTAAACATGGTGTCTAACCTGATGATGCATCTAGACTACGTGTTAGCGCCCATAATAGGGTTCGTAGCAGGCTTCCTAGGAACACTACTGGGCATAGGCGGCGGCTCCGTTATGGTTCCTCTTCTAGTCATAGCAGGTGTAGACATAAAGAAGGCGGTTCCAGCAAGCCTCTTCGCCATACTAGGAACCAGCGCAGGCGGTCTCAGGAGGTTATTCGGTGAAGGACTGGTGGATTACAAGCTTGCAGTCATACTAGAGACGGCATCCGTTACAGGGGCATCAATAGGTGTTTACTCCTTCGGTAAAATGACCAGCAACACGCTACAGGCACTGCTAGCGTCAATCCTACTAGTCACGGCTGTTCTATTTTATGTAAAGAGCCGCAAGCTAAACACGGCATCCTCCTCCAGGGATAAGAGTGCCCTGAAGCTTATAGTGGCCATACTAGCTAGTCTGATCGCAGGCTTCCTTTCAGCTACACTCGGAATAGGCGGCGGTGTCGTAAAGGTTCCCATACTAGTGCTGGTACTTGGTATAGAGATGCATAAAGCCCTCTCTACGAGCAAGTTAATGGTTGGCATAACAGCTGCAACCGGGGTTATAGGCTATATATATACGGGACACCTGGACTTAATACTAGCTATACTCCTACTAGTAGGCACGTACACAGGAGCCCGCATGTCTACGGGTATTATGGTGAAGATGGAGTCTAGATGGCTGCTGGTGATAGCCTCATCCTACTATGTAGTGACTTCCGCCATCTTATTCTACAGGATTTTATAGCTTCTAATGCTGTGGAGCAACTGAAGAAGAATAGAGATGTTCACGGTTTTAAATAATATATTAAACATTTAATGAATTAATATATGGTGCAATGGAAATGACGAATTTGCTAAGCAGAACCATCCCGCTCACAAGTATTAAGGTAGAATCCCTCCTATGGGCTATAGTTATTGCAGTAGTCGGTTATGTGATCATAAAAACCGTTATTCAAGTCTTACGCAGCTCGCTGACTCGTATAGGCGTCCCAGAGCTGGCAGCGGGTGTGCTGGCTAGGCTTGTCGAGGTATTGCTCTATGCCGCGCTTGTATTAGCTGTAGCGGCTACACTGGGATATAATACGGGGAGCCTAGTACTGGGCTTATCCGCCATTATAGGGCTTGTGCTAGGATTCGGCTTACAGGATACGATTAACAACCTAGCAGCTGGAGTATGGCTAGCAGCCTCCCGGGCTTTCTCCAAGGGAGACGTGGTAGAGGTGGCGGGATACAAGGGTGTTGTAGAGGATGTAGGCATACTTTCTACAGTGCTTAAAACACCCGAAAATAATGTTATAATGGTGCCTAACAAGTCTGTATGGGGGTCAGCCATAGTTAACTATACTAAGATGCCTGTGAAAAGGATTTCTGTAGATGTGGGTGTAGCGTATGGTACAGACTTGGATAAAGCGGTTAAAACCGCGTTAGAAGTCATTCGCTCCATAGAGGGGGTTCTAAGTGATCCGGAGCCACAAGTTATAGTGACAGAGTTGGCTGATTCCTCTGTCAACCTGCAACTAAGGGCTTGGGCGAGAAGAGAGGACTACTGGGCCGTTAGAGAGGCTATCATCAAGGCAGTATACAGGAGATTCAACGAGGAAGGCATAGAAATACCATTCCCCCAGCTCGATGTTCACGTTAGAGAGTTCCCCCGGAAAACCAGGTAAGAGCCTTGAAAACTCTAGAATCCTCTCATCCTCCTTTAACTAGTTCACGGTAATCCCGGTAGAACATATAGGACTCCCATACACTTATAGAGGTCCCTACAATAAACAGGGACAAACCTAGAATACCGCATTCACGGGTTAACAAGCATATCAAGGTCGACGTAGCCAGGAAGGATGAGAGTAGAACACTTCTAGGAACAACCACGCCCAGTATATTATAAAGCCCTCCCAATACTCCACGCGGCTTAACTGCAATAAAACCCTCCTCAACCCTGCGGGCTAACCCCAGCTCTACCAGCTTTTCCAAGTGATGCCTAGCCGTAGTAGGGCTCTTGAACCCCATGTCCCTCTGAAGCTCTCTTATGCCGACAGGCTTCCCGGCGTGAAGCAGGTACAGATAAACCCTTAGACTCGTCCCCCCTAACAATATCAGCGGATCCTCTGTAGATCTATCCATACTCTATGCTCCCCTAGTAACACATAATGCCCATGGATAAGATTTAGATCTAAACTTTTGATCACACCGTACAAAAACCTGGATTTAACTAGAACGAGATGCACACTTACTATACACGGTGATAAGCCAATGACAAGTTACCATCCACTAGTAAAGCCCCTTATGGCCGGTATCATCATAGCATTAGCTGTGACAGCGATGATAACAATCTATAACCCGGCAACAAAAATCCCGGGCAGGCAAATAGAAACCGACTCTACAGTGACAACACAAGTGCAGCCCTCATATAAAGCGGGAGACAAGACTATAAGACTCTCAGTAAAGAACGGCATCATAAGATTCATGGATACTGGTAGTATTAAAAACCTATTAGAAGCGTTATCTACCATGGTTAGCCCACAATATAGATACCCAATAATGTACCCCCTCTACTATGCAACACTAGATGCCGCGGGTCCAGTGAAAACCGAGGCTACAGTAACTGTAGCCACACCAACAATGACCGTAACCGGGACGCAAGTAGGTGGTTCTCCTCAGCAGTCGTTTTACTCTGGTACCAATGTACAGGTTAAGGGTATTGACGAGGAAGACTATGTGAAGACGGACGGTGAACACATTGCCCTCCTAGCAAGGAATGGGACGCTAATGCTCTACAAGGCTTATCCACCAGAGGATATTCACCTTAAATTCAAGGTGAACCTGACCAGCTACATACAAGGCTTCAAGGGACACAACAGCTCCTACTGGGTCGCAGTGGTAAGCAATACTACTACCGGGTATAACGTGGTGAACGTGCTGTGGAGCATAGGTTTAAGAGGGTACAGGCCTGTAGGCCTATACTTGTATAAGGGAAAGATAATAGCTTTGATTGAAGCCTCCTATGGAACACGCTCACCGCCTTTCATAGAGGTAGCTAGGACAACGTGGTTCCTCATCTTCGACATGAATGGCCGTTTTATAAGATCAGGATGGATTGACGGCTCATTCTTCAGCTCTAGACTATCAACGAGTGATGGGAGACTCATAATAGTAACCCAGGAGAACTCCCTCTCCGGCGTCAGCGGCGAGCCTGTTGTGCCGGAGACTAGTGAAGGAGAAATAGAACCTGGAAACATATACCTGACGGGAACTCCTCAAGTCTACATAATAGTGACAAGCATCAACACGAGCGACTATAGTATGGAAAGCATAGCAACCTTGGGGAGCTATGCGTCGGCCATATATATGCCTAACAGCGATACACTATACCTGTTCACGCAAGAACCCCCTGTCTTCATAGTAAAACCTCTAAGCACACCTCTAGAGAACCCCGTTGCCACAACCACGTCGAACGGAGTAATCCAACTTGATGCTGACAAGTTGAAGGAAAATACAAGCGTATTCGAAGAAAAGTTAAGGCACATGGGTGTACTGCTTAAAGCATCCCTAAAACCAAGCTCTATGGGCTTTATAGCGAAGACCGAAATAAACGGTTCTGTTACAAGGCAGTGGCAGATGGACGAGTACAAAGGATACCTCCGACTGGTGACATACGATTATACTTATGGTAGTGTAAGTCTTACAGTATTGAACTCCACGAGTCTTAAAGAAGTGTCACGACTGGATAATATATCGGTAAGAGAAAGAATCCATGCTGTGAGATTTATAGGCGATAAACTATACCTCGTCACCTATAGGGTTATAGACCCACTCTTCTATATAGACCTCTCCGACCCTCATGAGCCGAAGGTTATAGGATACCTCAAATCACCCGGCTTCGACGACTACCTACACCCTATAAATAATAGTATACTAGTAGGCGTAGGCTTCGACGACAGAATGTGGAATGCTAGAATAACCACTTATAGAATTCTGGAGAACGGCTCGATAAAAATTATTAACAGAACAGTGATCAAAGACTATAGGAGCCCGGTCATAGAAGATACTGTAAACGGGCACAAAGCATTCCAGTACGATCCAAGGCATTCCTATGTACTTATACCAGTCTACTCCACCCGGTTCGGAGAGAGAGAAGCTGTGGGTATAGCAGTTATAAAGATGGACAACCAGGGCAGAATAGTGTCCTACAAGATACTTCAAAAGGATTATACTGATAAATGGATTAACTACTATTCACTAATGAGCCTAAGACCACTATATATAGAGGACACAATATACCTAGCCGACCCCATGATGAAGCCTCACATAATAGCCTATAACGCCCTCACACTAGAAGAGGTCAATAAGGGGTAGCATGCATTTCTAAACACATTCTTTTTCTTGATATAGATTCCCCAATACTAACTGGGTTATAAGGTGTGAAGAGTAAACCGGAATGTAAAGGTTCAATCATCCAAGTAATACCTGGTGTGGAGAAATGCAGTGTTATAAAGAGGTTGAACAGATTCGTGGTAGAGGCATATACTTTGTCCGGTGAAAAGCTACTAGTTCATAATACCAATACAGGAAGACTCGAGGACATATTATATCCTGGTAGCACTATCATCTGTAAGCAACGCAGACGAGAAGGAGTTACAACACACTACCTTATAGGCTCAGAGGTTTACGGCGGCTCTCTAATCAATACCTCCCTGCAAGAGAAATCGTTTGAGTTGGCTGTCAACAGAGGTCTTATATCATGGCTCAAAGGGTGCAATGTAAAAGCCAGGGCACCGAGAATAGGAGACTCAAGACTCGACTTTCTACTAGACTGCAAGGGAAAGGATGTTCTGGTAGAGTTAAAGAGCGCTGTGCTCAGAGGACCCCACATGGAAGCCATGTATCCCGACTGTCCAACTGAAAGAGGGAGAAGGCATATAGAGCTTCTAGGAGAAATAGCGGCTATAGGAGATAGTGTGTTCCTTGTTTTCATATCAGGCTTCCCGGGAGCCAGGGTTTTCACGCCGTACAGGAAAGGTGACCCGCTTTTACCCTCAATATTAAAAGAGGCTATGAGCAAGGGCTTACAAGTACGTTCTATAGGTCTTTGCCTACGATATATCGACGGTAAAGCACACATCATTCTTTACAACGATAACATACCAGTAGTTGTAAGTTAAGCACAATGTTAATCGGGCAATTAATCGGCTGGATTACCTTTAAGAGAGGCTAGCTACGCTACCTTCATAACTATTGGCTGGATTCAACCCGCAAACCGCCTCGTTTAGTGATCCATTTACTCCATTCTCCTTTAGTAGTCTCACAAAACTAGTACATCCATTGCTTAGAGCCTTTTTCACTTCCTCTACAGCATCCAGTTTACCCAGTTTTGACGCTATAATCTTTACTATTAAATCGTATATGAAAGCTACCGAGTACTTGTCAGGGTATGCCTTCTGAATAATATCAACTAGTTTATCTGGCTTCTTAAGCAATGACTCAGTGAAAGGCATTCCCGTCTCCTTCCTTGAGACGAAATCCAAAAATAGAGCAGTACCTGGCGATTTTTTGTAAAGGATATCCTTTACGTTATTAAGGAACGTAGTCAAAGGTATCACCCCCATTGAGGCACCCCCTCCCTAATATTGGATGACTTTATGCTCTCAGCGAGCGCTTCGAGGCCGCATCTGACCAGGAGGTGTTTATCTATAACTATTGGATCCTTCCCAGTAATCCACATATATACAGTAGATCCCTCACCTTGATCCTGCCTGTAGCCGCTAAACCTTAACACAATATCAGACAGCTGTACAGCAGCCTGATAGTTCCTCTTAGAATCTAATGCACCGAATCTAAATACAAGTATACCCTTCGACTTCAGGTACATCATCTCATTTCTCAGCAGGTCTATAAGCTCCGGATCATCCTGCTGGGGAGCCGAGTCCACTCCTATGAAGACAACGATATCCGGGTCTATCTCTTCTATAAATTCCATTTCACGTGAGTAGAGCTCTTCAACACTATACGCGGAGGGGTTGTAGGCTTTTACCACAAGTTTACCCGAGTCAATTAGAGCTTCTATGATCCTAGAAGCAGGGAGCTCTTGCTTTTTCTCAGGCGACGAGGAAAGAAAATCTCTAACTTGGGAAGATGACATGGAATAGCTAACTACAAGTGTTTTGGCATCATTGTATAACGCCATAGAAAGCAATAGGGATAGGAGACAATAAGGCCTTGAATCCACAGGATAATAAGCGGAAACGATCATGCCTCCTTTGAGTGTTCCAATAAGCTTCTTAAGAAGACTGCATGGGACTAGGTACTCTCTCTTTTTTGAGAAGGCAGGGATACTCTCGAGGTTTGGTGGGACCCATACTTGTATGCCTTTCTGTGTTATGGTGAATGGTA
>CAYVIZ010000012.1:0-25329 GCA_964451715.1 uncultured Desulfurococcales archaeon | reverse complement strand
TTTATCCTTCTTTTCCGAGGAGAGCCTCTAGAGCTTCTTCTATGCTCGCTCCAGGCTTGGCCTTTACCGGGGTGACTTTGTTCTTTTTGAAGAATTCTTCTCCCCCGGGTCCGTAGAATGTTGCGACTACATAGTCGGGGTGACCGAGTAGCTCTAGTAGGCTCCTCCTCTTCCATGTTTCTCCATGACCGTGTTCCCTGTGGCCGTGGTAGGGGTTATCGATCTTCCTGACGAGTAGAGGGGTTCCCGTGGAGAGGTCGTATATATAGTATTGGGCTGCGTCTCCGAAGTGGCCTTTATGAACGGTCTTCCCGTCGCTTGTGGCGACTGCCGCGGTGGTCATTTCCCTCAACCTCATTATGTCAATGCTGTGGGTGATTGTTTTTACTTTTTATTCGGGGCATCTTAGAGCCATCCTCTTGCTTGGGGCTCTCCTTTCTTGTTCTAGTAGAGTATGACTAGGGTGATCCCCGTGAATGCTAGGGCCGCGGCGACACCGTGTACGGCTGTAGGCTTCTCCTCGAGCTCTCCTGGGAGGAGCCTGGTGAAGAGTAGGGTGTGTATTGGGAAGAGGGCCATGAGTATGGAGGCGTCAACTATTTCTACCAGGGAGAGGGATAGGTATCTGGATATCTGTGCGAGTGATACCACTATGGCTGCTACAGCCATGTAGCCTAGGTGTCGCCTGTCTAAGCCTCTCCATGGTGTGAGGCTCCTATTGTATAATGCTACCAGTGGGAGTGCTGTGGTGTATGATATGGCGGCGCCGTAGAGGGGGTCTGAGCCTATGTAGCCTGAGGCTTTTCTGACCACTAGTGTTGACAGTGCGAATATGAAGGCGGAGATGACTCCTAGGAGGACGCCTGTCGACCCATGGCCACCGTGGAGCGCTTCGCCGCTGGGCTTGTTGTAGGTTAGGTATATTGCTAGTAGTACAAGTGTTATCCCTGCTATGTCCTCAGGGCCGAGGGTCTCGCCTAGGAAGACCCAGCCTAGGAGGGCTGCGAACACTGTGGTTGGGCTTGTGGCTATAGCGGCGGCAGCCGCTCCAGCGTAGGATATCGCCGTGTAGAATACTAGTCTGCCTAACACAAAGTTGAGAACGCCTGCTAGAACGTATAATGCGAGGCCCTCAGTACTTGGAGGACTGCCTCCCGCGGCTATGGCAGCGATCCAGAGTATGGGGGTTCCTACTATTAGGCTTATGTGGAGGTTCTGGAGGGGGGTCAGCTTGAGTGATGCGGCCCTCACGAGTACGTCGCTGAGTCCGAAGAATAAGCCTGCCAGAAAAGCCGCCGTGTATCCTATGGCCGCCTGGTCCACGTGTATGCCCCAGGTTTGAAGAGATTCCAGTAGTCCATGGATTAAAAGTGTTGGTTTTATACATAATTAACTCGCGGCCGCGTCTTTAAACGCATCACTACCACACCTGGCCTCGGCAGCCTTCACGAGGGTCCAGAGGGCCTTGTTGAGGCTGGCCTTTACACCATGCTCCTCAGCGAGCAGGGCTATCCTGCCGTTTATATAGTCTACCTCGGTCCTCCTGCAGGCCATCAAGTCTTGGAGCATAGAGTTGAGGTTTTCTCGGGTCCTCTTGAGAGTGTCCAAGAGCAGGCTCTCCGGGTCCCGGGGGAGCTCTACGCCAAGGGTATTTGCTACATGTGACGCCTCTCCGGCCACCTCGAGTGCTAATTCAAGAAGGCCGGGATCCTCTAGTATGTAGCCGTTCTCCGCTCTGACCAGCGCCCCTATAGGGTTTATAGCCGCGTTGACGATGGCTTTAACCCACTTCCACCCTATTGAGTTACTGGTCACCTCCACCTCGAGTCCCGCCTCCCTGAGGAGTCGTGCGATCCTCTCAACAGCGTCTTCGGAGCCTCTGGGATAGCGGCCTATGACAGTTATACCCCTCCCGGCCCACCTAATCCTCCCAGGAGCCTTTCTTATAGCGGCGTTGGTAGTGATACCGCCTACTACTCTACGGGTGTACTTGAGCGCCTCCTCCTCGTTGCCCAGCCCGTTCTGGAGGCTCATTACCACCGTGTCCCTGCCTATGACGCTGGCCGCCGAGGCGAGTGCTTCTCTGGTCGAGTATGACTTGGTTAATAATACTACAAGCCAGGGCCTGCCTGGGGGAGGCTCTCCGTATATAGGTATAGATGCAGTGAACTCTTCTACACCCTCCACTCGAACTCCCCGGGTGGCGATAGCCTTAACCGTGTCAGGGTCGCGGTCGACCAGTACAACGTTTACCCCGGACCTGTGTAGGAGGGCGGCGAAGAGGGAGCCCATGGCGCCGGCCCCTATTACGTATACGTCCATTGTCTCACATCACCACAGACTCCTTCCTAGATAACCTGCAGCACAGTTGCCCCTGGAGCCCCTCTGGCAGGGACAACGAGGAATGGTGTGCCACAACTCGTGTAGGCTTCCTTCATGGCGCGGGCTATCAACTCAGCCGATCCCGGGGTCTCGGCTAACGCTATTACTGAGGGGCCCGCTCCTGATATAGTGAACCCCGCCGCGCCTGCCCCGTATGCAGCTTGGCGGAGCTCCTCATAGCAGGGTACGAACTGTTTCCTTCTAGGCTCAACTATACGGTCATCCATCCCCAGCCCAGCCAGCCTATAATCACCCATAGCAAACCCCGCCAGGAGAAGTGCCAGTCTCTGAGTGTTATGCACGTAAGCCTTGAAGCCCACGGTATCAGGCAGAACACGGCGCATCTCCCTTGTCTTATTAGGGGGAACCTCGTTGAAGGGTATGCCTAAAACTATGTGGGGCCTAGCCTCTATTCCAGCAACTACTATGCTCCCATCCTGCTCGCCCACTACTGCGAGGCCCCCTAGAAGCGAGGCCGCCACGTTGTCATAGTGGGGAGACCCGGAGGAGGCTGCCTCCCCCAACCCGGCGGCTCTGACCAGGGTCTCCAGAGGAGCATCAAGGCCTAGGAGCGTTGCAGCGGCCTTGACCGCGGCGGCTGCGCTGGCGCCACTGCTCCCCAACCCCCTACCAGGGGGCACGCCCTTCCACAGAGTGACCCTTAAACCCTCCCCATTCATACCGGTTATTCTGAGCAGTTCCTTTATGGAGGCTGTTGCCGTGTTCCGGGCAACATCTACGCCTCCAGAGTAGGGGCCTTCTACGCTGACCAGCTCGACACCGGGCTTTGGAGAAGTCTCTACTGTGACCTCGTCGTAGAAGGCGTCCACGGCTAAGGCTAATGCGTCGAATCCGGGGCCCAGGTTTGCACTGCTCGCGTATGCCCGTGCCTTTACACGCATTCCTTGCATCCTATTCATCCAGGCTTCTTGCTAGGGAGCTTATTATCTCTACCGCCTCATCTACGCTTCCCGCCCTAATAGACTCCGAGTCAACAAGATCCGCTATACCCGGATCCTTTAACGCGTGGCCCGTGGCTACGAGCACCACCCTGCTATTCTTATCTATGACTCCCTTCTCTACCAGTTTGAGGTAACCCGCTAGAGGGGCCGCCGACGCGGGCTCGACTCCGAGGCCTATCCTCCTAGCTATGAGCTTCTGGGCTTCCAGTATATCCTTGTCACTCACGGCCTCGAGGAACCCCTTGGATTCATGAACCGCTTTTAGGGCCTTGAACCAGTTGACCGGCCTCCCTATTCTTATGGCGGTGGCCACGGTCTCCGGCTCCGCTACAGGCTGTAGGTTCTCTGAGCCTGTGCTCCACGTCCTGTAGAGGGGGGAGGCGCCTTCAGCCTGTATGCCTATTAGTCTGGGGACGCTGTCTATGAGCCCGTGTTCTAGGAGCTCTTTGAAGCCTTTCCATATTGCTGATATGTTGCCAGCGTTACCTACGGGGGCTACAACGTAGTCGGGTACCCCTATCTCGTCGGCTATCTCGTATGCTATGGTCTTCTGCCCCTCGAGCCTCCAGGGGTTATACGAGTTGAGGGGGTATACTATGCGGTGCTCCGCGGCCTTTACCAGGGCGTCTAGGGCGTTGTCGAAGGAGCCTTCTATCTCCACTATTTTGGCGCCATGGAGTATTGCCTGGAAGAGCTTCCCAGGGGCCACTTTGCCCTGGGGGAGCACTACTATGCTCGCGAGGCCTGCTCTGGACGCGTAGGCGGCTAGTGAGGCCGAGGTGTTCCCCGTGCTCGCGGCTCCCACTATCCTAGCGCCTGCCTCTAGGGCTAGGGAGACGCCTACTGTCATGCCTCTGTCTTTGAAGCTTCCCGTGGGGTTGGCTCCCTCGAATTTGACCCAGAGGCTTCTTGATATGGAGTCTGCCTTGACTAGGGGTGTACCGCCTTCTCCGAGGCTGACTATTCTCCTCGGCCTGGGGAGGAGCTCCCTGTACCTCCAGACTCCTAGTTTGCGCCGTCGCCACTTGTCCCAAGATATGCTCCCTTTAGGGCTGACCTCTACCTGGAGGGGGGTTCCGCATCGGGGGCAGGTCCAGCTCCATAGGTCGGCCTTCCTCCTGTACCCGCATCGGGGGCATACTAGTTCTGCGTCCTCCAAGGATTATGCACCAGCCTGTCAAGTCAATCTGTTCCATGATGGTTTTTAATGGTTGCCTCATGGTGGGAGACCGCCGGCGCTCGGGGGGAACACATCTATTCTCTCGCCCCCGCATACCCTAGCCTCCAGCCCCTCGCGTAGGAAGATGTTGGAGCCGTTTACGAGTATTATGGGGTTGTAGCCTTTCTCGATATAGGAGTTTAGGGCGTCCCATAGCCCGGCTTCCTTGAGTAGGCCTGCTATGCTGGTGCAGCCGGGTATCTCTATGTTTTTCTCCTTCCATCCGAGGCTCATGCGGAGCCCGGCGTATATATGTATCTCTACAGTGGGCATCTCACCATATCCCTCGAGTATGGGCATGAGGCGCAGCTCGGCTGGTTGCCCCAGCAGTCGGTCTCGTTTGTTAGTGTGAAGGTGCAGTACTCGCGTAGCGGGCAGTCGGGGCAGCTGGGGAAGTGCATTGTGTCTAGCGTGAACTTGAACCTTGTGAACTCCTGTGAGCGCCATATATCCATGAGGCCCTCTTCTCTAAGGTCCCCTAGTATGGCTGGTTTGATCGTTCTTGTTATGCCGTAGAACGTGTTCCTCCAGCCGTGCGCCATGTATATGCACGGCGTGACCTTGCCGTCCCACCTGACGTAGAGGGCGTCCCTCGCGGCGTAGGGGCACTCCCTCTCCGTGGAGAGGCCTAGCTGGGGCATGGATATTATTATGTTGTGAATCATGCTCAGCCGGGCCAGGCGGGTGGAGAGCCTTGACACTTTTTCCCTGCACTCCGGATCCATGTAGCACGCCAGGGACTTCTCCTGGCCCGGTGTGAGGGGGAGTATGTTGGATACTATGAACCTCGTCGCCTTGAGCTGGCCGGCCAGGTTTATCGTGCTCTCCAAGTTGTCTATGTTCAGCCTGGTGAGTGTGAACTGGACCGTTATCTCGGGCTTCCTCGACAGTGTCTCACGCCTGTAACGGTTTATCCGCTCAACCGCCTCGATGACCCTGGAGAGGTCGCCTCCCTTCCTCAGGACCGAGTAGAGATTGCTCTCGCTGCTGTCGAGGCTTATATAGAGCTCGTCCACGAGCTCCTTCACCCATTCAACATGGTCTCCTAGGAAGTACCCGTTAGTGTTTAGGAGGAGGCTCATCCCGTTATCTTTAACCGCTTCGGCGAACTCCTTGATATCAGGGTGTAGGAGGGGCTCGCCCCAGCCGGTGAAGACTATCTTCTCGACGCCTGATTCCCTGGCGTCTCCTATGATCTTGTGGAAGAGCCCTGTGTCCATGTAGCCCTCAGGCTCTTCCATAAGGTTCCTGAAGCAGTATATGCAACGATAGTTGCACTTGTTCGTGACCTCCACGACGAGCTCTCTTGGATGGCTGTCACTCGAGTGGCTCACCAACCAGTTCTTGAATCTAAGCATAACCAGTACTCCTCTCTGGCCCCAGGGTGTTTTGCCTGGGTTATAACTATTTATATCCTCCACGTCAATATATTGTATGCGAATAAACGTGTTTTCCCGAACACCTATACATGTTATCAAGTGGAGTTGAGCATTAATGCCAGGAGGATACATGGGTAAATTCCTGAGAGTAAACCTCTGGAGCGGGTCCCTCCGAGACGAGACCCTGCCAGAACACGTTCTACGCACATGGATAGGCGGAAGAGGACTAGGCGTCTACTTGGCCCTCAAGGAGATAGACCCCAAGGCAGACCCGCTGGGCCCCCGGAACAAGGTGTTCATACTCACGGGCCCCGCAACGGGTGTAGCAGGGGTAGCCGAGTCAGGGCGCTGGTGCAGCGTGACAAAGTCTCCTCTAACCGATACAGTCCATGACAGCCAGAGCGGGGGCAAGTTCGGCCCTGAACTCAAGTTCGCCGGGTACGACGGCGTATTCATCGAGGACGTATCCGAGAAACCGGTCTATCTCTGGATACATGATGGGAAAGCGGAGCTTAGGGACGCAGGCCATCTCTGGGGGTTGGATGTGCATTCTACTACAGACAAGATAAGAGAGGAGCTGGCCGCGGAGGTGGGTGAGAAGGAGGCCGCGAAGATAAAAGTCGCCGCCATAGGCCCGGCAGGCGAGAGGCTAGTCAAGTTCGCCGCCATAATGAACGACAAGAACAGGGCGGCCGGCAGGGGAGGCCATGGAGCGGTGCTGGGGAGCAAGAAGCTGAAAGCCATAGCGGTGCTGGGCCATAGCGTGCCAAAGATAGCGAGGATGGATCTATTCAAGGATGTCGTGAGGGAGGTCGCTAAGAAGCATAAGGAGAGCCCTGTGACCAGTGAGGGCCTGCCCGCGCTGGGAACAGCTATACTGGTGAACATCATAAACCAGAACGGCCTCCTGCCCACTAGGAACTTCCAGACGGGATACTTCGAGGGAGCGGAGAAGATAAGCGGTGAGACGTTGGCCGAGAAGTACTTGGATAAGAAGAAGAGTATAGAGGAGGCTTGCTGGGGCTGTGTTATAACGTGTGCTAGGTACAGTAGAGTTGGCAAGTCGCCGTTCAGCGGGGAGGGCGGCGGCCCTGAGTACGAGACGATATGGGCTTTCGGCGCCCAGACCGGGAACGATGACTTGGAGTCCATTATAAAGGCGAACTTCCTGGCGAACGAGCTGGGGCTGGACACGATAAGCACGGGCCACACTATAGGAACCCTGCTGGAGTTGATAGAGAAGGGGAAGTTCCCCCGGGAGAAGCTGAGGGGCCTTAAGGCGGAGTGGGGTACACCAGAGCTCGTGGTGGAGCTCACATGGAGGACGGCGTTCAGGAGCGGCGTCGGCGACGAGCTGGCGGAGGGAGCCTACAGGCTGGCTAGCAAGTATGGTGCTCCGGAGCTGGCTATGGTGGTCAGGAAGCAGGAGCTACCCGCGTATGATCCCAGGGGGGCTCAGGGGCACGCGCTGGCCTACGCTACGAGCAATAGGGGGGGATGCCATCTTAGAGCATACATGATAAGCCCCGAGGTTCTGGGCGTGCCTATGCTGGTGGACAGGTTCGAGACGAGGGGCAAGCCTGCACTCGTCAAGGAGTTCCAGGACGTGTTCGCCGTGATAGACTCCATGGTGCTATGCAAGTTCAGCAGCTTCGCCATATGGGACGAGGACTACGCGAAGATACTCGCCGCAGTGACCGGGTGGGACATAACCAAGGAGGAGGTTCACACTATAGGAGAGAGGATATACAATGCTGAGAGGGCCTTCAACGTGCTCAGCTTTGGCGATGGAGTGGAGTACGATACTCTGCCGAAGAGGTTCCTTGAGGAGCCTATGCCAGATGGAGCCAGTAAGGGGCAGGTGGTGAAGCTAGGCGAGATGCTGCCCGAGTACTACAAGCTCAGGGGATGGATAGATGGTAGGCCCAGCAGGGCCAAGCTGGAGGAGCTAGGGCTTAAGTGGATTGCTGACAGGCTGGAGGAGGAGGGCCTGCTCCCCGGCTAACCTATTCACCCTAGCTTATTTTTCTATCAAACCGCTCTTATACGCTTTCAGCAGGAGCTCCAGCTTCTCCTCGTCAAGCCTCGTAGATCCCAGCTCAAGCCTCCTCTTCTTTACCTCCTCTACTATAGTGGGATCCATGAAGACAAGATGGCCGGTTACCTCCATCCTGTAGTGGCCGGCGGGGATGACGGGGATCCCCCTCCGCTCCAGGCTAGCCTGCAACGCCTCGCCGGGGCTCTCGGCGAGTACGGCCTCGACATCCAGCTCGGCCAGCTTCTCGGCGAACCTGGGGTCTAAGGGCTGTGTCTCGGCTAGTAGTAATATACTGCCCGCAGGTATGCCGCCTAGAGTTTTCTCTAGCTGCTTCAGAGAGTCTAGCGTAGGCCTATCAACCTTGTAGCCTATAACCAGGTCTCCTCTACTGGCCTCAGTAGCTAGTTTGAGCAGCCTATTATAAGATTCCAGCGTACTGGTGTATATGGACTCGAGCTTGGCGAGGCGGGATTCTAGGCTCCTTATCCTCCCGCGGTAGGTTTCTATCTGCCTCTCCTGCTCGATCTCGACCCTTATCTCTTGGAGAGCATGCCTATACGATTTCTCGGCCTCGGCGAGCTCCTCTCTGAGCTTCTCCACCTCCCTTTCCAGCCTCCTCCTAGTATGGGATAGATAGTCTATTCTCTCCTTATACGCTGCTATGAGGCTTAGACACTCATTACCTCCAGCGCTTCGAGGAGACTCTGGCTTTACGCCCTTCTCCGCGGGGCTCGTGTGTGGTGCTATGCTCTTCTCTATCTCTTCCTCTACAGCTTCTGCTAGAGCCTTGCCCCTCACTACTGCCTCCTTGAGCCTGTCTGCATCTATATTGATACGGTGCTTCGATATGTAAGCATCTACCTGCTTGAACTTCTCCCTGAGTTCCTTGTACGCCTTGTAAGCGGCGGCCAGCGCGTCCCGCTGATGAGCGTCCCTATACTCGGGATAAGCCTCCTCCGCCAACAGCCTCTTCTCCACCGTAGATAGACTCACGGGAGGTACATAGAGCTGAGCGTTGAACATGGCGGCGAGCTTCCTGACGTTGTCGGGTGGAGGATTAACGTCGGCAGCTATAACCACGGGTTTACCCAGGCCACCTATTAGGGAGGCTATTCTGGCTCTATCCAGGTTTTTCGAAGAGTGTAATAGGAGCACATTGCCCGACATGTCTAGAACTGCTACACCAGTATACGTTCCAGGATCCACTCCCACTATGAGCGGGCGCTGCGGCAGGGCTGCATCGTGGTCTCCTATCAGTATACGGGTGCTGTAGAGTGGTGTTATCTTTATCCTGTAGTCTCTCCCCTCGTAGGGCTTTACTATACCTTGTATCTTATCCCTGCCAGCGTAGACGGTGAAGGACGCCGCCTCTAATCCTCCTCTGCTACGCCTGTATGACTCGTCGTAGTCTAGTCCTGCATTGTCGAGCTGCTCCTTGACCTGCTGGGCGACCCTGCTTATGATCGTGTTCAGCCTCCTCTGGTATCTTGCCTGGCTCCATCCACCCTTGCCCCCCGTCCTCGCCCTGCTTATGGTTATCCTCGTCCTCTCCTCCCTAAGGCGTACATGGCCTCCTACGCCGAGCCTGGCCAGCTGGGCTGCCAGGTAAGCTGTCCTTCCAGGGGTCAGCTTGCCCGGCTCTACGGGGACTCCGTGGGCCTCGGCCATACTCCTTATGTCCCGGTATCTCCCCTCCTCGTAAGTCACCTGTATGAGACGGGTCTTCGGGGGGAGCAGTGATAGTATCCTAGCTATGCCCTGCTCGGTGGGCGATAGCTCGTATATGTTGTCTATCCCTATTGCATCAACCCTGTACTCCCAGGCGAGTCTTATTATGCGTGCAAGCGTCGCGTCCTCACTCTTATACACAACTCTACCGTCCTTGTCTATGATCATTATGGTGTAGCGGGGCCTGTAGGCTGACAGGGGACTGCTCCCCGGGTTTATGTCGACTCCCATAAAGTACCTGTTCTCGCTCATCAAGCATTACCCTGTTATATCCCTGAGGACCTCCTCGGGGTCTACGTTTATATGGAATTTTTTGCGGAAGAATCTTATTATGTAATACACGTCCCTCCTAAGGAGATCTCCTGCATGGGGCTCGTCTCTATAAACGTATTGGGGCCAGTCTATAATATACGGGTCACCCTCCACTGATACTAGAATGTTGTACTCACTCAGATCGCCGTGGACTATTCCCGCCTTCCTGTACGCGGTCTTCACAGTCTCAAGTATACCGTCAAGTACGCCTCCGGGATCCTCGAGCCCATCGCTTGGTATAACATAGAGCTCTACCCCCTCTATGTAACCCTGAACCACGGCGTGCCTGTTATAGTCAACCGGCTTGGGAACTAGGGCCCCTAGCCTGTACAACTGGTCTAGGGCCTTGTATTCCCTCTCACCTATAAGCTTGGCCTTCTCCAGCCACTTCTTCCTAGTCGCGTCAACCATGAAGGACCTGGTCCTCCTCACGCTCCTGAACGATCTGGCCCCCTCCCTGTGGAACTTCACCACGAGCCTAGCCCCCGTGGGTGCGAGAGCATCGTATACCTCGCTCTCCTTGCCAACCCCAATCTTAGGGCCGAGCTCGGCTATGGTGCCCCGCGCCACGAGGGCTCGCAGGGCTAGGAGATCGAGTGCTTGGAAGGTGAGCGTGTAGCCCATGAGCTGGTGTTTACTCTTCCGGAGTAGTTTGAGCTCTATAAGCCTCTCTAGGGCTCTCTTGAACCTGCCTGGAGGGAGACGGGATCTTTTCTCGACGAGCTCCAACGGAGGATACTCGTACCTGCTGTGCAGCGACTCTATAGCCCTGAGTATCCTGAACATGTCGCTGTCCATGCTGTTGTATAGCTCTGCTAGCTGTGACGGCATTGGTGGCATCCTCTCCCTTGGATAGAATCGTTGATTAGAGAAGATTAATATAGCTTGGATTCACCTGGATCAGAAGCTGATAATTATGTATAATAACATATATATAAATTCTGGTTACTATACAATACTATTATATGGTGTAAAACCATGAGTGAACAGGAAAAAGGAGAATTCCAACCGGAAAAAGAAGGAATTTACGAGAAAGACGGCGTACTATACGTTAAAGGATTCACATACGTCCAGAGAGTAGCGGACGCCCTCTCCGGGGAGACGAGAATACTGATACTCAAAAAACTCGCCGAGAAGGAGGCTGACGTCGCCGACTTAGCCGAGGCGCTTAACCACAGCAAGGCCAATATAAGCAGCCAAATAAGGAAGCTGGAAGAGGCCGGCTTGGTGAAATCCGTCTACAAGCCGGGGAAGCGGGGTATAAAGAAGATAGTGCAACGCACAGTTGGCGAGGTCAGGATTTATCTAGAGTAGACCCCTATTCTTCGACAGCCCCCTTCAGAGGGCGTCACCCGTTTTTGACTCTTCTAACCGCCTCCAGGAAAGACGTAAAGGCTGGACTAGGAGATAGCGGCCTGCTCTTATACTCTGGGTGAGGCTGATAGGCTACGAAGTAGGGGTGCAGCTCCTCGTCTAGTTCTATGGCTTCAACCCTGTTCTCGTCCTCCACACTGACAGCGGATACCTTGAGTCCCACGGACTCCAGCTTATCTATATAGTCGGGGTTAACCTCATACCTGTGCCTGTGCCTCTCATATATAACGTCCCTCCTATATGCTTGATACACCCTTGTCCCGCGTACAAGTTTTATAGGATGAGCGCCGAGCCTCATGGTTCCACCCAAGTCTTTAAGCCTAGCCTGCTCCTCCTGTAGGACTATGACGGGGTGAGGCGTGTTCGGATCCGCCTCCGTGGTGTTGGCCATCTCTAAACCTGCCAGGTTACGGGCTACCTCGACCACGCTTAACTGCATGCCGAGGCATATACCCATAAGCGGTAGTTTAGCCTCTCTCGCAGCCTGCACGGCCTTTATCTTGCCCTCAAAGCCCCTTCTACCGAAGCCCGGCAGTATTATGACACCGTCGCCCTCCAGTATCCTCTGCACGTCGAGAACGCCCCTCTCTATGTCGGTGGCCTCGTACCAGTCCAGCTCCACCCTGACCCCATGGCGGGCGGCGGCGTGTTTGAGCGCCTCTATTATGCTCATATAGCTATCGCGGAGCTTCACGTATTTCCCTACCATCGATATTCTAAGCGTCTCGGACCCGTTTTCGAGCCGGTTGACAAACTCGATCCACTGCGAGAGGTCGGGGCGCCTATCCTCTTTGAGGCCTAGCTTTCTCATAACTAGCTCGGTCAGACTCTGCTGTTCTAGCACGAGTGGTACACGGTATATGGTAGGTACATCATAGCTGTTTATAACAGACTCCAAGGGGACGCTTCCATATAAGGCTATCTTCCTACGGGCCTCATTCTCTATGGGGGTATGGGACCGGACTACTATGAAGTCGGGCTGTATACCTATCCTCCTCAGCTCTTGGACGCTGTGCTGTATGGGCTTTGTCTTCTGTTCTCCAGTAGTGTGGAGGTAAGGGGACAATGCGACGTGTATATACACCCTGTTCCTCTCTCCGACCTCAAGACCCATCTGCCTTATCGCCTCGAGGAAGGGAAGGCCCTCTATGTCCCCCACCGTACCCCCTATCTCCACTATGACCACGTCTGCAGAAGACTCTCGGGCCACTTCTTCTATGTGCTGTTTTATAACATCAACCACGTGCGGTATAACCTGGACGGTCTGGCCTAGATAGTCGCCCCGCCTCTCCCTCTGTATGACTTCGAGATACACTTTTCCCGTGGTTATATTATTCTTCTTTGACAGGTTGACTCCTAGAAACCTCTCATAGTGCCCTATGTCTAGATCGGTCTCGCCGCCGTCCTCTGTCACGAAAACCTCTCCATGCATGTAGGGGTTCATTGTTCCGGCGTCGACGTTTATGTATGGGTCTATCTTTATGATAGTAACACTGTACCCCCTGCTCTTAAGGAGCATTCCCAGGGAAGCAGAGGTTATGCCTTTGCCTACACTCGACAGGACTCCGCCCGTGACGAACACGTATTTACTCACATTTATACACCACTACATGCCCCTCGTACCCTGCTCAGGCTGGGGCACGTCCAAGGAGGTGTGCCTCGTTTAGAGAGTGATAGGGGGTTTTCAAAAACTTTTCCCCGCCCACTTCTAGCTTAGGGCTATCCATAGCTGGTAGAGAGAGCTCCATACCACGTAGAGTATAACGTAATACGCAAAGCCGCCTACGATAAGGGCTTTAGCCTTGTCCCCCTTCGAGGAGGAGGGCGTCATCGCTGTTAGGGGGTATAAGGCGGCGTAGAGTATGGTTGACCCTACAGCCACGTATAACGTGTTATATGAAACGTTAGCCAGTAAGCCTCCCAGGAATAACACTAAGCCCATTAGGGCTCCTGCTATAGTATAGAGTTTTAAGGCTTTATCTACCAGCGGTGTATCAAGAGGTGGCGCCATACCATTCATCCCCGTATGGCTAAGTTTTGTAAGGCCTCGGCTTATATTATGTGCTGGTGGTGTAGAGCTTGGCTAGAACCTCTATGAGCGTGGTGGATGTAGCGGCTTGGGTCAACAGTACGGGGAGGAGCCGGGTTGAGAGTTCGAGGATATCCAATATATACAGGCTGGATGGTCTTTTCCTCATAAAGCTTCACACTAGGATTGAAGGCAAACGAATACTCGTCGTTGAACCCGGGAAAAGAGTTCATTTCACCCGCAGAATGGAGCCGGGCGGGGAATCCGTGTTCGATAGCCTGACTGGGGCTCTTAGAAAGCATCTCAGAGGTAAGATAGTGAGGCGGGTGCTCCAGGTAGGCTGGGATAGAGTTTTAGCAATAGAGGTTCCGGGGAATAGGCTGGTTGTGGAGCTGATGAAGAACGGGTTCCTGGTTCTGGTGGATGAGGAGGATCACATAATTGTAGCTAACGCGTATAGAGATATGAAGGACAGGACGATAAGGCCCAAAACCAAGTACTTGCCCCCTCCATCCAGCCAGGTCCCTATAACCGGGCTAGACAAGTATGTTCTCATGGAACGCGTGGGGAAAGGGAGGGATCTTGTTAGAGGCATGGTGGTAGGACTCGGCCTGCCAGGGGAGTTCGCCGAGGAAGCCATATACCGTGTTGGCCTAGATAAAGGAGCCTCCCCTTCGAGCCTTTCCCCGGAGGATGCCGAGACCCTAGTGGATGAGGTGAAGAAGCTTTACCTAGAAGCAATGGAGGGCCGCGGGTATACTGTTAAGAACGCGGGCGGCCTTCCGGTTGCAGCGGTGAGCTTCAAGCCTACATATGCATACGAGCAGGGGCTTGAGGTATCAGAGTACGGGGAATTCGATGAGGCGCTAGACGAGTTATTCGCAGCTAAGGCCTCCAGCGGCTCAGGTATACTTGAGAGTATAGTGAAAGCCGAGGTGGGTAAGCTTCTCGCAAGTATAGAGAGGCACAGAGAGCTTGTTGAGTCGTATAAGAGGAAGGCTTTGGAGCTAGAGGCGGAGGCGAATATTATAGCGCAATACTATGCTGAACTGGAGAAGGCCCTGGAGTACTTGAACAGGCTAAGGGAGAGAGAGGGATGGAACGCGTTGGAGAAGGTAAAGTGGATAGACGGCTTCGACCCACGGAACGGAAGGATTACTTTGAAGGTTAGAGGAGCCAAGATAAGGCTTAGTCTTCGCGAGCAGCTTAAGGACCAGTTGAACGCGCTGTACAGGAGGGCTGGGGAGCTGAGGGGGAAAGCTGAAAGGGCCGAGGAGAGTCTCAAGGAGCTGGAGAAGATGCTGGAAGAGGCTAGGGAGAGGGGTATAAGACGCTACCTACGCGGCTACTATAAGAAGAGGCCTAGAGACTGGTTTGAACGTTATCACTGGAGCTTTACTAGAAACGGCTTCCTCGTAATAGCGGGGAAGAACGCGGATCAGAATGAGAGTATTGTCAAGAAGTACCTAGAGGAGGAGGATCTCTTCCTACACGCGGAGATACACGGTGCTCCTGCAACAATATTGAAGACCAGGGGCCGAGACCCCTCTGAGGGTGATATACTAGACGCGGCGGTAGTAGCTGCAGTCTATAGCAGGGCCTGGAAAGCAGGGGCCGGCTCTGTGGACGTCTTCTGGGTTAAGGGAAGCCAGGTATCCAAATCTCCTCCCAGCGGTGAATACGTGTCAAAGGGGGCGTTCATGGTTTATGGGAAGAAGAACTATGTTAGGGGAGTTGAGGTGAAGGCTGCGGTGGGTTTAGAGCCTTATGGTGATGGTTTTCTTAGAGCAATAGCGGGGAGTACACGGGTAGTTGCCGGGAGGAGCTTCGTTTACGCCGAGGTCTACCCTGGTGATAGGTCTGTGGATGAGAGTGTAGATGTTGTCAAGAGGCTTATGTGTAGGCACTTATCCAGAATGGAGTGTATAGCGGTGGAGGCGTTTCCCGAGGAGGAGCTCTCATCTGTGATCCCTGGAAGGACTGGCAGGGTGAGAGCATACCGGGGAGAGACTCGGTACGAGGTGCCTGTCGGCTAGTTTATATTTGTTCCAGGCAATAATTGTATATGCAAATTTTAATGTATCGAATGCAATATTATCATAATAGGGTGGTGAAGCGTATGGAAATAGATGAGGAGTACCTGGGAGAAGAGGAGATCCTGCTGGTCAGGGACGTTATGAGTACGCCGCCGGTGACTGTAAAGCCCGACACCAGCGTTAAGGAGATAGCACGCATAATGGGGTCCAACGGGATTGGGAGTGTGATAGTGGTTAATGATAAGGGGGACATAGTGGGTATAGTCACGGAGAGAGACCTCATAAAAAGGGTTCTAGCCCCCGGTCTAGATCCCGAGAAGACGACGGCTTCCGATATTATGACTTCGAAGGTAGTGAAAACCTATTCAACCGACAAGCTGAGCGATGCGGTGTACAGGATGAAGGATTATGGTATAGGCCACCTGCCCGTTATAGATATAGAGTCTAAGAGACTAGTCGGCGTTTTATCCAAGACAGATATAGCTCTTCTCTCACCCACGTTTATAGAGCTACTATACATTACCAAGAGGAGGAGGCCTCTCGAGTAAAGGCCCCGGGTTTTTAACTCGATTGAATCCTGTTTCTTTATTATCCGTTGACCTCGATGCGTGGTCATGTGGGGGTGGATTGCAGGATGGCTAGGTTAGAGGACAAAGCCTTGAACTATTCTAGGGAGGCGTGTATAGTATCGAAGGATGCTTCCCTCAGTGAAGCGCTTAGACACATGAAGAAATGCAAAAGCGACAGGGTGCTGCTCAGATTCAAGGACGGCTCGCTGAGAGGCATAACCACTAAGAGAGACATCCTCTGGAAACTAGCGACGGAGAGGACCAGGATGACTGAGCCCTCTTCCTGGAGGATCTCAGGCTTCATGAGTACACCACTGATAAAGGGAACCAAGGAGATGAGCGTCGGGGAGGCTGTTGGCCTAATGGCAGAGAATGGGATAACAAGCCTGCCCCTAATAGAGAATGACGGGGAAACTGTTCTATTTGACAAGTTCAGTATAGCTGAGATGCTTGCCGATGACGAGAGAAACGTGCTTGAAATCTCTAGGACTCCCCCGGTTACCTTGAGGCTTACAGACAGGCTTCTCCATGCTAGGATGAAACTGCAGGAGACAGGGCTTAGTATTATACCGGTTCTAGACGATAACAGGGAGTTCCTAGGAGTGATAGGCATAGACGAGGTGCTGGAAGTGTTTATAGAGTACTATGAAACCCTTAGAGAGAGCCCGAAACACCTGACCGAGATAAACAATATAAGCGTGGACACAGCGGTGAGGCTGCGCCCGCCCACAGTGAACACTGGGTCAACTGTGGGAGAAGCGACGTCGCTCATGCTTAAAACAGGATACAGGGGAGTAGTAGTTCTAGACAATACTGGTAAGCCGGTAGGCATAATAACTGGAGACGAGCTGATAAACTACCTGAACTCACTACGCACATTGTAATCCCTCCTCGAACAATCTTTCCCCAGGATGATAGGTTTTGCCGCATAGATGCAGGAGAGACGCTAGGTTCATAGTTGACAGGATGCATGGAGACCTCGCGCGGTGGCTTAGGATACTAGGCTACGACACGCTATACAGTCCAAGCTTCACCGACTACAAGATCTTCCAGATAGCCCGTTCCACGGGCAGAATAATAGTAACCCGGGATAAGGGGCTAACCAACTGGGCTCGCCGGAAGGGAGTCAGGGCTTACCTTGTCTCCGGAGTCGAGCCCGAGGACAAGCTCTCCGAGCTAGCTAGGCTAGTGGGTATATGCCTAGACTTAGATCCTGAGAGGACGAGGTGCCCCTTATGTAATACTCCGCTCAGGAAAGCTGATAGAAGAGAGGTGGAGGGACGTGTGCCCCAGGCTGTACTAGAGTCTAGTGAAACGTTCTGGGTATGCCCGAGGTGTGGGAAGGTCTACTGGGTGGGGAGTCATTGGAGAGACATATTATCCCGCCTCGATAAGGCAAAAAGACTCTCCCATACATAACTATAACTAGGGAGTCTCAATGACCGCGTTAGAGGCCAAGCCCGTTGACCCGGAAGAGCTCTCACACGAGCATGGAGTCTTCCTGGTGAGAATCGCCCGTAGGAGCGTGGAGCATAGTTTTAAAGGAGAGAAAATAAAGCCGTCCCCCGTACCCGGCATACTCGAGAGGCCGGGCGCGGCTTTCGTTACAATAGAAGAATACCATGGCAGGGACAAGAGGGTGTTGAGAGGGTGCATAGGCTTCATACGTCCTGTGAAGCCCCTCTATAAGGTTGTTTTAGAGGTCGCTAAGGAGGCTGCTTTCAATGATCCCAGGTTCCCGCCCCTCAGGAGGGAGGAGCTGGATAGAGTGACGTTCGAGGTTTCAGTGTTAAGCGAGATGGAGCCGGCTCCGAGGGATTTTAGGATGAGGAGAAGATTCGTCAAGATAGGCAGAGACGGGCTCATGATTTCCTACGGTCTATACTCTGGGCTTCTCCTGCCCCAGGTACCCGTGGAATATGGGTGGACTGAGGAGGAGTTCCTCTCGGAGACATGTATAAAGGCGGGCCTCGAATGGGACTGCTGGATGAATCCTGACGTGGACGTCTATAGGTTCAGATCCCGTGTTTGGAGGGAGGTAGAGCCCAACGGGGATGTGGAGGAGCGTGATCTGAACAGGGAATGGATGGAGAGAATGCGTGGCTGAGACTTAAATACTGGGATGACACCATATCTGGTTCCTATGGTGTTTAGGGCTTGGCGCTCTCGGTTTGGGGGAAGATAAAGGATATGATAGGAATGTGGCGGACTATTTTCCTCCTGGCTAAGAAGCCCGATGACGAGGAGTTTAAGCTGATATCGAAGCTGACGTTCCTTGGCTTCGCCCTGGTAGGCGGTATAGCCTATATTATACACTTGATATTCGTCATAGCGACATCCTAGGACTCTCTATCGAGGCATCATATTCTATTTAAACCTCGAAGATAGAACCCCGTATCCTTAGGTGCATGAGGCTTGAACAGTGAGACTACCCCGGTTAGAAGACAGTTCTACGGTATAAGCGTCACAGCGGGCAGGGAGATAGCTGTTGCCCTCATAATAAAGGAGAGAGTAACAACCATGAACCTTCCGGTATACTCTATAATAGTACCCGACAGGATTAGGGGGATGATCATACTTGAGGTAGAAGGGCTTCACGCCCTCTACCAAGCCACGCTAGGTGTTAAACACATAAAGCGCAGACGCCCCGTCCTAGTGAAGGATGACGAGATAGAACAGCTCGTCGTGGTTAGGCCTGTTGCGGTGCAGTTGAAGCCTGGTGATATAGTTACAATAATACGGGGGCCCCTAAGGGGTGTTAAGGGCAGAGTTATAAGTGTGAATGAGAAAAAGGAGGAGGTTGAGTTAAGCATATTAGAAACCGATTTCCGCATGACTACGACAGTGCCTCTGGACGATGTGAGGCCCATAGAAGGATACATGGAGGGTGAATAGGCTTGAGTAGCGGGAGAGAGAAAGTGTTATCCTTCCTCGTGGAGGGAGGCAAGGCCAGGCCGGGTCCCCCTCTAGGCCCGGCGCTGTCGGCTGAAGGGCTTAATGTAGGCAAGGTTATACAGGAGATAAACGAGAAGACTAAGGCTTATGAGGGGTTGACTGTACCGGTAAAAGTGATAGTGGATCCCTCCACCAAGAATTACAGGATAGAGGTCGGCATACCTACCACCACCGCCTTGCTACTGCTCGCCGTAGGGGCTAAAGAGCCCAGCGGGGATCCTATGCATAAGAAGATAGGAGACCTGCCTCTAGAGAAGATAGTTGAGATAGCTCTACAGAAGAAGCCCCAGCTCCTGGCTAAGACTCTTAAGGGCGCGGTTAAGACTATACTAGGCTCCGCTCGGAGCATAGGTATAACGGTGGACGGCAAGGACCCGAAGGAAGTCACAGCCGAGATTGATAAGGGGCTTCACGACGCTCTACTGGCGAAGTACGAGGAGGAGTGGGCCAAGGAAGAGGAGAGTTAATATACTCTCCACGCTATAAACACTTAAACCACTCCCCCTTCATGCGGGGAGGAGGCCGTGGAGGCCGCTAGAGGTGGAGCATGATGCCTTTAGACGTGGAGAAGGCTAGGGAGAAGATTAAGACCGCGTTGGAGCTAGGCAAGAAACGCAACTTCCTAGAATCCGTTGACGCGACTATAGTCCTCAAGGGCGTGGACTTGAAGAGCCCTGAGGCGAGGATAAGAGAGATAGTATACCTTCCTCACAAGCCCAACAAGGACGTCAACATATGCGTAGTAGCCGACGGCGACCTGGCATTGCAGGCTAAGAATCTAGGGCTACCAGTTTATGGGAGGCAGGACCTGCAGAACCTCGAGAAGAAGGAGGCTAAGAGGATAGCCCAACGATGTGACTGGGTCTTGGTGCAGGTACAGCTTATGAGCCTGGCAGGCAGGTTCCTAGGACCAGCACTTGGCCCTAGGGGTAAGGTGCCTACTCCGCTACCCCCCAACGCTAATCTCTCCGACTTCGTGGAAAGATACAGGAAAGCTGTGATGGTTAGGATAAAGGGGCAGCCGCAGATAAGCCTGCGTATAGGAACTGCTGACATGGATCCGGGGGAGCTGGCTGAGAATCTCCAGGCAGTCTATAATGTGGTAGAACAGAAGCTCGGCCCCCAGTCTATCCAGAAGGTTATAGTGAAGAAAACCATGGGCGTGCCTGTGGAGGTGTGATGAGAAGTGAGCCAGGTTCTAGTTAGGAAGGGGAGACCCGAGGTACCCGAGTGGAAGAAAAAGGCGGTCGACGAGCTGGCTGCAACTATAAAAAGGTACAAGGTTATAGGTATAGGATCCCTTGAAAGACTCCCAACAGCACAGTTCCAGCAGATAAGGAAGAAGCTCAGGAACAAGGTTCTCTTCAAGGTTACCAAGACCAGTATAGCGGTAAGGGCTCTAGAGAAGGCAGGTATAGATACAGGCAGGCTTGAACCCTACCTCAAGGGTAGTATTATGCTTGTCTTAACAAACATGAACCCGTTCGAGCTGGCGAGCACACTCGACGAGATGAAGGTGCCTGTACCGGCTAAGCCGGGCCAAGTGGCTGAGAATGACATAGTTGTCCCGGCGGGTGATACAGGTATAAAGCCTGGGCCGCAGCTAAGCACCTTCAGCAAGCTGAAAATACCCTATCAGATAAAGGGTGGAACCGTATGGATAAGCAAGGACACTGTTGTGGCTAAGAAGGGGGATGTAATAAGCAGCGATCTAGCGGGCTTTCTGCAGAAGATGGGTATACTTCCATTTGACGTCAGTGTTAAGCTGCTGGCGGTATATGACGAGGGGATAGTAATACCTGGAGACAGGCTCAAGCTAGACATAGAGGAGCTTACTGGACAGCTAATCCAGGCTGTGAAGGCTGGCCTAGAGGTTGGAAGCGAGATAGTGTATCCGGCTAAGGAGATAATAGAGCTCAGTATAGCAAAGGCATACAGGAGATCGGTGGCGGTAGCGGTAGAATCTGGCTATGTGACTCCTGAGACGGCGGAGGATGTGTTCAAGGCTGCAACTGCCAAGGCCTACGCGTTGATAGCAGCCCTAGGCGAGGAGGTAGCCGAACAGCTTGGCGTCGAGGCGGTGGCTGCCGCGCCTGCGGCTGCTGCAGCGGCACCCGCACAAGAAGAAGCCAAGGAAGAGACCAAAGAGGAGGAAGAGGAGAAAGAAGAAGAGCTCACCGAGGAAGACCTAGCAGCAGGCCTCGGAGCCCTATTCGGGTGAACAAGCTTTTTAAACCTCATATATCTTAATCCCAGTCTAGGATTCGTGTGATATGTGGAGGTGCGCGGTATGGAGTATGTATATGCGGCTCTAGTCCTGCACCACGCAGGTAAGGAGATAAACGAGGAGAACATAAAGAAGATACTCGAGGCGGCCGGCATAGAGGTAGATGAGGTAAGGGTGAAAGCCCTAGTTGCTGGCCTCAAGTCTATAGATATTGACGAAGTGATAAAGAACGCTATGGCGGCACCTGTGGCTGCCGCGCCTGCGGCTGCTGCAGCGGCACCCGCACAAGAAGAAGCCAAGGAAGAGACCAAAGAGGAGGAAGAGGAGAAAGAAGAAGAGCTCACCGAGGAAGACCTAGCAGCAGGCCTCGGAGCCCTATTCGGGTGAACAAGCCTCCGAGCCAAGCTTTTTCCTATGCTTAATATAAATTCCCGATTTATTATAATACCATCCAGCCAGGTTCCGGTGTGGATTCGTATTTAATTTAATAGTTCCACGCCCCAAAATGACTCTATCTGTCAACGCTTGAAGGGGGCGTGTCATAGGATATGGAGAGTATAGCGGATCCCAGGGAATACAGGCTTAGATTCTTCGAGGAGAACGGGTTCAAAAGGCAGAAATGCCGTATAGGCGGTGAATACTTCTGGTCTCTAGGAGAGCATGAAAGCTGCCAGGACGCGCCGTGTACTGAGTACTGGTTTAATGAGATACCGTCGCGTAGCGCGTTGTCTGTTAAGGAGGCTAGGAACCTGTTTCTGAGCTTCTTCGAGGAGAACGGGCATAAAGTGATTAGGCCAAGGCCCGTCGTGGCCCGGTGGAGGAACGATTTATTCCTAACTATAGCCTCCATAGTAGTCTTCCAGCCCCATGTGACGAGCGGCATGGTTCCGCCTCCAGCTAACCCTCTAGCCATCTCGCAGCCTTCTATAAGGCTGGAGGATATAGACAATGTAGGCCTTACTATAGGCAGGCATCTAACGAGCTTCGAGATGGCAGCTCATCACGCTTTCAACTACCCTGATAAAACCGTGTACTGGAAAGAGAAGACTGTGGAGCTTGCATACAGGTTCTTCACCGAAGCAATGGGTATACCGGGTGAGCTCATAACATTCAAGGAGTCATGGTGGGAGGGGGGAGGCAATGCCGGACCCTCGTTCGAGGTAGCTGTAGGGGGCCTCGAGCTCGCGACACTGGTTTTCATGAAGTATAGGATAACAGATAGGGGATACGAGGAGATACCTCTCAAGATAGTGGATACAGGCTACGGTGTAGAGAGGCTTGCATGGTTTACAGCGAAGACGCCTACAGCCTTCCACGCTATATATCAGGGTTTGCTAGAGGATTACAGGAAAATACTTGGAATAGAGGAGCCAGATAAACGATTGTTATGGGCAGCGTTTAAAGCGGCCGGCAGGCTGGATCCAGACGATCCTAAGAGCGTTGAAGAATACTATAAACGTGTATCAAAGATGACAGACAATGACCTAGAGGCTGTGGAGGAGGTATTACGGAGAGAAGCAGTTCTCTACAGTATGCTGGATCACACCAAGACCATATCCCTCATGCTAGCCGATGGAATCGTGCCGAGTAATACCGGTGAGGGATACCTTGCAAGGCTCGTTATTAGGAGAGCGCTCAAACAGCTATGGAGAATAGGTGGAGAAGTGGATCTGGCCGAGCTAGTTGAGAAGCAGATAGAGTTCTGGAAGGATAGCTTCCCCCAGCTAGAGGATAACAGGGATTACGTGCTCGACGCGGTTTCGCATGAGGAGAGAAGGTATCGTGAAACACTGGATAAAGGCTCATCCCTGGTTAGAAGACTCCTCAAGAAGAAGTCTATCACGTTAGACGATCTTATCATGTTATATGAAAGCCATGGCATACCCCCCGACTTAGTCAGGGTTGAAGCCGAGAAGCATGGTATAAACATCGAGGTACCTCATAACTTCTACAGTATAGTAGCCTCAAGACACCAGTCGCCGAGGAATCTAGGCAAGAAAGGGAGCGAGGAGGCGGTAGGCCTTCCCAGAGATGTTATACTATGGGCTGACGGCTTCCCTCCCACCCGCCGGCTCTTCCACGAGGATCCCTATCTGAGAGAGTTCAACTCGAGGATAATAGGTGTAAGGGGTCGTTATGTGATATTAGAGCGGACAGCCTTCTACCCTCTAGGCGGCGGGCAGTACTATGATACAGGTGTTCTGAGAGCCTGTAACCAAGAGTATAGAGTTGAGGAGGTCTATAAAACTAGCAAAGACGTAATAGTACACGTCCTCGACAGGGAGTTCTGTGGAGAGGCAGGGGAAGTCTATGGTGTTATAGACTGGGTCAGAAGGTATAGGATGATGAGGCATCACACGGGTACTCACGTCATACTGGGTGCGGCTCGGAGGGTTCTAGGAAGCCATGTATGGCAGGCTGGTGCTGAGAAGACCGAGTTCAAGGGAAGACTGGATATTACCCACCACAAGCCCTTGACTCATAGAGAAGTAAGGCTCATAGAGGAGCTGGCCAATAAAGTAGTAGATGAGAGGCGAAGGGTTAAGGCTGTCGTTATGGATAGGAATGAAGCCGAGGAGAAGTATGGGTTTAGGCTTTACCAGGGAGGAGTGCCTCAATCGCCTCATATAAGAGTGGTTGACATAGAGGGATGGGATACACAGGCCTGCTTCGGAACCCACCTGTCTAACACTGGGGAGATAGGGGGTTTGAAGATTGTTAACATCGAGCGTCTAGCTGATGGAGTTGTAAGACTAGAGTATGTTGCAGGCACCCGAATAGCGGAGGAGGCAGGCAGGCTCGAATCCATAATAGAGGGACTGGCCGGCGTCGTGGGTGGTGGAAAGGATAACCTGGAGAAGAGGGTTGCAAAACTCGTGAGACAGCTCCAAGTATCAGAGGAAGCTCTTGAGAAATACCGTGAAAGATACGCTGAGCTACTAGAGCATTCTATAGAGCATCTAGACGGGTATAAGTTACTGGTCTTCAAGCCTGTCGAAGCGGATCGTAGAAGCACACAGGACATTCTGAGGAGCCTCACAGGGAGGCATAGGGAGTTAGTTGCTCTGGCTGTTATAGAAGCGGAGGAGGGAGCCGAGGTTCTAGTGGCTCTAGGATCGGGGGCTGCCGAGAAAACCAGTGCTAGGGAGATAGCCTCAGGTCTAATCCGTATTCTAGGAGGGAAAGGTGGAGGTGGAAAGACTTTCGCGTCAATAAGACTGGAGGGGACGGTGAGGGTAGAAGATCTGGCGAGAGCTGTGAGAGAACTGTTAGAGAATGCACGTTAAAAGAGAGTGCTCCTGTACTACAGTTCCTCTTAGACAGGGGGTATCCTAGAAAGCAGGCGCTAGACTTTATTCTTAGTAAGAACCCTACAGACGGGAAACACTCCCTATGCCGTAACATACTCTATAGATGCATTCATCCTTCAACACTTTCACTCCGTATCAAGGAGAAAACAATAACACGTGAAAAGACAGGTAGGCTTGCCGTAGATCTTTTCAATGTCTTATCAACTATGTACGCGACTGAAAAGAGTCTCCCCGTCTTCCGGTGTACAGATGGGCTCTTAAGAGACGTATTATCCAGTAGGGTGAAGATCCGCAACCTCAGGAATGAACTTATCGAGATGATTCCGAGCTTACTGGAGCTGGTCGAATACCTCGGGTTCACTGAGACTGTTTTCGTTATAGACAAGCAGATACCGTGGAGTGCTGAGATAGCCGCAGAGCTATCAGCCTCATATAAGAGTAGAGGTGCTGTGTTCAGAGCCTCTAAAGCCGATACGCTTCTAATAGAGCTCGCTGAAGCGGGGTTTTCCATCGCGACTAGCGATATAGTAGTACTCAAGAGGGTCAAACACGTTGTAGATCTGCCATCGCTCTATATGGAATACAAAGGGGTTACGATGAGCGGAGAGTGTCTTCTAGACGAATTAGTGAAGAAGTGGTGGAGGAACTTCTGCAGAGAAATCGATTTATAAACCTGCTGAGTAGACCTTAAATGGTGCATGGAGGGCCCGTGGCCTAGCCAGGATAGGGCGCCGGCCTTCTAAGCCCCCGAGGTAGGGTCGCCTGCGTGGGAGAAACGCCGGTGGTCCGGGGTTCAAATCCCCGCGGG
>CAYVIZ010000011.1:0-26204 GCA_964451715.1 uncultured Desulfurococcales archaeon | reverse complement strand
CCCGTGGCCCAGCAGAAGTCCCTGCTCGAATACCTTAAACCCGAACCCCACATACAAGCCGATCCTAAGCGGGAAGTTGTAGCAGGCCTAACGACCTTTATGACGATGGCTTACATACTCTTCGTCAATCCTGCAATACTGTCAGCTACAGGCATGCCCAGAGAAGCCCTCGTCGCAGCCACGGCCGCTAGCGCGGGTCTAGCCACTATAATAATGGCGGTATACGCGAAAATGCCGTTCGCCCTAGCCCCCGGCATGGGGCTCAACGGATATTTCGCATTCACAGTGGTCCCATTCATTGCCGGCATACTCTCCCGGGAAGGCGTGACAGGAGTGGAGCCATGGCAGATAGCTTTGGCCGCCGTTTTCGTTGAGGGAGTAATATTCATCCTGCTAAGCGTAACAAGAGTGCGTGAAACTGTTGCACACTCAATACCGAATAACCTGAAATATGCTATAGGTGCAGGGATAGGATTGTTTCTAACCCTTATAGGATTCAACGACGCCGGAATAATAACAGCCTCCACAACACCCGACGGACACCTTATAGCTTTATCGATGAACGCCAACACATTCACCAGCGCCCCAACGCTTATAGCCATAATATTCACCCTAGTAGCAGCTATACTCCTCGCGCTCAGGATACCCGGTGCCCTCCTTGTATCCATAGTCCTAGCTATAATTGCCGGCATAGCAACGGGGTATGCTAGCCCTCCCAGCAGAGTCTTCGCAACCCCCGACTTTAGCTTGTTCCTTAAAATGGACTTAGGAGGACTAGCCGATCTCGGCGTCTTCACAGCTACTGTCATAGTTTTCACCTTCTTCGTGGTCGACTTTTTCGACACGCTGGGGACGGCTACAGGCCTAGCTAGCTTGGCTGGTTACCTCAGAGAAGACGGTAAAGTTGAGAGGATAGGCCCGGTACTACTAACCGACGCGATAGGAACAACGGTTGGCGCTATGCTGGGAACGAGTACGGTGACCACTTACATAGAAAGTGCTAGCGGCATAGAAGAAGGCGGTAGAACGGGGCTAACCTCTCTTGTAGTGGGGTTGCTTTTCCTAGTAAGCCTGGTCATCGCCCCCGTATTCTCTATCGCCCCCTCATTCGCTACTGCCCCGGCTCTGATAATAGTGGGATTGCTGATGGCTAGAGCTATAAAGAACATAGACCTCCAGGACTATACTGAGGCTATACCGGCGTTCCTCACTATAACAAGCATGCCTTTCCTCTACAGTATATCGGATGGTATAGGAATGGGGTTCATATCCTATACTGTGCTCAAACTAGCAACCGGTAGGTGGAGAGAGGTGCACCCGATAGTCGCAGTGGTGGCCTTGATATTCCTAGGATACTTCCTGAGCCTGCCCAGCATAAAGCCCTAGAAATCGCCTTTCTTTTCACTACACTCTTTCAAGCACCTGTTCAGAACTCTCCCAATAAGCTCCTCCGCGGTTGATTCAGGCTCCTCTACTCCCAGCCTCTTAAAAGAACTAGCAAGGTATTCTACGACACTCATATACTCTAGATCCCTTATTGAGCGCGCGGTCTCAGGGTCTAGTCCTATCAGGGGCTTGAGCAGTGTATACAATTCGATGAGGCTGAAAGGGTCTATAGGCGCGTTAATCTTCAGAGCCTCGTTTCTTATTATTGTGGTTGCATGGTTGTGCAATCCTTATACACCTGAGGCAATAGACTTCTAGCGCATGTACTTATTTATTTATGGTAAATACGCTCACCGACTCCTAAAAACACTATAATCCCTGAAGGAACTGGATTTTAAAGGGCTAGACTATGACGGTGTGGAGGGAATGGTATCGCGTAAGGCCGGACGCAGTAACCGTCTGGAGGCACCCTGAAGTAAGACGCCGGCTTGACTGGTATTACATGGTTATGAAGGGGAGAAGACTCCCTAAATTCATTCTGGCACGCCGGTATAAAATACCAGGCCTCTCCTATAGGGATCTAGCCTCCCTCGGTACAGGAGAGCTTTTCAGACTACATCAGGAAGCCGCCCAGGGGTTTAGGTCTATAATACGGAGGTATAGAAGAGACCCTGAAGAGGCGGAGGATATTCCTACTGACGGCGAGACCAGCTTTCTAGACGTGAAAATCGAGCTGGCCAAAAGGATGGCTAGCCCCTGCATTCTATGCGAGAGACGCTGCGGCGTCGATAGGAGAAGGAGAATAGGCGCTTGTAGACTAGATTATAAAACCTATGTTCACTCCGCCTTTCTCCACCTAGGGGAGGAGGCGCCCCTCGTTCCAAGCGGGACCATCTTCTATGGGGGATGCAACTTTACCTGCGTCTATTGCCAGAACCATGATATAAGCCAGGAACACCCGCGTTCAGCTCAGCCGGTCTCGCCTAGACAGCTAGCTCTTATTCAGGACGAGCTCTACCGCAGAGGGGCACGTAACATAAACCATGTCGGGGGAGACCCGACCCCCAGTCTCCACACGATAGTTGAAAGCCTTAAACATGTAAAGAGCCCTGTTCCACAGCTATGGAATAGCAACATGTATATAAGTCTCGAGGCGTTGGAGCTCATTGTCGATCTTATCGATATATGGCTACCGGACTTTAAGTATGGTAGTAACGAGTGCGCCTTAAGGCTGAGCGCCGCACCCAGGTACTGGGAGGTCGTTACAAGAAACCTAAAGACATCCTCTTCCCATGGGGACATGATTATAAGACACCTCGTCCTACCGGGGCACTTGGAGTGCTGTACACGCAGGGTCCTAAGGTATATCTCCACGGAGCTGCCCCGGGAGCGGATCCTCGTTAATATAATGGATCAGTACAGACCCATGCATATGGTTAGCCGGTATAAGAGATGGAGAGAACTAAAGAGGCGTCCAGCTAGGAGGGAAGTGGAGGAGGCGCGTCAAGCAGCTGACGAGCTAGGATTGTGTTGGAGTCCTGTATCCTAGAGGTCCATTCTCTCAACAGTTCTATGCAACACTAGGTAGAGTAGGATTGATGAAACGGATACGTTCATCCATGCAAAGGCGAGAACGTATCCAAGTGTGCCGCCGCTTATAAGCGGTATTCCAGCCACGTTTAACGAGTGCATACCAGCCATGTAGCTCAGCGTTAGAGTGGGTAATGAAAGCGCTGCTCTTATGGGATCCACTGCCATATAATACGAGAGTCTCCCCGGGGAAGATACGGCTCCCGTGGCCATTAGCACTATACCCTCTATAGTGCCGGTGATAAAGTATAATCCTATACCCCCTATCATACCAGCGGTAGGGTTTCGAGTATAAGCACCTATCACGGCGCTTAAAACCGCCATAAACATTGTTGACACAAGCACCGTGAACAAAGCTACAGGCATAAGATACACCTTCTCCTGGCCCCCTATTAATACGCTGGCCGACAGGTATGAAGCGAGGAGGGATGAGGTATACATTGCCGCGAGGAAAAGGCTTAATGCTAGGATCTTACCTACAAGGTAGCCTGCACGTTTTAGAGGCCTCGAGAGAACTAGGTATATGCTTTCATCCCTTAGATCCGCGGCAACCAGGTCACCTCCGAAGAGGGGGCCAAGAATCCATATAAGAGAAGCCACCCCAGCCGAGGAGGCCAATAATCCTGTTAGGGAGCCGCCTACCTGTACTCCGAACAGTTGTAACCAGAATAAGCCCCCCACGCTCCCGTTGTAGCCTAGATATCTTATTAACCCTGTGGCAAACACGGGGGATACCGCTACTATGAGTAGGAGATAGAAACTCTTCTTAGAATGCAGCCTTTTCAACTCATACTCTAGGAGACCCGTGATACCGGCCCTATTCACCCGTGACCGCCTCTTATAAGCGATAAGTAGGCTTCTTCAAGGCTTACATCAGCCTGGCTTACATTATACACGTTAAACTCCTCCTCAACGAGGACTTTGACGAGCCCGGGTATCTCATCGCGGGAATGTAGCTTTGCCTCCAAGCAGTTCCTACATCCTCCCAAGCCTGCATCATAGCCGAGACTCCTTAAGACCTCTAGAGCCCGCTTACTATCGTCAACCTCTATGGTCACCTTGATGAAATCGTAGCCTGTCACCCTGGCTAGCTCTCTTAAGGTTCCACTGAATAACACTCTCCCGTAGTTTATCACTGTAACCTTGTCAACCACAGCTTCAAGCTCCCTTAGAAGATGGCTGGAAACAACCACGTGGCCTCCCTCCCTTGTGGTCTTCCTTATGAGGCTTCTAAACCGTGCAACCCACTCTGGGTCGAGCCCTGTTAAAGGCTCATCTAGCAGGTATAGTTTCTTAGGAGAAAGGAAAGTCTGTGCTATAAGCACCCGCTTCTTCTGGCCTTTGCTGAGCTGTTTTACACGTTTTTCAGCCAGCTCGGATAGATCAAACGTCTTCAGAGCATTTTCAGCCATATCATTCGAATCCCTCCTATTATGCCCCTCTATTCTAGCCATAGTGTACAAGAGTTCTCTCACACTTATCCAGGAAGGCATGTTCAAAGCTTCAGGCACAAATCCAATTGATACCCTCTTCTCCCACCTCTCCTTAAGCAGGTCTATACCATCCAGCGTTATTCTACCAGAGTCGGGTATAACGAGTCCCACGATGCTTTTCATAGTAGTGGTTTTCCCGGCCCCATTAGGGCCTACCAGCCCGTGTACTTCTCCTTCATCGACGTGGAAGGTTACTTCGTCTACAGCCTTTACCATGCCATAGCTTTTAGAGAGGGACTCAACGGCGAGCAAGCCGGCGTCACCGCTTGTTCTTCAGGTACCTGTCGAACCAGTCAACAATAAGCTTTACACGCTCTATCCTAGCTTTAGGCTTCCCTGTCCTAGAGAGGTCATGGTTCTCGCCGGGGAACAATGCCAGCCTCACATCTAAACCCCTCAGCTTGTAAGCCGTGAAGAGCTCTATAGCCTGCCCCACATGACACCTGTAGTCCTCCAAGCTGTGTATTATAAGCAATGGTGTAGCCGCGTTTCCCACGCCCCAGAGAGGGCTTTTCTCCATGTACTTCCCAGGCTCCTCCCAGGGGGTAGCTGCATCGTAACGCTCCATCAACGCTTCTCTGGTAAAATACCATCCTATGTCGGTGGTGCCGAAATCGCTTATCCAGTCGCTACAGCTCCTCTGTGTTACAGCGGCTTTGAACTTGTCTGTCCTCGTTACTATCCAGTTAGTCATAAAGCCGCCGTAGCTACCCCCTGTCACGCCTAGGGATCTAGGGTCTATCCACTCGTATCTTTCCAGGGCGGATTCAAGTACCTCCATAAGGTCAGCATAATCCCTTCCCCCATAGTCTCCTTTTATATCCGCGAAGTCTTCCGTGTATCCGTCACTCCCGCGTGGGTTACTATAAATAACCGCGAACCCGTGGGATGCCAGTATGTGGAAGTCCATCATGAAGCCTTCCCCGAACATCGTCTTAGGGCCTCCGTGTATATACAGTACAGCAGGAGCCTTTCCATCTGCAGGCATAATACGCGGCTTCATGATCCATGCATCTATGATCTCTCCGTCACTCGCCTTTACCGTGAAGTGCTCATGAGTGCCCAGCCAGACTTTCCTGAGGAAGGCTTCGTTATGCCTTGTAAGCCTCTTACTAACCCCTGTCCTGGGATTATAGCAGTAGAGCTCTGCGGGGCTACGATGCGTCATCAGAGTATAGTATATGCACTCCCTCCCTATCGAGAACCCGTCTACACTGCCCTTCTCGAGCTCATACATTAGAACAGGCGCTGTATCGCCGGGCTTCATCTTGGCGAGGAACACTCTCCCCTTCACTGCGAGGTAGAAGTAAGCGGTGCCTCTGCTCCACTCCACGGGCTTACCGCATCTAGGCCCTCTTGCATCGCTGTTCACGCTGTTCGATATATTGTATGGATAGCCGCATGTTAAGCAGGTGAACTCTCCTCCGATATTGAATGTATAAAGCCTGGAGTGGGCTATGGATACTCCTTTCTTCTTCGCGTATTCAAGGTCTTTACCGATAAACCAGGCGACCCCGCTTTTATCGGTCCATCCTATACTCCATACTATATATTCCTCCGAGAGTTTTACGTCTCTACTCTCCATCAAGTCGTAGAGGTGAATCTCGGAAACGAAGGGCTCCAGCTCTCGTGTCGATAAGGTGTAGAACACGTATCTCCCGTCTGGGCTTACGGCTATGTCGTTCACCCATCTGTCGCCGCCGGCCTCAATGATAGTCTCCGGCTCTCCGCCGAGTTCGACTAGGTCAAGCTTCTGCTTCACATAGTATATGAAACCCTCACCGTTAACCCATACGGGTAGATGGTCTATAATGTGGACATGATCGTTAGGCTTGCCGTGGCCCGATAGTATAATCATTCTCTCCTCTCCCAGCCACTCGTAGTCCATTATGCCGGCCTCAGCCTTATACACCATCCAAGGCTCTCTTGACCCTATCACCCAGAGCTCAGAGCCTCTCGAGTCTTTGTCTCTCTTCGATGTGAACGCCAGTAGCCTCCCACTGGGACTCCACTTGGGACAGGTATCACTGGGCCCCCTGGTTAGGGGCTCGGGTTTACCTTCTGGTGAAGTGCTCCATATACTATAAACATACTTGTTAGACCCGGGATCCATCCTCCCCTGCACATATGCGACGCGGCATTCAGAAGGGTTGACGCGGGGATCGCTTACTAGTGTGATACCCGTTATATGTTCAGGCTTGAAAACCTTGTCCTCCAACCTGTAGGCACCGGGTATTCTATCTTTACGCCTAACTTAAATATAAATCAGACGAACACTGCTCAGGGCCTTTAGGAGGCTAGGATTTATATATGAGGATAAATGCATAGAGGCGAATCGAAGCAGTGTAGTTGGAGTGTGGTAAACATGAAGTTCCTCAGATGCAAGCCAGACGCTATACCTCCCTCCACAGGGAAGAAGATAGCCATAATAGGAGCAGGGCCCGCCGGCCTCGGAGCAGCCGGTATACTAAGATGTAAGGGACACGACGTGGTTGTCTACGATCAGAACCCAGAGCCTGGAGGCATGATACTCTTCGGCATACCCATAACCAGGATCCCCAAAGAGCCGGTGAGAAAGGGTATAAAAGAGCTAGCTGATGCGGGAGTAAAGTTCGTGCTTAACACAAAGGTAGACATGGTGGGAGACCTGGGCCTCATGGACCAGGTTATAGATCCGAAGGAGAAGATACACTTGGAGGACATCATAAAGGAGTATGACGCCACGATAATAGCTACAGGCACCTGGAAGACAAGGGAAATGGGTACTGAGGGAGAGAGGGAGAACGCTGACTGGGTCTACCCTGCTGTAGAGTGGATAGTAGCGGTCCACATGGCCGAATACGGTTACAAGAGCTGGGACACTGTGCCCCCCTTGGAGGGTAGGATACTCGTGGTTGGAGGAGGCTTAACCGCTGCAGACAGCGTCCTCATACCGTTAACCTACCCCAAGATAAAGGATAATGTAAAGGAAGTGGTTCTCAGCTATAGGAGGAGTAAGGAATACGCGCCTATGGGTGCCAGAGAAATAGATAACCTGATATTGCACGGCGCCAAGTACTGGGAGCTCACGCTGCCTGTACAGTTTAGGAGAGAGGGGGACAAGAAGATAGTCAAGTTCGTCAGGATGGAGCTCGTAGAAACGCCTGGAGCCAAGAGACCCAAGCCCAGACCGATACCTGGAAGCGAGTTCGAGGAGGAGTTTGACTACGTCCTGAAGGCTGTCGGAGTACTCCCCACGCCACCCGTTAAAGACGACTGCTGCGGCATAAAGGTCAACGAAGACGGAACCATAGCTGTCGACGAGAAATTCATGACCACAAGGGAGGGAGTCTTTGCTGCTGGAGACGTAAAGCACGGTCCTAGCCTAATAGGGCCAGCGTTGAAGAGCGGCGTTGAAGTAGCCAAGCACGTTGAAGAGTACCTCTCCAAGTAACGCCTCTTTAGGCGTGTATCTCAACTATATCCCCATCCTCTACCATGTGATCGAGCCCCTTCCTTTCACCGGGATAATTAGCGCTCGGCCCCCATATTCTCGCGTACTTAAAGTTCTTAACAAGCCTGCTATGAATACTCTTTGCAACGTCAAGCACCGTAGCCCCTCTACGCAGTACTAGGGGCTGGGAGGCCTTCTCCCCATTGGGCTCCTTGGTGTACACACGTATTAGATCCAGTTTCTCGAAGAGGATGCGCCCCAGATCCTCATAGCCTCTTCCCGTGGATGCAATCCCGACCAGGACCGGCAGATTATCTGGCAGCACGTTCTTAAGCTTCATAAGGTCGCGTCTACTATAAAGACTCCTATCGGCCTTGTTCAATAGGACGATCGTGGGCTTGTACATCGTCCTTGTAAACACTGCTTTTTCCACATCGTCAAGGGTTACCACGCCTTCTATGTAGACGTTAGCAGTGTATATTCTATACTCCTGGAGCAGCCTCCTAAGCTGGTCCTCCGTGAACCCGTCCAGTCTACCGTTGATATATAGCTTTATCTCGCCAGTCCCACGGGTTCTCTCTATGTAAACATAGCCACGACCCTTCGCCACCTCTATACCCTTCTCCTCGAGTATACGTATAACTCTTCTCACAGTGTCAAAGAGGAGCGGCTCGTCCAGGGAGAACATTAGTATTAATGCGTCGGCATTCCTCGCTAGCCCTATAACCCTACTATTCCAGCTACTCTCGGGCGCGTCCATCATGAGGCTAGGAGTATCGACTAACTGTATCTGGATATCCTCATACCTCAACATGCCCGGGACGGGTAGCCGTGTGGCGAACGGGTAATCAGCCACCACGGTTTTCGCCCCTGTCAGGCTTGATACTAGTGTACTCTTACCGCTGTTGGGAGGACCCAGTACAGCTACTTGGGCCGCCCCCGCTTTTTGCACCATGTAGCTTATACCGCCACCGCCCGCCTTCCGCCTACGCTTCTCTTCCTCCAGCTCCTGCCTGAGCTGGGCCAGCTTCTTCTTAGCCCAGAGCATAAGGTTCTCGGTGCCCTTATGCTTGGGGACCGCTGATATAAACTCCTCTAGGGCATGGATCTTTTCTTCGGTTGTCCTGGCATCTAGGTACTTAGCATACTTCGCCTTTGCCTCGGGCGGCAGGTTAGCCGGCATCTCCTACACCTTCTCCCACGATATATATTACCTTACCCTCAGTCGTCAAGCCCTTATGCGTCCCTGCTGCTAAGAATATATTATACCGCACCCTATATATCCAAATAAATTATCGAGGGGTGAGTAAAGTATGCCCCAAACCCTGAGCACCGGACTCGTTATAGCGGGAGCATACGCGGATAAAATAAGGAAGGTATTATTCGCCCAGCTCAGAGAAGCTTTGAAGAAGGGGGAGATAGAGAATAGAGAAGTGGCGAGAGCGGCAGCAGAGCTTAACAGGGTGCTGTTCCACATACTAGTAGACCGCTTGGGGACCGATAAGGGAGACGTTGTCAGGGTCAGGATAGACTATGAACTGGATAAAGGAGCCATTAAATGGATATGGGACACGCTTAGACTAGAGGTTTTCAAGAGAGTCCCCGAGGAGGTTATAAGCAAGGCCCTTGGCGAGTCTCTGGAGCATGTAGAGGAGCTCAGCGAGGCGCCCCAATATACGGTAGAGAGGATAGGTGTGACCCCCCTAGACGACGTCGTATACGAGGTTAGGCTTGGCGATAAAAGGGTTGGAGCATTTCTTGTTGAGAGCGTTGACGGGGAGGCCATAGTCAAGGGCGTCATAGTAGAGCCTCAGCCCTTACTTGTGAAAAGGGCTATCATAGACGTTGAGGAAGACCTGGACGAGGCCGTCAGGAGCAGTCTCAACGATATACTGGGTGAGGCAGAGCAGACTACACGAGAGACGGCGGAGAAGGTTCTCGATGAGCTCCTCGAAGAACTACGAGAGTAAACTCGTCGAGGAATTAGCGGAGCACATAGTATCCGCTGGGGGATGCAGCGCCGCGTTAACAGGGGCAGGTATAAGCACTCCCAGCGGAATACCGGACTTCAGAAGCCCTGGTGGTTTATGGAGCAGGATAGACCCCTCCATCTTCGATATATCCACATTCCACACGAGGCCAGATATCACATGGATCAACTATGCCGAGCTAGTCAGGGAGATGAGAGGCAAGGAGCCTAACCCTGCGCACATCGCCCTTGCACAGCTGGAGGAAATGGGTCTACTGGAGGCCGTTATAACCCAGAACATCGATGGTCTCCACCAGAAGGCTGGTAGCAGAAAGGTTATAGAGCTACATGGAAACGCGTATAGAGCAGTCTGCATGTCATGTGGTTCCAAGTATCCGATAGACGAGGCTCTAGCCAAGGTATCCGAGGGCAGGGCCCCCCTATGCCCCAAGTGCGGAGGCCTATTGAAGCCTGACGTGGTATGATATACTGGGTGAGGCAGAGCAGACTACACGAGAGACGGCGGAGAAGGTTCTCGATGAGCTCCTCGAAGAACTACGAGAGTAAACTCGTCGAGGAATTAGCGGAGCACATAGTATCCGCTGGGGGATGCAGCGCCGCGTTAACAGGGGCAGGTATAAGCACTCCCAGCGGAATACCGGACTTCAGAAGCCCTGGTGGTTTATGGAGCAGGATAGACCCCTCCATCTTCGATATATCCACATTCCACACGAGGCCAGATATCACATGGATCAACTATGCCGAGCTAGTCAGGGAGATGAGAGGCAAGGAGCCTAACCCTGCGCACATCGCCCTTGCACAGCTGGAGGAAATGGGTCTACTGGAGGCCGTTATAACCCAGAACATCGATGGTCTCCACCAGAAGGCTGGTAGCAGAAAGGTTATAGAGCTACATGGAAACGCGTATAGAGCAGTCTGCATGTCATGTGGTTCCAAGTATCCGATAGACGAGGCTCTAGCCAAGGTATCCGAGGGCAGGGCCCCCCTATGCCCCAAGTGCGGAGGCCTATTGAAGCCTGACGTGGTATTCTTCGGCGAAGCCCTACCACACAGGGAGTTCATGACTGCCCTCAGCCTTGCTCAGAGATGCAGGGTTTTCATGAGTATAGGGTCAAGTCTTGTCGTACAGCCTGCAGCCAGCCTCCCATTAATAGCCCACGAGTCAGGGGCTTATGTCGCGATAATAAATCTTGCAGAGACCCCTCTGGACAGTATAGCCGACACGGTGATAAGAGGCCGTGTCGAGGTAATCCTCCCCGAGTTGGTTAACAGGGTCAGGCTCCTCCTGGAGGGCTAATTATTTAACTTACCTAGTGACACCCTCATCTTCTCATGGTATTCCAAGCAGCTATGAGGGAGGGTTACAGATGGGTTCCAACGCCGTAGAGAAGCTGGGTAAGGCTCTACTCGACTTTGAAGCCGGCCTGGATTCCGCTAGAGAGGAGTTGGAGAGTATAGCTAACGACCTCCTAGTCTTGGCAGAGGAGCTTGTAGTAGAGATTAGAAACGAGGCCGAGACCGCCTATAAGATGGCCCGGGACAAGATAAACAGTGAGCTAGAGAAGGAGCTGTCCAGGCTGAGGGAGGTATATGAGCAGCGCATCAAGGATGAGGTGAAGCGTGTAGAGGAAAACGCTCAGGCAAGGTTTGAAGAGGCGGTCAACACTGCCTTGGAGATGATTAGGGGTGCCGTCGCTTGAGCAAGGCGGGATACGCTAAGGTACTCCCGAAGCTCAGGATAGCCAAGGAGAAGTTGGCCAAAACCGACGATATAAGGAGCTTGAGCCTCCTTGAAACATTCGAAGAGGCGGTAAGAGACGTCTCGGAGTTGAAGCTGCTTAAAGGGGAAAAGATAGAGGGAGGCCTAAGAGAGATAGAGAAGACTCTCAACACTATAGTGGCTAAGAACATAGTGAAACTCTCCAAGATAACTCCCGAGCCAGCGGACCGGCTGGTGAAGTCGTATCTATGCACATACGTGGTAGCGGACGTTCTAAGCCTTATAAAGAGGTCCACCCTGGGAGCCTCGCTGGACCTGGGGTCACTTGCGACAATCGATATACCCGAGACCCCTCTCTACGGGCTTGACGAGGAGGCTGCTGAGAACCCGAAACAGCTTGCCTCGAAGATAAGAACCATACAAGCCAGGAAGCTTGTCGAGAAGGCTATAGACGCTTATCAGAAGACAGGCGACCCCGGCATCTACGATCTATTCTACCCGCTGGTCAAGGCGTACATGCTGCAAGACGCTCTTAGCAGTCTAGACAGGGAGAGCAGGAATGGTGTAGAGCAAGTAGTATGCCCGGGAGTAATATACACCCTGGTCTCTGGCCTCATATACTCTTCCCGTATAGGGATCCCCGTTGAGACTTTGAACCTAGTATATGAAGGGATAAACGTGTGCGGGTTCAACTGGAGCGATATAAGACAGGTATACGAGAATAGCGGCAACGACCCGGAGCAGCTTTTCTCCGAGCTCAAGAGGAAGTTCGCCTTATTTGAAGGCAGGAACTACATGGAGGCACTCAAGAACGCTAGGTCGAGATACCTAAAACTAAGCCATAAAAAATCGCTCTCAATGTTCGCTGGATACCCGTTCCACGCAGGACTCGTTGCCGCCACCATAGAGCTGCTTGAACACGAGGTCAGGGATATAAGAGCCGTTATCGCCGGCAAGCTCTACAAGGTATACCCTGAGAAGATATACGCGGTCGTGACAAGGGAGCTTTAATGAGCAGTAACCGCGTTTTTCTCATGAGCATACGGCCAAAGTACGCCGAAGCCATTTTCTCGGGCAAGAAGAAATACGAGCTCAGAAGGCTTAGAGGGCCGAGGATCCCTCCACGATCCACAGTCATCGTTTACAGTAGCGGAGACACGAGAAGTATCGTAGGAGAGTTTACTGTGCACCGGGTTATAGAGGATTCCCCGCCAAGCATCTGGAACAGGGTATCATATCCAGGGAGCGGTATAAGCAGGGATGCCTACAACTATATAAGAGGGGCAAAAAAGGCTCTAGCATTGGAAGTCATGAATCCCATTTTGTATCGTAGACCGGTAAGCCTAGACGAGGTTAGGAACATAATTCCCGGATGGAATCCCCCCATGAGTTACATCGAGCTCTACGAGGACGACCCGCTCTACAGGCTTATAGTGGAAAAGATCAGGCGGCTCTAGTCGAGGAGGGTTAGATAGAATAATAGTAGGCTAACCCCAGAGCATGGCCTTACCTGAGAACGCCTGGTTTCCTCATAATAAAGCCTAGGAGGCTATCCAGGCAGCTCCATCTCCACTAGATTATCGGGTTTAAACGCGGCCATAGCCATATAGGCACCCATCCCGCCCCACAGCTCCTGTTTAAGGAGTTCTCTTATGGCTGTCCTTATGACTTCGCTCCTACTGCTATACCTCCCATTCTTCACGAGCTCGTCTATACCGTCTACGTAGATTTCGGGCATCTTGACTGTTATGAGCTTCATAGCGGTTGTCACCATACCACTAATTATTGCCTGTGAAATATTAGAATGGTAGGATTCTGTGATTACCGGTCTAACTCTTATATACTGTTTACTGACGGTAAAACCGAGGTTTACTCGTTGTCGCTCCACAGCCTCTCAAAATATATGTCAGCCAGGTTCTTGAAGAATGCATGATCGCTCCAGACACCGGTGATCTCGTCGCCCATATTAACTATCAAGAGTATCTCCTCCCCTATTACTCCTCCTCCGAATACCTGTTTATACTTAACCTGTGCACCGAGATTCTCAAGAGTCCTGCCCTCCTCCTTCAATGCGGGGGGAAGTATTGCTTTAAGCGTCTTCCACCTCGCCGCGTATATTAGCGCTTCCATGAGACCCGGCGTTAATATACGCGTATTCCCTATGGCCACCTTGACCTCCTTCGAGTCCTCGAAGACTATCTTCTTGGCCACCTGCTCTATCTGGGGTTCGGCTATGACTGTAACCCTATAGTAGTTGCCCCGCCCCGCCTCTAGGCTTTGAAGAGCCGGGACAACCTTCGTCTCAATGTTTTCCATCATGCGGTTCAGCCTGTCTTTTATATACCTCCAGACCTCGCTCACACTCGTGGGGTGTATCTTGGCTGGTCTACCAGTACCTTTATACACCCAGTTCCTCTTCTCAAGGCTCTCAACGGCAGTGTAGATCTTCGACTGAGCGGCGTTCATCCGTTCGCTTATCTCTCTAACCGTCATAGGACCGTATACGAGTAGGAACAAGTATACGCGGGACTCTGTAGTTGATACTCCTAGGAACTTGAGGAGCCTCAGAAGCTCCTCTAACTCGTTCTCGCCCACCCTTTCACGTAGAACTCTAAGGCTCATAACGCTCCCCTCGTAGAACCTCTAGGGGGAAGAAGGGAGGAGGCTCGGCTAAATCCATCACAGGTATCACAGCATAGCCGTGCTGTATCCTGTCGGATAAAAGGGTCTCCTCCCCGTTCTCGTCTACTTTAACCATTATATAGCGGCGTCTATGCTTGTCACCGTCGTCATTCTCTGTATAATAGTATACCAGTGGTACACCATAATAGTTGTAGTAATCGCGTATGATGCTCATCATGGAATACACGACGAGGCCCTCGTATCTGAAGCGTATAACATACATTGGGTTCCGGGTTAAAACTATTGAAGCCGCTATACGGGCTAGATCGTTTAGGCTGTTAACCCTTACAGCCCACGCCTTCTTTTCTCCGCCGTCCTCCACTTCATGCACCTTGTTACCTTATTTTCCTATAAAAAAGTATAAAACATTGCGTCGAATCTCGTAACGACTATAATCTAACCCTTCCCGAATAAAGGCCCCGTTAGAGGGAAACTGTTTTATAACATGGAGGTCCAGGTAGAAACTTGAGAGAACCATTTAGTATATGCAAATTAACCCCGGATTACTCAAATAGGGTGAAACAATAATGATGATAGAAATAAGATGGCATGGCAGAGGCGGCCAAGGAGCAGTCACGGCGTCCGAGGCCGTCTCTGCAGCCGCAATACTAGACGGTAGATACGCACTCGCCTTCCCAGAGTTCGGCGCGGAGAGGAGAGGCGCTCCTGTGAGAGCATATACTAGAATAAGCGACGATCCGGTGATACCGCGTACGCCTGTTACAAGGCCTGACATAATAGTAATACTAGACCCGAGCCTCATGCATCCAGAATACATGGAAGGACTAAAGCCTAACGGGGTCGTTGTAGCTAATACCCCTCTCCCGCCGGAGAAGACTGCTAGAATACTAAAGGTGAAGCCCGGAGTCAAAATAGGCGTTATAGATGCTACAAAGCTTGCAATGGAGGTGCTCAAGAGGCCTATAGTTAACACGGCCATGCTGGGAGCCTTGGTCAAGACGACGGGGGTGGTCTCGCTGGAGAACGTGGAGAAAGCCATCATGGAGAAGTTCCCCGGCAAGATAGGTGAGCTCAACAGAGAGCTTATACGCAGAGCTTATAAGGAAACCGTTGTAAGTATGGTGAAGGAAGAGGTGCTCGCTTCATGAGTGATTTACCCAAGTACAACGAGCTTCCTCCCGGGGGCATAATCCCTGAGCCGGCCACCAGTCTTAAATACTACACCGGAGACTGGAGGGTTGAAAGGCCCGTTATAAACCAGGAGAAATGCGTCAGGTGCAGGCTATGCTGGGTCTACTGTCCCGACAACGCTATACGGGAGATAGACGAGGAGTACACCACCCAGAAAGGCCGCAAGTACAAGATAATGTACATTGTAGACTATAACTATTGTAAGGGATGCGGCATATGTGCACAGGAGTGTCCGGTAAACGCGATTGACATGATTCCCGAGCCCGTAGAGGAGGAGAGGTGAAAGGGGAATGGCTTTAACTACAATAGAGTCGGGGAGATCTTTAAAGAAGCCTAAACCGATGAGTACGAACACTGCAATAGCAAGCGCGGCCAGAGACCTAGACGTCGACGTAGTCTCGGCCTACCCTATAACGCCACAGACTACTGTAGTGGAGAAGATAGCAGAGTTCATAGCAAACGGGGAGCTCAACGCTGAGATGATACATGTAGAGAGCGAGCACTCAGCGTTGAGTGCCGCGATAGGAGCGGCGGCAGCGGGGGCTAGAAGCTTCACCGCCACAGCAAGCCAGGGGCTTGCCTTGATGCATGAAATACTTCACATAGCGAGTGGTTCAAGAGTACCTGTGGTTATGAGTGTTGCCACGAGGGCGTTGAGCGCGCCTATAAGTATCTGGAACGATCACAGCGACGTTATGAATGCCCGGGACTCCGGTTGGATCATAGTATTCGTGAGCTCTGCCCAGGAGGCCTACGATACTGTTATCCAGGCGTTCAAGGTGGCCGAGGATCCCGATGTTCTTCTACCTGTGATGGTGGTCTACGATGGTTATCTGATGAGCCATACAATGGAGCCTGTGGTCACCGAGGATTCCAGCAAGGTCTTGGAGTATGCCCCTAAGAGGGATTATCCGTTCAAACTTGACCCCGAGAAGCCCCTGACTATTGGGACCATAACAGACCCTAACTGGTACTACGAGTTCAAGTACCAGCAGGTGGAGGCTATGAAGACTGCGCTAGGAAAGCTGAGGGAGGCCGACCGTGTCTTCGGGGAGTACTTCGGCAGGAGCTATGGTTTAATGGAGTGTCTACACTGTGACGACGCCGATGCAATAGTAGTCGCCACTACGAGCTATGCCACTACTCTCAAGTACTTGCTCGGCGAAGCCCGGGAGAAGGGTCTAAAGGTAGGCCTTCTCAGGCTCAGAGTATATCGTCCCTTCCCTGTGGAGGAGTTCGTTAAGGCTACAGCGGGAGTTGATACTGTATTGGTTATAGATAGGGCTATAAGCTATGGAGCACCGGTTCAGGGCCCGTTGGCCAACGAGATAAACAGCCTATATCATTCAAGAGGCATCGACACTAGAGTGGTTAGCGTGGTAGCCGGGATAGGGCAGAGGACATTCAAGGACGATGATGCGTTATACATGTACAAGCTTGCAATAGAGAGCCGCAAGGCTCTACCCGAGGAAACCATATTCTATGGGGTGAGAAAGTAATGGCTGGACAGGTAGAGTCTCTCCCGAAGGGGGAACTTTATAAGACACTCTTCCAGCTGCCGCGCTGGGAGGGACTAGTAAGCGGTCATAGGCTCTGCGCAGGATGCACAGCCGGCGTCATAGTTAGACACCTAATGAAAGTGGCGGGTCCGAATACTATAGTCGTCAACGCTACCGGCTGTGTAGAAGTATCAACAACACCCTACCCGTACACCAGCTGGAACGTGCCCTGGATACACGTAGCATTCGAGAACGCCGCCGCGGTGGCGAGCGGGGTCGAGTCCGCTATAAAAATGCTGAAGAAGAAGGGCGTAATAGACGATGATTACAAGGTGATAGCTCTAGGAGGAGACGGCGGCACATTCGACATAGGCTTCCAAGCCTTATCCGGCATGCTTGAGCGTGGACACCGGGTTATGTATGTAGTATACGACAACGAGGCCTACATGAACACGGGTATACAGAGAAGCGGGGCAACCCCCTACGGTGCTTGGACCACTACTACTCCAGCAGGTACTGTGTGGAGAGGCGAGTGGAGGCCTAAGAAGGATATAGCAGCAATAGTAGCCGCTCATAGAGTACCCTACGTTGCCACTGCTAACCCCGCATATCCCTTGGACATGATAAACAAGTTTAAGAAGGGGCTTGACGCCCTCGAGGAAGGCCCCAGCTTCGTCCATGTAATAATGCCGTGCACTACTGGCTGGCGCTTCGATCCAAGGCTTGGTATAACAATCTCACGACTAGCAACCGAGACTGGTATATGGGTGCTGTACGAGATAGATCACGGGGTCTACAAAGTAACTATGCCGGTAAAGAAGAGGAAACCGGTCAAGGAATACCTTAAGCTCCAAGGCAGGTTCAGGCATCTAACCGAAGAAGAGATTCAGCAAATACAGAAGATGGTTGACGAAGAGGTTGAACGTATAAACAAGATTGTAGGAAAAGAGGTAATAGGTCCTGTATCCTCTTAGAGACTTTTACTTTACTTTTTTTATTATCGTTTAAAACCTTTGTCTATAATACTTCTGAGCAACCTGTATAATGTTCTTACACTCCACGTCGCAGGGCCCATCATGCTCTGGAGGCGCTACATCCAACCTTAGAACATCCTCCTCCTGCTGCACCTTCACTATTCCCATATCGGGATCCGCTATTATAGTGGGTGCTATCGACATTAGTTCCCCATGCACGTTCTCGAGTATAGCGCCGACAACTATGACAGGCACCTTGCTCTCCATAGCCCTCACAGCAGCCAGCGACTCGAGGAGACTAGTGTTGACGGTGTAGACACCCTCCTTTTCATCGTTGACTGTCAATGGTTTAAGATAAGGTGTAGGCATGACTGCACCTATTATAACCCACGAGTTCAAGATGCTCAGCATCCTGAATATTTCCCCATGCATTATGTCGTTCTCTATGAAGACACCTATTCTCCTCTCGAGAGTATTCATTCCAGGTATAATGAATACCCCCGGGACCTTACCGGGATTCACCTTATACTCTGCCTCCAGACTCGACACCGATATCTTTCTATAACGGTGGACGGTGACGTGGTCCTGGTCTACGAGGAGCATGGTGTTGAATAGTTTGGGCCCAGCCCTCTCTATGATAGGCCCCGCTAATACGCTGGTATAGTAGGGGGTCATTCTCTGCCTTATGAACTGGACAGTATAGCCTTTCTCGTTTACTCTTTCCGCGTTGCTTTTTATATACCTCATCGTTCTCTCGTAGTTGTTGTACCCTATCAGGGGGCCAGTGAGAGGATACGGGGGTAGAACCAGTAGATCAGGTATCTCATCTTCCCTAGACATAACATCGGCTATTATCGCTGATAGTTTATGCATATTCTGCCTTTTAGCCTGATACCTTATCCTTCCATGTATTATAGCTATTCTAAGATAATCCCTCTCCTCTTCCCGTTTAACCATAGCCAACCTTTAACTCCACCACTTAGCTACTCATTTAATTTTCACGGCTACATTATATATTTCATTAGTTTTCCACGGGCCCGCTCTGGGCAATCAAACTTGAGGGTATTCTCTTCTTCACCTGCTCCACTAGCGGTTTAACCTCCCAGTAGAGCTCTCCTAACACTTGATCCCTCTCGGCCTCCCCCTTCTCTATTTTGTCCATCTTCTCTTCGACTATTCTAGTCCTCTCCTCTGAAACTAGTTCCTCGAAATTCTCTATCAGATACTTGTAAACTTGCTCGCCTCTCCTCGTAGAGACTAGTTGGCCTGTCTGTTTTATCACGTAAACATACCTCCTCCTCTTTATAGTGTCCAGTATCTTAGCATACGTGCTCGGCCTGCCTATACCCTTCTCCCTCATAAGTCTTACCACGTCACCATCAGTGAACAAGGGGACATGGCTAACCCTGTCTCTCGACACCTCTGTAACGGGGATCCCTCCGGGATATAGTTTATCCGTGATTCTCAGTTCACTATAGACCTCCAGGAAGCCGGGGTCTAAGGCCTTGAAAGGCACGCGCTCCTCAGCTATCACCGTGTCCTTGAACTTGAACCTGTAGGCTCTATATAACACCCTAGCAGGCTTCATCTGGCTAGCTATGAACCTCCTGAAAATCAAGTCATACAGCCTGTAATGATCCCTCGTCAACTCTGATGCAAGCTCTATATAACCCTCCTCTACTAGTTCCCTCAGCCTCTCAGCATCGATAGGGCGGGTAGGCCTTATAGCCTCGTGTGCACCCCCCTCCCCCCAGGTTCTAGGATGATAGTACTCCACATACTTGTCGCCGTAAACCTCTCTTAGATAGTCCCTAGCAACCTGTCTACCCCTCTCGCTTACACGGTGACTATCCGTCCTGTGGTACGTGATCAAACCCAGCTCGAAAAGGTTCTGCGCTATTCTCATAGCCTGTGACGCATTCATACGGAGCCTTCGAGACGCCTCAGATATAAGCTCGTCAGTAGTAAACGGAGGCGGCGGATTCAGTGTTTCCTCGTTCTCTGATGCAAGCTCCACTAATACGGTAGACCCTTCACTAATCTCCCTGACGGTTTCCACCACATGCTCAGGGAGCTCGTCCTCATAGAGTCTTAGAACGTAATTCCTCTCACCCAACACGAGTGTATGCCTGAGAGTTATACTGGATTTATGTTCTCTAGTCCTCTCAATTATCCATCCGAGAGTGGGGGTTTGAACTCTTCCAGCGCTGAGATTCGTGTAAAACTTATACTCGCGGCATAGCCTTATATCAACTTCCTCTCTTCCACCCCCTTCCCTATTAAGAAGTTCCTTACAATAGCTAGGCCAGAAGTCGTACCATAGGAGGGGACTAAGTGTAAAACCGATCCACCTGTCTTCTATTCTCCTCACTGTCTGCGCATCTACCAGGTTTCCATCTATATTCCTAAGAGAGGAAAGCGCCTCCAGTATCGCCTTCTTTGTGACTTCATGGAATTCAAGCCTTGCTATACTCTGGCTGTAAGGCTTCAACAACAGGTATAGATCCTTGCTTATCTTCTCACCCTCAGTGTCAGGGTCAGTGCCTAAGAGCACCAGGTCTACCTCCCATGCAAGCCTCCTAAGATCCCCTATAACTGTGGAAGAATCCCTTACCCTATCCGGTACCCCGTTCCTGTCTTTGCACTCAGGGTTCTCTAGTGTTGTCTGCCTTCCAGTTCTTATACAGCGTTTTATAGTAGTATAGACAGGTATGAAGGCCCCCTCCTCGTCCCTTACGACGCCATGGACAACGTCTGCAGGTTTAACGTATCTCGGTAGATCCCCCTCCACCTTGTTATCCACTATTAAATCATATACGTGTCCACCGCTAGCCGCTATGGACAATATGTATCCTCCCGTAGACACCTCATAGGCTCTGAGACCGTTGGGAAGCTCCCTGATGCTGGGCCTGCCGAAGAAGGATGCTATAGTTCTAGCCTTGTTAGGGCTCTCAACGATCAGGAGGGCAGTCCTGACAAGGTCTTCACTAGCCCCTTTCTTCCTTATTCTAACCAGCTTCTCCCTCTCCATGTCAAGCTTCTTCTTAATATCCTCAAGGTCAAGCTCTTCAAGAGGTTTCCACTCAGCATCAGCTATATAACGCACCCTAGCCTCGAGGCCTCTAAAGACCCTCTCGTCATCTACTACGACTATACTGAGCCCTAGCGTTATGCCTCCCGCGTACATCCTGCTCGTTCTACCGCTAGCCTGCAGATAAGTGTAGGGATCAGGGACCAGGATATACAGTTCTCCCTCCTCCTCAACTATCCCTATATCACTTTTGCTTCTAAGCCTTTCCCTAACATCCCTCAGCTCTAGGGCCTGTCTTAGAAAGCTGAGGGCCCTCATCACCACTCTCTCCACACTACCAGGCAGCCCCTCGTCCCCCTTGGCGATCTTCTCGGCTACGAGTTGAAGCGCTGCCGGGCTCAGCCTCCTAGTGACCTTCCTGAGGGCAGCTAGATACCTGAGGGCCTCCTCCCTCAAGTCGCCCTCCAATACCTCGGACACTATGCCTAGGAGCCTCATTATCCTGAGGGGGTGGGGGTCATCTACTCTTGCAGCGAACTTCATCCTAGGTACTCCAGCGAAGACAGCGTATTTAACTCTCCAAGGCATGTCTATTCCTCTAACTAGTACTCCATAATAGTTAGCCACGCCTACGAGGACGTCTATTTTACCCTCTTCGAACTCCTCCAGAAGGCTTATAGGCTTCTTAGAATGGAAAGCTTCTGCATTCAACCCCGCATCCCTAATTTTCCCTGCAAGAGACTCGGCGTACTCGACGCCTTTATCCACAGGAACGAAGACTAGTCCCCCGCCCCCAAGCTTCTTCACCAGATCCACAACTATATCATCACTATACCTACCTGGCGCGTGGTAACTGTCTATTATCCTTCTAACACCTATGTCTCCTCTACCACCCACCTCGAAGCCTAGAAGCACCTTGAACAACTTGGCCTTGACTCCTCTAGGCCTCCCTGTAGCGCTGCTCACGACGAGGCTTGCAGCCTTCGACCTGTACTTCTCCAGCTCCCTATTCAGCTTCTCTGCCTTTGATTCAAGCTCCACAATCTTCTCAGCGCTTATACCCCGCGAGGAGAGGAATGCAATCCTCCTCTTTAGATAGTATAATTCGAGCCCCTTCTCCTGTGCCTCTAAGGGGAAACCTGTAACCCTTAGTATAGCGGATATGCTTTTCCCACTCTTCATAACCGCGTCTACATCGTCAACGAATACTAATCTAAACCGTTTGTCTTCTACGAGCCCGGTTTTTGACCGGGTAAAAGCAACTGTAGTTACAAGAATATCGAATTCCCCCTTCTCTATAGCGGAGAGCATTTCCTCCCTCTCCCGTTTCTTGAGGCGGGAGTGGTAATACGCTATTCGAGGAGTGCAGGAAGCCTTCTCCATGTATTCTTCAAGCTTCCTCACAGCCTGTACAACGAGCGGAGTCGTGGGTAGGATTATATATGATCTCCCATGGCCTCTGCAGGCTAGGAATAGAGAATATAGAAGACCGAACGTTGTCTTACCGACTCCTGTCGGAGCTATTATGGAGAAACTGTCGCCCCGTGCCAGCCTGCGGGACCAAGTCCTCTGTGCACCCCACGGGTTTGCCCCTATTACTTTCTTGAAGAATGATTCAAACCTGCGTGCCAGCCTCCACTGCTTGTGCATTAGCTGGTAGTCCCGCCTCAGCGTCCCATTCTTAACTAGCTCCTTATACACGCGTTCCCTAGTGGCCTCCTCCGGTATCTCGGGGAGACAACGTTCACAGGGCAGTCCCATGCCGAGCCTCCAGTCATCTATAGGTCCTTTACAGTTCGGGCAAGCATGTCGGTATATGGACGATACATGGCCCATAATCCGCGAACCCCGTGAGTTACTTGTTTATACCCTCCTAACAATTATATAATTGCCGGGACAAGATAATGATGGTAGTATTGAAATCGAGTTCAACAATTACTAGGAAGCCTGCTCCATATACTATTATTGTAGCCATTGCAACCTTCCTATTACTCCTAACACCCCTAACCACAGCCGCCGATATCGGTACTCCCACCATAAGCTATACATACAACTGCACGGGGTCCACGGTTTATGTCACGGTTAACATAGAAGACGTAGCTGGTTATACTAATATTACAATTCCCGAGGACTCCGGCGTTATAGAGGAGAGTATAGTCGCTATAGACCAGGACAACAACGTTCTACCTGTACTCGTCGGAGACGGCTATATAACAATAGTCCTAGGCGGTGAAGCAAGCAGCTTAACGGTAAACTATGTACTCCTAGTAGAATCCTACGGGGACTTTTACATGTTAGGAATCAATCCTATAGGCAAAGCAACGATAATCCTCCCCGTCAACGCGAGCCTCAGATATGCAAGCGATTCACCAGAAGCATATGTTAACACTAGTAGAATAACGCTTAGCTACAGCAGACCTGGAAGCTACATAATTTACTACACCATCACAGAAAAACCCCAACCCTCACCGCCATCCACTACAACAACACACCAGATACCACCAACCGGTACCGGAACAACAAGTCAAACAGGGCGAGCCACGGCAACTACTACCACTAGGACAGCAGGATACACGGGCAAATGGAGCTATACGTTATTAATAACTATGGCGTTACTCGCGGCTGTAGCACTTTACTGGTTCACAAAAAGCCGGCGAAGACCTCCGCAACCCGGTAGCGGAGAAGATACGGGAATAGAAGTAGTAATAGACTCAGTGTCTCTTGATGAGAGAGATAGGCTCTTGCTAGATCTTATATCTAAAGAGGAACACACAGTCTCCAGTCTCAGCAGAGCCTCGGGGCTAAGCAAATCCGTGGTATGGAGAAGAATAAAGAAGATGGAGAGCCTGGGATTGGTGGAAACCTCAAAAGACGTTGGCCGTGCCTATATAAGGCTCACTAATAAGGGTAGAAAGCTTCTGGAGGATTCTTGAATGCCTGTTCCACATGTTCCACCACAGCGGAACCCTAAGTGTTCCGGTGGGATCCTTATCTAAAACGAACAGTAAATCATAGAATACGGACAACAATAAGGTGAGAGGACATGACGAGGGGAACTACTCTAAAATACATGGTCCCTGTAATCCTGTTGGTTCTAGTCATCGTGTCCCCCATGTCAAGTACACTGGTTAACATACCGGCATCTGTAAAGGCAGAAGACGATAAGGTGTATCCTGAACAGGTACTCCTACAGTTAATAGAGGAGTCAAACATAACTGTAAGCCAGCAAGTCATAGACCTACTCAATAAAGCTGCATCTCTTAGAGGAGAAGACAATGAAACCGCGAACGCTCTCGTCATAGAAGCATTCCAGTTAATTGCGACAGAGTCTGCGCGGTCAGGTACTCATTGCATAGTGCTTAAGAGGATGGCTCTGGCTTATAGCAATACTATAAGAGTACTCTACAGGGCTATAGATCATCTAGAAGAGAATCTTAGGAACGAGACTACGATACCTGTACTTGAAGAGGCTAGAAAACACCTGGAATACGCTAGTGGGAATGTAAGCCTTGCACTAAAAACACTCAGCGGTAACTGTACTAGCACCGCAATGAACAATGCGAGAAACCATCTGTCTACTGCTAGGGAGGAAATATGGGCTGCCAGAAACATTTTGGACACGATAACCGCGTGCCGCTTCAAAAACGTTATACTCGGCGTTCTTCAGCATAGGCTAGCAAATATGGATAGACAAATACAGGTACTCTCAATTAGAAAAGGAGAACTGGAGTCAAAAGGTCTAACTCTACCTGCTATGCAGGTAGAGAAGATGATAGAAATCCTCTCGGCTAGGAACCAAGCCGTAATGCAGGCCATAAAAGAGATAAATGAGACACAGAACTGCACTAGTCTGTGGGCACTCGTAACATCTATGAAAATGATAAACCACTATATAGCACTGCAGTCCAACATTATTCACCACTATAGTAGTAGAATTAAAACCATAGGACCACTAGAAGCCAAGACACTGATGCTGGCACACCGCCTAGAAACCGCTAACCACGTGTTGGGCACTATATCATCCAACACAGTAGGCTTGTCCGACGATGCTAGAGCAAAGCTTCAAGACATACAGGCAAAGCTGCAGGAGATACTTATACTATATCGTGAAGCACTGAAGGACTCGTGGACGGGTTCCAGCAACCCCAACAATACCATAGTGAAGCTGCTCGAGTTGACACATGATACTAGAGAAGAGATAAACCAGCTTATAAACGAGCTGCCTAAACACGGATACGGGCAGACCGCCGCGCTTCTGAGGTCAGTGAGTAAATCCCTGGGCGAAGTAGAAGAGATAGTTACACATGCATCGAAGTCTATGGAGAAGATGCATCACAGGATACTTATAGCTAAGAGTGTTTCCGTAAAACTACAACTCAGAACCATCTATAAGGATCTAGACCACGCTTCTATGCTGGCTTATAGATACTGCAATAACACTGTTCTTAGCGGGAAGCTCGAAGAGGCGAGTAACCATATTCAAGCGGCTCTAAACACGGGTAATATGAGCGTGGTGGAGCAAAACCTCGAAGCCGCTTTAAACGCTATAGACGAAGCCAGGTCATCCCTCAACTCTGGGTGCAGAGGGGTATCGCTGGTTCTCACAATACTTGAAATGGAGATAAACTCCACATTGGCGTTAATCTAAAACAAAACCCTTACCCATCATTTTTATCGTATCACGTATGATTACTTATTCTCTCTAGGGTGAGCATAACAGGTTGAGGGATATTTTCTCTAAGATACTCAATATACTCACACGCGAACTAGGAGAAACAGTCTCTTCCGAATGCGAGGAAGAAGCCTGCATTGTTTACCTGAAACTCTACAATACCTACATCTTCATACACAAACTAGACGACCATCATCTAAGGCTATACATTGCTATTGAAGACTCGGTGAACCCCGATGAATACACTGCAATACACTCAATACCATATGTCAAGGTTATGGCTCCAGAGGGGAAGAACCGTCTCTTGACTTGTGATCTATATTCTAAGCTAGTAGAGGTTGATGAATATGTTGTCGACTGTATAAACCATCTTTTAGAGGCTTTCAACCTACTCAGAAATGATAGTGGAGAACTTTTACTGAGGAATCTAATAGATCTCGTGGAGGAACTGGCCTCAAGCGGTCTGTCGGGGAGAGAGGTCTATGGGAGACTTGTAGAAGAGTACAAGGTTCCAGAGGACATAGCTGAAGCCATAGTTGAAGCCTTCTATGAATCCACAGATGAGGACTAGTCCTTGTTGAG
>CAYVIZ010000010.1:0-31778 GCA_964451715.1 uncultured Desulfurococcales archaeon | reverse complement strand
TCTTAAACAATTTGTAAAGTCTATCGAGAAGACGTACATAAGCCTGAGGAAGGAGTGATTTCTCCCTTGAAACTAGAGTTGAAAATCTAATCTGTGCTAACTAGTATACGAAAATACATGATTTATACTTCATTGCTTTGCTAGAGTATAAAAACGTTTGACCGTAAAAATATAAGGATAAAGAATTATGAAGCGTTTAAATTGACCGTCTTTTCTAGGGCTTCCGTGAATTGTTCTAGTTTGGCTTCCGGTTGGCTGGCTTTCATTATGGAGGATGCTACTAGTATTCCTTGGCTTCCTAGCTGGAGGGCTTTGACGGCGTCGTCGGGTTCCGATATGCCTGCGCCTGTGAGTATTGGTATGTCTGGGTTGTGTTTTCTTACTAGTTCTACTGTGTTTATGATTATCTCCGGCTTTGCCTTTGATACGGGTATTCCTGTGCCTATCAGTTCCGGGGGTTCTACTGCTATCATGCTGGGCTTGAGCATGGATACCGCTGCGGCTTCTTCCGGTGTCTCGGCGCATACCAGTGTTTCCAGGCTGGTGCGTTGTATAATGTGTTGTATGTCGCGGTAAAGCATCTTGTTCTCGCTGTGGTTGAGTAGGATGCCGCGTGCCCCCGCCGAGACGGCCATCTCCACTGTTATGCTTCCAGTGTAGGCTCCCTGGGGAACGGGTTTTACTCCCTGTATGAATATGTCGTCGTGTATTTTGGAGAGCCTGTACACCTCTGTTGCTGGTACTGCGAGGATTATCCTGACATTATGGGTCGAGGCGAGCTCCGCGGCTTTCTCCGCTATCCTGGCAGCGGGCTCGCCGTGGCTGGAGGGGTAGGCCTTGTAGTTGACTACTAGTATGGGCTTCAATTCGTCCACCTATGCGGTGAGTTGTTTCTTGGAGTGTTTCTGTAGTATGGTTTGAACCAGGAAAAAGGAGGGGGTTTAACTTGCTTAGTCGTGTATTTCCTCCAGCATGTCGCTGTGCCTTGTCTTGGCCTTGTATCCTATGTCTGTCTTCACGAATCTATCCTTCAGCTTCTCCAACACGTCTGGGAGGGTGGTGTACTCCATCTCCTCTGGGCCTAGGCGGTGGGGCATGAAGGGGCCGTGGCGGCGTAGGTAGTCGGCTATTTGGCTGGCTGTTCTCCTGGCCTCGTCGAAGGCTGGGTCGTCGAATAGGTCGGCTGGACCGATGAGCCTGCCGTTCTTCACCTGGAAGCCTAGCGCTGCTATCCTGGGGGGGCCGTCGAATCTCGTGCACTTGGCATGCCTTAGTCCTACAGGCATTAGTGGTCCATGGTGGCTCCCCCTCATCCACCCGGCTACCAGGTGGGGGAAGGCGAAGGGCTCCAGCACTTCTCCCGTTGCAGGGAACCCGCTCTGAGCCCGGACTATGGCTACCGGGTCGTCTTTTCCTACGTACTTGCCTGCTATAAGGTTTAGTCTCTCACTGCTGACTACTGCCCCTATCTCGTGATCCGATTTCCTGTAAACCCTCTTCACCACGTACCTGCCAGGCGTCCCTATCAATGCCAGGATATCGTATGACTCCTCGGGCGCTTTGAGCTCCACTACCTTGCCCTCGAAGACGTCTAGTATTTGGAATATGAAGCCTCCATGCATTCTGGGGTCTATTACGAGGCCTGCCGTGTTGAAGGGGTCGGCGAATATCTTGTATAAGGGCATATTGAATGCTCCGGGCTCGGTTTTGTCTGCCATGAAGACTATTATAGGCTCCGCAGGCCTCTCCTCGATCTCCATTTCAGCGACTCCGGGGCCTAGTCCTCTTATGTTGCCCGAGAACGCGTCTGAGAGAAGATCTTGGCCGGCTGCATATAGGCCTAGGTCCTTCGCTACCTTAGCGGCTTCGCTGAACGCCTTCCATGCCAGGCCGTGTATGTCAGGGCTGTCTTCCCCCTTGTCATGGGTCATTATGAGCTGCAAGTCATCTCCTACATGGGTTACATAGAAGTCCTTTATCAGGCCCTCCCTCTTAGCGTCGACTAGAACCTTTGATGCAGCCGCCATCGTGTCCGGGTGTACTACATGGTGCCCGGCGAGCGAGCCTATATCGGCTTTTATCACGCTTATAGTTGTCTTGACCATGGATAATCACGCTCCTCCGAAGTGTTTCTATGTTGTATGATTATATAGGATAGGGGTGTTAAATATTGGGGTATTATGTGTAGTTATGTGTAGTAGTATTCCCCCTTGGATTTCTGCATCCTATCCAGGTAGCTTCCTTCCTTGTTAACCCTAGGCCTACCTGTCTCAGGGTCCCTCCTGAAGGTTATACCCAGATCGCTTAGGAACATGTTCATCCCGTCTTTCAGGGTTAGGGGTTCACTGGCCCGTCCATAGTATCCTGGCTCGCCGAGTATTACTATTAGCTTGTCGCTTACATAGTCCTCTATTATAACGTCATGCTCCACGACGAACGCGGCCACTTCCCGGGTCTCGGTTAGACGGCGTATGGTCTTAGCCACCGTCAGCCTCTCCTCTACGTCGAGATAGGCTGAAGGCTCGTCTAACAAGTATATATCCGCCTCCCGGGCCAGGGTCTGGGCTACTGCCAGCTTTTGGAGCTCGCCCCCGCTTAGATCTCTTACTTCCCTGTCGAAGAGCCTGTCGAGCCTTAGCTTCTTCACGAGCTCTATGTAAAGCCATCCTCCCGGAGATACTGCTGCGGGGTTCGCGTTGTATAGGACATCATACACTGTTCCCTCATAGTCCTCTGTTTTTATATACTGCGGCTTATAACTAATCTTATAGTCGCCTAGCACTGCAACATAGCCTTCTTCGGGCTCTACCTTGCCTGCTATGGTGTTCACTAGAGTAGTCTTACCTATGCCGTTGGGGCCTACTATACCTATTACTTCGCCCTTGTATATCTTCCCCGCCCGGGCTTCTAGGGTGAATGCACCTCTTCTAACTCGGAGATCGCTCCACTCTAGATAGGGGACTACAGTGGGCTTCTTCTCCTCCGGGCTGTAAACGCGGAACGTTATGGGCTCCTTACGTATCCTCATGTTCTCAGCTGGTAGAAAGCCGTCCAGGAAGTAGTTTATACCTGTCCGGACGCCGTATGGAGAGGAGACTATCCCATAGACGCCTGGTTCGCCGTAGAGTATAGATACTGTGTCGGATAGATAGTCTAGAACCGCCAGGTCGTGCTCTACTACTATGTAGTACTTGTTGTCTCTGACCTCTCTTCTTATGAGTCTTGAAACCCTAACCCTCTCCCTTACATCTAGATAGCTGCTGGGCTCGTCGAATATGTAGACATCAGCCTCCTTGCTGAGAACAGCGGTTATAAGAAGCTTTTGGAGCTCGCCCCCGCTGAGCTTCCTGACATCTCTGTCCCATATCTTGTCGAGTCCTACCTCTCTAGCCAGCTCCCTGGCTATACCCTTCTCGTCCGCACGTGCTAGAAGCTCGCCCACGCTCCCTTTAAGCTTGCGTGCAACCAGGTCGACATATTGTATCTTATGCGCTACCTTCATACTGCCCTCCGAGATCTTTTTCAGGTATCCCTGAAGCTCGGATCCCCTGAACCTCCTTATTATAAGATCCCAGTCTGGAGGAGCATCTACATTGCCTAGGTTAGGCTTGAGCTCTCCCCCCAGTATCCTTATAGCAGTAGTCTTACCGGTCCCGTTTTTACCTATAAGACCAAGAATCTGGCCGGGCTTCGGCACGGGGAGTCTGTAGAGCTTGAATCCGTTAACACCGTATCTGTGAACCGCATCCTCCTCTAGTTCCGATGGAAGATTAACTATCTCAATAGCCTTAAATGGACACTTCCTTACACATATTCCGCATCCTATACACGTGTCCTCGTATATGACGGGCTTATTCTTGAGCTCGGGCAGGGCTTCAATAGCCTTGGTCTTGCCTGTACGGTTTATTGGGCAGAAAGCTATGCACTCATGGTGGCACTTATTGGGCTTGCATGAATCATAGTCTATTACAGCTACACGGACTCCTTTACCGCTAGCCATTACTCCACACCGCTAGCTGTTTGTATAAGTGGATACGGATAAAACCACGCTCTCCAAATAACCCATTCAGGGAGGCTGTGACGAATGGTGACGGCACTGACGAGGTGAGGAAAGGACATGATTCAGAGCCTCCACACAGGTTAGGAGAGTCTAAGATGGTTCCCTACTATACTTGTAAGAGACTGATAGTCCTGCTCTGACATGGAGATACTACTGCACGTGAGGCTACTAGGGGGTATAGGCAGAGACAGGGGGCCCGGATGTTCTCCCCTATACATGATACAAACATGGTAGAAACCCTTCTCAGCTACTCTCCTCTCTATCTCCCGCTGTAATAGGGATATCTGGGATTCCCCGTATAGGTGGAGAAGGGTTTCCAGGTCGATTACGCGTGACCTGTTCCTCCCCATTTTAAACGAGTCGAGCGCGTGTATGTATGCTGCAAAACAGTCTAGCGGCTTTATCTTCTCGTGTGTTAAGAGCGCTACCGAGTCTTCTGTCCTCCTCATGCTGCGTAGCTCTGCTACCTGCAACCTGAAAGGTTTCTCGCTACTACTCTGCTTCCACGACATGATGTAGAAGTCCTCTCCCGCTAGTTTGAAGTGGTAGCAATAGTTATTCACTGCAGCTCACTCTTCACCTCGTTCCTCTCCCAGGGAAAGACTATCCATTTGTCGGAGGATGCAGCATAGTAGTCTGGGACGAAGGTTGTCCAGGGCTTTAGGTAGAGTGTAGCCGTCTTAACCTGGCTGGGACCGTAGAGTGATACCGCGCTAACGGCTACCTGGAGGCTTTTACCCGTATCGGATACATCGTCTACTATTAGAACATTCTTGTCTGATATGTCTAATGTTAGGGGTTGCCTTATGACAGGCTTCTGCCTAGTCTCCCCAGGTTTCTGGTAGAACATTATCTCTATGAAGCCGATGTTCCTTACTCCTAGGTAATCAGCGGCGAGCCGTGCCGGGATCACGCCGCCCCTCATTATGCCTACTATAACGTCAACACGGTAGCCGTCTTCCTTTACCGCCTCGGCTATCATGCTAGTGTATTCTTCTATCTGGCTCCACTCCACGTATTCAAGCTCTATCCCACCATGGCTTATGGGTATAAACACCACCTCTACCGGGCCCTTGAAAACGTGTTCCTCCTCATATACTCTATAATCCCTCCCGTTGATGAAAAGTATTATGTCATGCCGGGGTCTTAACCCGTCAGCGAAGTATTTACGAATAGAGGGTTCCTCGAGTAGCAGCGATAAAACCTCGGAGAGCGTATGTTCTTCCTTATCTACAGGGATTTCTATAGAATCCCATCCCGCCTCGTTTTTTAGTTGGCCAAGAAGCTTTACCTTTATCATCACAGTCCATCCCTTAGAGACGCATCCGCCTAGCCAACCGTTAAACCTGGTTTTTCGAGTATGCGTGTCAACGGTTTAATTATAGAAGAACCTGGGGAGCCTGTACGCGTGGGTGTTTTTACTGTTGCTTCTTCTTCATAACCTTCACTAGGTGCGTTATGTATCCAGCTATTCTGTTCCGCACCCTCTTTGACTTGTATTCTATCAACTGCTCGATTATGACCTTGTTCTCCTCGAAGCTATCGGTGAATATGTCCCCATATTTTGATAACAGTTTTCTAGCCGTTCTTTTCACCACTGTGGGCCTTACCTTGCCCATTTCTTCCACCTCTCTGATACCCCTTTCCGTGTTACGGGTTTTTATATTTACTTCGAGAGCAATACGCTAAGGGTATTACCCGGTCCCATTCCATGAGAAAACTTTATATAGAAGCCATTTTACATGGTTTTACGTGAAGTACACGTTTGAAGGGGTGACAAACATGGCTGTAGAACCCACGGGTATACCCGTGATAATACTCAAGGAAGGAACACAGAGAACCGCGGGCAGGGACGCTTTGAGAGCAAACATAATGGCTGTTAGAGCGATATCTGAAATGCTCAAAACAACCTACGGTCCCAAGGGAATGGATAAGATGCTGGTAGACAGCCTGGGAGACATAACCATAACCAACGACGGAGCCACAATACTGGACAAGATGGACATACAGCATCCGGCAGCTAAAATGATAGTCCAGATATCCAAAGGCCAGGACGAGGAGGCGGGCGATGGTACTAAAACTGCGGTGATTCTCGCGGGAGAGCTGTTGAAACAGGGTGAGCTACTGCTAGAAAAGGGTATACACCCTACTGTAATAATATCAGGCTACAAGAAAGCCCTCAATGAGGCTGTAAGAACCATAGAAAACATAGCCGAGAAAATCGACTTCGAGGACGACGAGAAGCTCCTGCTGATAGCGAAGACAAGCCTTAACAGTAAAGCGGTTCACGGGGCACGTGAGCACCTCGCGAAAATAGCGGTGGAGGCTGTAAAGAAGGTAGCAGAGAAGAGGGGAGAGGATGGATACTGGTATGTAGACCTAGACAACATACAGATAATCAAGAAGCATGGTGGGGGAATACTTGATACAAAACTTATACATGGCATTGTGATAGACAAGGAAGTAGTGCATCCAGGCATGCCTAAGAGGGTGGAGAACGCCAAGATCGCCCTGCTCGACGCGCCTCTAGAGATAGAGAAGCCCGAGATAGATGCCGAGATACGTATAAGCGATCCTACACTCTTCGACAAGTTCTTCGAGGAGGAGGAGAAGATACTTAGAGAAATGGTTGAAAAGATAGCTGCTACCGGGGCTAACGTCGTTATAACCCAGAAGGGCATCGACGATGTAGCCCAGCACTTCCTAGCCAAGAAGGGCATAATGGCTGTGAGGAGGGTCAAGAGGAGTGATATAGAGAAGATAGCTAGGGCAACCGGTGCAAGGATAGTTAGCAACATAGAAGACCTCAAGCCCGAGGACCTCGGAGAGGCTGGACTAGTGGAGGAGAGGAAGGTAGGAGATGATAAGATGATATTCATAGAGGGCGCCAAGAACCCCAAGAGCGTCACCATACTCATAAGAGCAGGACTCGAGAGAATGGTGGAGGAGGCAGACAGGGCGCTCCACGATGCTTTAAGCGCTGTAGCAGACGCTGTGAGAGACGGGAAAATAGTGGCTGGAGCCGGGGCCGCAGAAGCAGAGATAGCTAAAAGACTAAGAGAGTATGCTCCCACTATAGGCGGTAAAGAACAGTTAGCCATAGAATACTTCGCCAAGGCCGTGGAGAACCTGCCAGCTATAATAGCAGAAAACGCTGGCCATGATCCCATAGAGGTTCTTATGAAGCTAAGGGCTGCACACGAGAAGCCTGAGAACAAGTTCCACGGAATAGACATAGCCAGCGGGGAGATAATAGATGTCTCCTCGAAGGGTATAATAGAACCTGCCAGAATAAAGATCAACGCCCTGAAAGCCGCCACTGAGGCCGCTACACTCATAATGAGAATAGACGATGTAATAGCGGCTAGTAAGACCAAGGAAGAGGAGGAATCAAGCAAGAAGCCCGGCGAAAGCGGCGGAGAGGAAGAGGATTAAACAATAATTTATAAAAACAATATCATATAACTTATTTCAAATATAAATCAAACCAATAAACCATTTTTAAACCACTACATACGAGGTCTTTTCTTAAAACACGTTTATTACTATACCATACACCCAGTCCAAATACGACGAACCGAGCAAGACAGATAAAGGGGATGTATTAGAATGATAATACTTATCACAGGAACCCCAGGAACAGGCAAAACCAGTATAACAAGCATCTTGAGCGATAAAACAAAATGTAAGCCGGTGAACCTATCTAAACTGGTCCTCGACGAAGAACTTGCCGTTCCTGATCCTTCTGGACGGGAAACACTTGTTCTCGACAATGTAGAGTATCTAGTGAAACAGCTAGATAGACTGTTAGAGAAAGAGAAGTGCCTGATTATAGACACGCATTATCCAAGCATTATTCAACCTCTCGCTAGCAAGCTTGAATTAGTCGTAGTACTGAGGACACAGCCCCAGATACTCTATGAACGTTTAACTAGGAGAAAATGGAGTCCCCGCAAGGTGGTGGAAAACGTTGAAGCTGAGTTCATAGGCATTGTGAGAAGCGAGGTAGACGAATTAAATCTCGGTAAAGGTAAACTATTAGTTATAGATACGAGTAAGTTAGACTCTGATGAAGCGGCTTCACTTGTTTTGAAATGCCTGGAAAACCCTAGGGAATGCGGGGAGGCGGGTATATCCGAGGTAGACTGGACTATTCATGAACCATCTGTTCGTTTCGTCTTATCACTCATCAGCAGTATCGACTCTAACCAAAACGGGTAAAGGAGTAGTGGGAGACTGTATGAGGGCTTCACCCTTTCCCAGCTTATCAAGCATTCCCACATATATTGGGTTGAGGCTCATGGAATCCTGTATGATCTTCTTATCTTCGCCTGATCTTATTGCATGTATAACTTTAGTATTAAGATTCAACAGTATATCACGAGGGAGGATAGATGGGTTCTGGGTGACCAGTATAACGCCTAGACCAAACTTTCTACCCTCTACTACTATTCTGGAGAAAAGAGAGGAGTCTCCTCCCATGAGATTCTGCGCCTCGTCTATAACTAGTACGGTCTCAGTGTGCTTCTCCCGGGAGATATAGTACAACTCTGAGATTACTGCGAAAGCTAGGAGTCTTCTCATAAAAGTATTCTTGACGCGGAATAGGTTTACGACAACGGTATTATCCGGGGAGCCGAGGATGGTCGATGCCGCGTTTCCACAGCTTCCATTAAACAGGGGGAAATAACGGGAGTTCACTATCATGTATATTTTTCTGAGGAGAGCATGGCGTATCTCTCTACCCCAATATCCATCAGCTTCATAGGTTTCGAGAAGACGTGAAAGATCCTCTATGTTCCTGGGACGGTTATCTCTTACTATTCGTGCGAGAATATTAGCCTGAGGGGGGGTCAGGGTTAGTGCTTCTCCCATGAATTCTACTATCTCATCTACACCCATTGAGTCGTAGCAGAAGAATCCTATCCTGAAATCATTCTTAACAGGATTAACCTCATAGAAGGAGGCGCCCAGTTTGCTCATAAGCATAGAGTATTCTCCATGCCAGTCGATTATTACTACTTTCCCACCCTTATTTTTGAGTGACTCTACTTTGGATAGGCGATAAGCTATTATGGATGCTGTAGTAGATTTTCCCGTTCCCGTAGAGCCGAATATCCCCACGCGTCCCATGACATCGTCTAGGGTTATATAGAGGGGAGATGGAGTCTTAGTGTTGAGTATAACGCCAATGTATATCTTCCCGTTTCCATTGTCCTCTAGTGCAGTATGCGGCCGGAAGACGGTGTCATTGTTATCTATGGGGTAATCATAGGTATTCAAATCTATGATTCCAGCCTCGTTATGGGTTAACGGGAGAACCCCTGTAAACCCCCGCAAGTCTTCTAGGGTTTTCACTATAGTAGGGAAAGCCATGTCTCCATCAACGCATTTATCTTCTATTCTAACACTGCTACATAACGCGTTCAGAGATGTCTTCATAACCTCTTTTTCTACGAAGACCTCGTTTGATGCACCGTATAACACTAAAGCTGTTAGAGGTTCCCGTTCTGGCCTAGAAGATGCTAGATATATATAATTGATTTTAGAGTAGTTCATCCTTTCACGTATAATCCTCCTAGCACAACTCCATCCTTCTTCATTGCTTTTTATAAACAAGACGCAAGATGACGAGGTTGCCTGTTGTTTGACGCGGGATCTCCTCTGCTTGAGTTCATACAGTATTACAGTGGGGAATAAAGTAGCCAGCAGCATTCCATAGAGACTCATTCCTAGAATGAAAAACCAGATAGTGGATATAAACAGCAGACCCGTCAATAAAGGTTTTAAATTAGCTAAAGCCATACTAAACCCGTTATCTCCGAGTAATTTTTAGGAGAGGGTTTGAAGGAAGTATTATGCAAGATGCTTATTACGTCTTTATGCAGAAGTAGATTTCATCACCTAAATCCTCTTCACCTATTATGCTCTTATAGTCTTCTATTTTGAGTATATAGCCTCCTATAGAGTATATAGCCTTGTCATCTGTTTTCTGCACCTTTAGAGCCTTTCCGCAGAACTGGTAGTCATCCAAGTTAGAAGGCTTTCTATCCTTCAAGGATATTGATAAACTCCTCCCGGCGCCAGCAAAGAATAAATCCTCGTGAAGATCAAAGACTATGTATCCACTGCCCTTGCCTGGTTTACATTTGTATATACGGGTTCTCGGTAGCTCCGATTTCTCCACCTTTGAGACCTTGCATGGTATCTCGAGGTCAACAGGCATTTCCTCCACCCGATCGTCTAAATAGATGAAACTCCTTTTAAAACAATATTTAAGGGGAACAAGTATTACTTACAGTTTGATAAGCTGGTAGAGGTGGACCTGGAAAATGAGTGTGATAGACGCGCAGAGGAAACTTGTAACCAAGTTAAACACTCTACTGGGTAGGAAGGTGAAAGTTATACTCGTTAATGGGAAAACGTATACTGGTTTATTGGAAGGCTTTGACCATCCTCACTTCAACTTACTTTTGTCTAGCGTTACGGACAATGATGACAACAAGTATTCATCAGTTATAATAAAAGGAGAATCGGTTTCCGAGATAATTGAGGTTGAGCAAAAAATATTCGACCCAGTAGAGTTTAAAGAGTTCCTTATAAAGAAACTCAACCTCAAACCATACGACGTAACAGTCATAGAGGAGGCGGGGTCTGTTATTGTACTGAAGAAGATAACCGTGTCGGAGAAAGGCGTGGAGGGAGTAGGGCCTATGGTGAACAGTATACACGCAGTATTCCAGGAATACATGAAGTCTAAGAAGGGAGCTGCATAACCGTGTAAACCTCTTTTCCAGACTCTTCCTATATTTTATGGGTTTTAAAGACTGGTTCTTGGCCATTATAGGGGTTGAAATGTGTTTGAGGTAAAATATACTGATCTCGCAGGTAGGATAGGTGTTATTGAGACTAAACATGGTAGGCTAGAAACGCCGGCACTGCTCCCAGTTATAGATGTCATGAGGCAGGAAGTCCCCTTAACCGTGATAGAAGAACTGGGGTATAAGGCTGTTATAACAAATTCCTATCTAGTATACAAGAGATGGGGGGGCAATGTTAAGAGTATTCACGACCTATTAGGCTTCAACGGTATCGTTATGACGGATTCGGGGGCTTATCAAATATTGGAATATGGCGGTATTGATATAGACCAAGAAACTATTCTCACGTACCAGAAGAGTCTTGACGTGGATATAGGGGTTATCCTAGATGTGCCTACCGGAGACTCTGATCACTCCACAGCTATGAAAACTGTTAAAGCAACTCTTGAACGGGCTAAGGAGGCTTTGAGCATTATAGATCCAAGCGGAGACGATACTATATGGGTTCTACCCATACAGGGGGGTAGATATCTAGACTTGATAGAATTCGCTGTCCGCGAGTCGCTGAAACTCCCCTACAGGATGTACAGTCTTGGAAGCCCTACAGTATTCCTAGAGAAGTACAAGTATGACGTTATCGGAGACATGGTATACACTGCACGGAAAACCCTTCCCTGGGGAAGGCCTCTTCACCTCTTCGGAGCAGGACACCCCTTGATAATACCCTACATGGTTGCACTAGGTGTAGATACTTTCGACTCGGCATCATACATACTATATGCCAGGGATAACAGGGTAATTACTCCAACAGGCGTCTATAAGCTAGAACAGCTCGATTACATGCCCTGCTCCTCAAGTGTATGCAATAAATACACACCGAAAGACCTCCTTGAACTCCCGAGAAACGAGCGTACAAAAATTCTAGCTATACACAATCTGGAAGTGATAAACGCTGCGATAAGAGGGGTTAAACAGGCGATAAGAGAGAACAGGCTATGGGAACTTTTGGAATCGTTTTCTACCAAGCACAGGGCCTCCTATGAGTTATTCAGGAAATTCAGGAAGTATCACTCTATGCTAGATCTCTACACCCCATCTACCATACCTAACCCTAGAGGCAGACGACTCATCTCTCCAAGGGATCTGTGGAACCCCATAGTTACAAGGCATTACCGGTACATGCTACTTAACCACAAACCTTCATCTAATACGATAAACCTATTCCCATCATCATACGAGTTATGCGGTACCATATCCTTTGGGAACGACTATGTTTTCCTCCCCTTCTTCGGGCCTGTACCCGTAGCTCTCTGCAGGTCTTATCCTTACTCACAGCATGATACGCCTTCCCCGCCCGACGAAACCGTGTGCAATACGGCTTCACAGGCACTAACCGTTTTCATAGTCAAAAACAACGTCTCGAGAATCAGAATATTCAGGTGTCGGGAAATACCGTGTATATGGTTCATACTAACTAGACTGCGTAGGATAAAGGGTTTGGATATTGAATGCTACGACTAGCGAGTACTCCATCTAACTCTAACGGCTTCCCCTCTAAGAACGTTCTTCATAGCTATACATGAAAGCCTTGCTCTTCCAACACCTATTAGTCTATCCCGACTATTCACTATGACGACCTCGTCACCAGGACGTATATTGGGGTCGCAGCCAAGGACACCCGGGGCCAATAACGATCCCTTCAATTCCAGGTCATCTTCTGCAACAACTCTAAACCGGGGAGACTCGGCGTTGGATATTATGATCTCGGCGAACAAGGGTGTTATTGTAAACCAGCCATCATTAGCCCTTAATGTTAGGAGCCTCTCACCACCCACATACACGTTTTTTATTCTACCCGTCCTACGCGAGAATTCTACATTCAGATCAGAGATACCGGAGACTATGATAGCTATCTCGGGGTCAAACTGTTTTTCGAGTATTATTCTAATAAAGCTTCGTACCCTACTATCCGCTGGAACATATGCGCGTTTATCCATGCATCCCACGCAGTATTACTGCGTTAGTAGACATGTATAAAAAGAATTGGTTGACTGAACTGAAGGTTTAGAGGTAAGGGGTCTAGCTCGAGTCTAATAGTATAGTAGTAGGGGTGGAGAATTAGAATACTGTTAACCCTTCTGGCTGCTTGCTGGTTAAAACCTTGTATTCGCCTACCTTGTTCTTCACGACGAAACTGATAGCCTCAATAAAGTCCGACATCTGAACAGTTCTCTTACCTTTTCTCAACGCATTATACCCGGCTTCAATACAGACGGCTTTTATATCTGCACCCGTGAAACCCTCTGTCATCTCTGCCAGTTTCCCGAAGTCGACATTCCTAGATACCTTCATCTTCCTAGTATGTATCCTGAAAATCTCTATTCTCCCCTTGAAGTCTGGTGGAGGTATTTCTATTATCCTATCAAATCTACCTGGGCGCAGTAATGCTGGGTCAAGTATGTCTATCCTGTTAGTCGCAGCTATTATTCTCACATTGTAAAGATCGTTGAAACCATCAATCTCGGCCAATAACTGCATAAGCGTTCTCTGAACCTCTCTCTCCCCACTTGTTCCTATATCGAGGCGCTTAGCTCCAATAGCGTCTATCTCGTCTATGAATATAATGGCAGGTGCCTTCTTTCTGGCTAGGCTGAACACTTCCCTAACTATACGTGCTCCCTCCCCGATGAACTTCTGCACGAACTCTGATGCAACCACACGTATAAAGGTCGCATTGGCCTCCCTAGCAACAGCTTTTGCAATAAGTGTCTTCCCAGTGCCCGGCGGCCCGTATAGAAGAACCCCTTTGAGAGGCTCTATTCCAAGCTCTTTAAAGAGCTCAGGCCTAGTCAGCGGGAGCTCTACAACTTCTCTCACTAACTTAAGCTGCTCTGAAAGACCTCCTATATCCCTATAAGACACATTAGGCCTCTCTATTACTTCCATGGCCTGAGCTATAGGATCCTGCCTCTCTCTTAGAACCTCTACTATAGTAGAGCCCCTCTGGTTCAAGGCAACCCTTGATCCAGGCCTAAGGCTCGTCCTGTCAATTTTGTCGTCTATCCTAACTATCAGATTGGGTCCCGTTGTGCTTTTCACAACAGCACGTCCATCATCCAGCATCTCGAGGAGGACAGCCTCTATCAGCGGGGGAGAAACCAGCTTCTCTACTTCTTTCTTATAGTACTGTAGCTCGGCAGACAAGTTAGCGTTTTGCCTCATCAGCATTTCAAGCTGGGATCTGAGGCTGGCGTTTTCCGCCTCAAGCTCTTTTAACTGCCTTATCAGGGCGGTATCCGTTATTGCTACTTCGTCATCGTTGGCCATTGACACTTCCTCGATCACCGAGTTGTTTTTTTACCCGAGACTTATTAAAGGGTAGATCTAGTTAATGTGCAGGTATATAGATAGTATGACCTAGATAATCAATAACTTAATACTGTTAATCCACCTACATCGTATTCATTGGAGGCGGCCGGTATTGGCTAGAGGCTATCAGACATGCGAGTTGTGTGGTAGGCCTATCTATGGCAAAGCGTATAAGGTGGTTATAGAGGGTGCAGAGCTTACGGTATGTGCTTCATGCTATCTTAAAATCTTGAAGGATAAGAAGAAAGCAAAGCCTGTGAAGCTTGGGGAGGGGAAAGCGCGGCAGATTACAACTACAGTGAGGGCACATCATAAGAAGGGGGCGGCGCGGCGGTTCAGGGCTGAAAACTATGATATTGTCGAGGATTACGCGGCGCGGATAAGGGAGGCTAGGCAGCGTTTGGGAATCGATAGAGCCGAGCTTGCTAGGAGAGTGCAGGAAAGAGAGGTAACGCTGGGCAAGATAGAGACGGGGAGGCTTATGCCTACTATAGAGTTGGCTCGACGGTTGGAAAGGGTTCTTAGAATTAAACTCCTAGAGCCTGTGGTGGACGAGGATCTGGTGGAGGAAGAGGATAAGCCTAGGCGCCGCTTGTCTTCCGCTTTAACCTTAGGGGATGTAGCAGTTCTCAAGAAGGATGAAGAATGATGACTAGGAAGGCTATTCTAGTTATTCCGAGAAGGATGAAAAGTAGTATAGAGGAAATACTCTCTCTATTAGATACAGCAGACTATGAGCCAGTATCTATTCTGCCTGTGAGAAGCGAGTTCTATATAACTAAATCTAAACTCGTGGAACTAGAATACATGGCGGGACAGGAGGACGCTGATGTAGTAATATTCTACGGGAACCCAAAACCATCAGTGATTTCGCGGATAAGGAAGGCAACTCGTTTAGATGTGCTGGACAGAACTCTGCTGATACTTGAAATATTCGATCTACATGCCGGGTCAAAGGAAGCGAAGCTGCAGATCGAACTCGCCCGTCTTAAGCATCTAGTGCCTATAATCAGGGAGATGGTTAGACGGAAGCGTATGGGCGAGCTTCCCGGGTTCATGGGTCCCGGGATGTACGACGTCGAGAAGTATTACAGACACATAAAGTCTAGGATATCAAGGCTGCGCAGGGAACTGAAGAGAGAACAGAGTAGAAGGATTATTATGCGTAGATCCAGGGAGGGATTACCACATGTCGCCATAGTAGGGTATGCAAGCGCGGGGAAGACAAGCATTTTCAACAGATTGACCGGTGAGTCGAAGCCTGTGGGGCCCGAGTATTTTACTACGCTTCAAACCAAGCATAAAGCCGTTGTCATAGGAAACCATAAGATAGTTTTCATAGACACAGTCGGCTTCATAAGAGACGTCCCACCCGAGATAATTGAAGCCTTCCACGCCACGCTTGAGGAGACGACATACTCGGACGTCATCCTATTCGTAGTGGACTCTTCTGAAGACTATGACTCCGTAATAGGAAAGATTGATGCCGGGCTAGATACTTTGGCAAGAATAGAAGCCGACATGCACCCAATCGTTATCGCGTTGAATAAAACGGATATAGCTAGGGAGCAGGTTGTCAAGCGCTTGGTAGAGGAGCTATCATCGGACTTCTATACGGAGGACTACGATATAAGAGGTGTAATCCCTGTCTCATCAGTTACAGGTTATAATATAGGGAAACTAGTCGAGACTATCCACCGAATACTGGAAGAGGAAAAGGGCGTGGATACTCTTGTGGAAAAGGATATATATACTGAAATTGGATCACCGGCCTGAAAGGGATAAACGCATAACAACACATACCGCGTTGGTGGCCAGGGCTTTCGGCGCCAACGGTTTCATGATATCTGGTGTATGCGACCACTCCCTCCTCGGCAAGATAAGGGATACCCTGAAGCGTTGGGGGGGAGAAATGGTGCTTGACTGTGTAGGAAAACCGGTAACATTCCTCGATGGATGGAAGACTGGTGGAGGGGAAATCGTTCACTTAACCATGTATGGTGCATTAGTAGACGATGTAATCGACTCCATCAGAATGAGCCCGAAGGATAAGGTTATAGTTGTAGGCGGCCCAAAGGTCGAACCTGTGTACTACGAGCTAGCCGATTACAATGTCGCAATAGGGAACCAGCCCCACTCGGAGGTAGCAGCTTTGGCTGTTTTCCTAGACAGGCTATTTAAGGGTAGAGAACTATATCTAAAACATAGTGGAGGATCGATAAGGATAATACCTTCAACGAGGGGCAAACGTGTTGAACGGGAGGAAACCGAGGAGCAAAAGCGACGAGAAGGAAGCACTAAAGGAGCTTGACTTGTTTATAAAGCTTTTGTTCTATAAAGAAAAAAACTATAAGAGAACGCCTGTGCTATCAAATATAAAACCCGAAGACGCGTCTCTTATATTTAGAACCTTGTTCGAGAAAGCGGAAACCAAGGGTTTAAGCGATGAAGACTTGGAGAAGATTACCGGCATGAGGGAAACCCAGATACGGAGGATACTTCTCATACTGCTAGAGAACAAGCTAGTAACATATCAGAGAGGAAGAACTAAGACTGGGGAAACAAGATTCTTTTGGAGAATAAACAAGAACACGCTTAACCTCGTACTTCTCAACAGGAAACAGGCAGTACTGGACAAGCTCAAACTGAGGTATAGATTCGAGAAGGAAAACGAGGTGTATGTATGCCCTAAATGCGGGGCACGCTATACTTTCCCTGAAGCACTTGAATACGAGTTCGTATGCCCTAGATGCGGTGGAGAACTGGAACTCGATGAGGGTCGGGATATAAGTATAAAGATACTAGAGAGAATCATCAAAAGCTTGGAGAGGGAAATAATAGAAGATGAGAAGAACGTTTAAAGTAGTAGACTTATTCTCTGGTGCAGGAGGGTTCTCAAGAGGCTTCGATGAAGCTGGTTTCACTACACTCCTCGGAATAGACAATCATCCCGCTGCGGCTAAATCGTTTAAAGCCAACTTTCCACGTGCAGTGGTACTCTCCGAGGACGTAAAGACTGTTACAGGTGATGACATAAGGGAACTAATCGGCTCTACCGATGTGGACGTAGTGCTCGCCAGTCCTCCATGCGAGCCTTTCACGGGAGCTAATCCTAAGAGGCAGAAACACCCTGTTGACAGGCTCTATAAGGATCCTGCTGGGCAATTGTTTCTACACGCGATAAGACTCATAGGAGAATTGAGTCCAAGGCTTTTCTTCATAGAGAATGTTAAAGGAATACTTGAAAACGAGATACAAGACAGTATAAGAAGAGAACTCCGGAGAATTGGTTATAGGGAGGTTTACTTTAACGTGGTCAACGCAGAGGATCACGGCGTGCCTAGCAGGAGAATAAGAGTCATAGTTTCCAACATTAAACTGGAGCTGCCGAGGGAGCCTAAGATAACCGTGGGAAAAGCATTACTAGGCCTCCCCCCTCCCGGTTCACCGTATCCTCCAAACCACGAATACACCACGCTGTCCCGGAGCAAGGCTAGACGTGTAAAGAGGGTTAAATGGGGAGGACACCTAGTAAGCTTCACAGGCGCTAATGGGAGAAGGTTACCCAACATGATAAGGCTTGACCCTAGAAAGCCTGCCCCCACCGTGCTGGGTTCATCTCAGTTTATACACCCCTACGAGGATAGACTCCTCACTGTGAGGGAGCAAGCTAGGCTCATGGGGTTCCCCGACTACCACGTCTTCCTGGGAAGCAGGGATGCACAGTACAACCAAGTAGGTGAAGCAGTGCCTCCCCCGCTTTCGTATAGGATAGCAAAGGCGGCGCTTGCAAAGCTAAATTAAGGCGGCGCGTCCTAAACCTTTAAACTCCCGGGTATGTAATGATTTAATTATCATAGGCATACTGGGTACGGTGCTAAAGTATGGAGAAAGATAATACCATACTCGTATTAAACAACACGTCGAGCCCTAGCAGGGTCATAGACTTCATCAAAGTAGGAGCTACAATGGGTTACGAGAGATTCGCTCTGACAAAGATCTATGGGGCAGCCGCCCAAAGCGGTGTCCCAGAAGCTTTTAAGTACTCATATAAAAATGGTCTTTCCCTACTCGTTTTCCAGAGTTTAGAGGACTTCGTCGAAACAGTGGCGCCGGATAAACTACTGCTATTCGCGGGTTCCGGGAGGAACCTAGGAGACATAGAAGTCTCTAAAGGCGATCGGCTGGCACTGGTTTTCGACGGTTCAGAAGCGGGGTTTGACCCGTTGGAGAAGAAACTGGGGGAACCCGTTTATATAACTGATATACCCGGCAGGCTTCCCGTCATAGCCGAGGTTTCCCTTTCCCTCTACATTCTAGGTAAAATGATGGGGGCTGATAGTTGAAGACCGAGACTATAATAGATCTTATACAGGAAGCAAAGGACTACTCTAGCATCGCTCTAGACCTTTCACTCTACAGTCTAATATGGAATGACAAGAGAGCAGCGCTTGAAGTATCTAATATCGAGAAGATCATCGATAAAATGTGGCGCGAGCTTATCTATAAGACGATGCTCGCTGCACGGTCGCCTGCCCAGGCCAAGTACATGGTTTCCCTCGCAAATATCGGGACGGCTTTCGATAAAATAAGCGACGCCGCGGGGGATATAGCAGGCATAGTGCTCAGAGACATACCTGTGCCTCAGCCCGTGAAGAATGCTCTGCTTAAAGGAGAAGAGACTGTCGCGCTGGTGAAGGCGTGCGATCTGGAAAAGCCTATTAAAATATCTCTACTCGAGGAGAACGTTTCACGTGTAGACGTGCTCCTAGTTAGAAGAGGGGGAGACTACTTCCTCGCCCCCGAACCCGGCTTCACTATAGATAAAGGGGATCTACTCATAGTCAGGGGCACGCTGGACGAAATAGAGGACCTGGCAAGGTATTTGGGTGACAAGGATACTTTGGCGCTGGTCTATAAGATAGAATATGGAGAAGAGAAAACTCCTCTAACCGAGAAGCTGTTGGAGACATATAACCTGGCATCTCTTATGATGGACCTGGCTTTCCACTCTATATTCAACATGGATAAAACCGCGGCCGTTGAAATAGTTAACATGGAGGAAGACATGGACCAGCTCTTCCTCGAGGTTTTATCCGAGGCCTTCAAGACATATTGGTCGGAGCCCGAGTATGGTGTAGCGTTAACAGTCGTTGCTAAGAGTATGGAAACTCTAGGCGACGCGTCTAAGCTATTAGCGATAACTGTTCTAGAGGAAAACCTCCACGTCATACTTGAGGAGGTGGAGGAGGAAAGCCGTGAAACGGTGCTTAGAATGATCTATGAAGGAGGAGAGAAGCCGCTGGAGAACCTCGATTTATCCGATATAGGGGGATTCGTCCTGGCGGTAAACAGGAATGGTAAATGGATACCATTACCGCCTGACACGTTCCTATTGAAGCCTGGAGACGAGCTGCTGGTTAAGTTCTACATACTCACGGATAGGGCGGAGGATAAGATATATGAGGAGTTGAGGTCTAAATCCCTTAACGTTATAGAGGACTAGTATTATGAAGCGGATAAACCCGGCTTTATGCGCGGTTTGCAAGGGCTACAAGAAACTGTGCGGGCTGCCCCGGTGCCCTATACTTGACAGGTACTTGTGGCAGATAAGAAGCCTGTCAAACATAGACTCGGGAGAATTACATGCGCCTTCTCCTCCTGCTATCATTGTTGGAGAGCATGGATACCCCTATGTTAGAGTATACTACTCCACTGCTCCAGGCTCCCCTGACCCGAGGCTACACGATGATCCTTTGACGTGGATAAGAAACAAGTACCCATTAGACTATATCGTCGGTTTAAGATCCCAGCTTGTTTCAGGAATTATCAAGGCGAAAGTGGGTAAGCCCGAGGAGCTCTACTCGAGAGAGATATCCCTAGCCGCCGTGTCCGTTAAACCCGTTGACACTGATCTAGTGCTGGAAAAGAAGCCTAGCCCGACTATAAGGTTCGACGGGATAACTAAGCCTGTAGGACCAGCTTCTCCTGCTAGAGCAGTAGTGATAGAAGGCAACCCACGGGTGCCTCGTGTTATAGAGAAGCTATACTATGACGAGCTGTCTGCACGTAAGTCTCTATGGACCCTGTATGAATCCGGTATAGATGTATACACAGCCGTTAAGGCGTTTACACTAGGTATGATGGGCTCCCGAATGGAGCGTAGGCTTGTGCCTACTCGATGGGGCATAACAGCAGTGGATAGCACCATAGGGGATATACTGCAGAGAAGGGTGAGGACATTCAAAACCGTAAATGAGATAGAAGTCTACCACGAGGAATACCTGGGGAACAGCTACACTATAATCCTAGCACCTGGATCATACGAGGCAGAGTGGATTGAAATATGGTATCCCAACACGCTATGGACGCGGGGAACCTCGAAGCCCACGATTGTGAAAGTGGTAGAGCAAAGGAATGGCAAACAGTCCGTGATGGATGGAGGCTATCTAGCCGCTAGGTTTTCCGTGCTGGAGCATCTTTATAGAAGGCGGAGACAGGCGGTGGTATTGATTATACGCGAGGTCTTTCCTTCCTACTATGCTCCCGTTGGGAATTGGCAGATAAGGGAGTCGGTGAGAACCGCTCTTGTAAACCCCCCGGTTAACAAACCCCTATCCACCAGAGAACTCATTCAGACACTATCAAAACTAGTACGATATGACGTCAACCTCCTAGTAAGGCAGAGCACTATACTGAGGAGAATGCTTTATCAGGCACGGCTAGATTCTTGGATGAAGTGAAAAAACCTGTTGTTAACCGGGGAGTAAACAATACAATAACCCACAAAGTAATACCGAGCCATCCACCCTATTCTTGTCTAAAACCAAATAACATAACCAGGGAATAGAATATGGATGAATATGAGAAAATACTTGAATACATAGCAAGTGAAACCAGTGAGAAGAAGCATAAAGGAGGAGGACCTAGAAGCTCTATAGTAGACGCTATATTCGTTCTACTCCTCTCTAAACCCATGAGGGCAGCAGAGCTTGCACGTGAGATAGGAGTTGAATCCAAGTACGTGTCGAGCTACCTGTCCTACTGGAAGACGCGGGGATACGTGGAATACAGTAACGGTTTATGGTATCTTACCCCTCTAGGGGAGGACTATGCGAAAAACATCGTTGAAAGGACGCTTGCAACAAGATTCCATGAATACGTTACAATTGCACGGCAACTTTTAGGTGAAAAGAGTAAACGGACAATAAATCGCAAGAAAAAACTTCCAGAGGAGGAGGAACAATATAATTCATTGTCATTTATTGTCAACCAAACCAATAAACATGGCAAAAAACGACTCAAAAAACTCGCTCTAGGAGCAGTGGATGGTGACTGCGCGTACAGACTATTAGACCAGGGGCTTTCCCCTGAAGAAAAGGAGGTCCTCAGGATACTCGTAGACAACTATTCACAGTGGGGCTCTTCATATATGTACGTTGACCAGATCCAGGAGAAACTCTCCGCCGAACCCATGTACATTCTAAAAGTATTGAGGGATCTTCAAACAAAGCAGCTAATCTACATATATAATGATCCGCGGCTCGGGATAAGAGTGGGTTTTACGAGGAAGATAAAGAGTATTATAGATGATGTCTGCAGACATTAGTTGCCATGTTATTATCTACTATACTGTGAGATGCCGATATTATCGTCGCTAGATACTGTGTAGGGTAAAGAATGAAATGAGAGTATTACTGTAGTGTTTTGTATATTGATCAATATTATACTAACAATAATACATGCAGTCATACTCTGAAGCACATGATAATGGCGGAGACAAGGAATCTCCTAGCATGTAAGGTTGTAGATAATTATATAACTGCATTAACAGAGGATGGTTGTGTTAACTCCCCGGTTTACATTCCACTGAAAGTAGGTAGCTTATAACACCATCCAGACACTGCAAGATGTTGTCTTCGTATGTGATAATGATCAGGAAATCATTATGCATAAACGGTATACACTCCTCTATTTTAACTGCGAATGAATAGTCTATGCCTGGAGCTGAGAGTGCTCCCTCTTTGTAGCCACATATTATAGAGACATCGCAGCCGCTTTTGACTAGATAGTCCCTTATTTTATGGACGTCCATAAGCGTCCGCGGAGGATTAGGAGTCTCCACCATTATTATCTTATCATTACCTGTCAACACATTGCATTTGGGGTTCACTATTCTTATCGTAGAAATGGCTGGTTTAATGAGGTTTTTCCCCTGATCCGTTATAGATGTACCAGTGTGTTTGCTTGTAACCACGTATCCCTTCTCCTTCAGTCTTTTCACTAGTGTCTTAGCAGAGGCCTCTCCTATTGAGAGCTTCTCCTCTATTTCGACCCTGCTCATCCGAGTCTTAGTGAGCTGGGCCAGTATTAGGTAGACGTGGGATTTACTGAATCCGGGCTGCACGCCTCTTTTTGGGCGGCTTATGTCAGCTAGTTCTCTTAGCGCCTTGCAGGTCTCTTCGAGGCTGTGCATTCCAGGCCCCTTCGTTAGGTTGTATGTTGTTGTCCAATAATAGTATGGCTATATCCTGAGGCTTTATATCGCTGGATTTGAGCACTGCACGTGTTATGTTGTCCCAGGTTCTCCTTCCCACCTTTACCCCGAAATCATCATATAGCCAGTCGAGGACTTCCTCCATGGAGAGGTTGTCTCTTACCTGCTTCATTAACGCGTCTTTTACAGCCCTCTCAGCCAGTTTCCTCGAGTACGACATGAGGGACACCGCGGTAAACGTTTTACCCAGCGGTAATAAAGGTCATAATACCCTTACTACAACATAGATCTTTATTCATGGTGAACACAATTGTCCATATACCATTTAAAGGGAAGGGATTTCCTCTGCCTCAGAGACTTCAGCGGCGAGGAGATACGTCATATTATAGAAACAGGCTTGGAAATGAAGAGACGCTTCTACTCCGGTGAACGTGTAATAGAAACCCTTAAGGGTAGATCTATAGCACTGGTTTTCCAGAAACCGAGTACACGTACTAGGATAAGCTTCGATGTCGCTGCAAACCAGCTGGGAGCCCATCCAATCTATCTAGGCTGGAACGAGCTACAGCTAGGCCGTGGTGAAACCATAGCTGACACGGCAAGGGTTCTCTCGAGATATGTTGACGCCATAGTTGCAAGGGTGTACGCTCATAGTGATTTAGAGGAGCTGGCCAGGTATTCCGATGTCCCCGTTATAAATGCGTTGAGCGACCTCTCTCATCCTGCTCAGATAATAGCGGATTTAATGACTATATACGAGAAGCTGGGCAGGCTTGAGGGCGTCACGGTATCATTCGTGGGGGATGGCCAGGATAACGTGCTTAACAGCCTTATAGTTGCTGCTGCCAAGATGGGTATGAATTTAAGAATAGGGTCACCAAGGGAGCTTTATCCGAACAGGGAAATTCTAGAGTATGCTTTAGAGGTAGCTCGTTCGACTGGGTCTGTTATAGAGATACGAGAGGATCCTGTGGAGGCGGTTAGAGGGGCCGATATAGTGTATACAGACGTCTGGGTTAGCATGGGCCAGGAAGCAGAGGCTTCTAGGAAGAAGAGGCTCCTGTCTCCCTACCAGGTAAACGAGTCTCTTATGGTGCATTCTCCAAGAGCTTTCTTCATGCACTGTCTTCCAGCCCATAGAGGAGAAGAGGTTACCGACGATGTTATAGAGGGTCCTAGGAGCATTGTATGGGATCAGGCGGAGAACAGGCTTCATGCCCAGAAAGCGATCCTGTCTCTTCTAATAAGATAATCACTTCTACATATTATAATGGCGCGTGTTTATGTAGTATTGGCTGTTAAGGGGAGAGGGAATCCGGCTGGTCCTAAAGGTGTTTTCTCTTTTATTATGTCGAAGACAGCATCCACAACTTCGTCTACACCCGGTATCCTCCCCTCTACTATTATTTTCTCGTTGACTACTATTTTAGGAAATGAAGCCTCATCCACTAACGGTATATCGATTGCATTGAACTCTATATCCAGTTCATATTCTTTCTCGAGCATTATAACAAGGTCTTTTAGAACTCTCTCGGTTATCACACTGTTGTAGTCTAGACCTTTATAGAGTGTCACCGCTATCTTCAATGTCCACACCTTCCATATGTTTTGGATTACAGGCGTATGTAATAATAACTCCTGGGTATTACCTAGTTATAAGGAAAACGCGTCTATTTCTATGACTCCTTTTCTGAGAACCTTAACCCTATCCTTTTCCACCAAGACAACTGTGGAGGGGGGACCTGTTAGAGGACCGGAGTCTATATACATGTCGACAATATCTCCGAATATTTCATAGATAGATTTTATGGTTGAGGGTGTTGGTTCCCCGGATATATTCGCGGATGTACCTATAATGTAGCCTCCGGCGATTTCAGCTATTTCCCTAGCTACACAGTTATCGGGTAATCTAACCCCTACATAACCCCATTCCTGCAAGTGTTCTGGGGCTTCAACAGAGGCTTTCGCCACAATGGTTAATGGACCCGGCCAATATTTTCTAGCGAGTTTCCAGAACATGTTAGTGGGCTCTATAAGGTCTAGTGCTTTATGGGTCTCTGATAGCAATATAGGTGGCTTCCTCTTAGTGGGTCTTCTCTTGGCCTTGAACACTCTTACAATCCCTTCCTTAGAGATTCTTGTACCCAAACCGTAGAGAGTGTCTGTAGGGTATACTATAAGGCCGTCTCTAGATAGTATGCCTCTTAAACCATTGGCTACTTCATCCGGCAGACAGCTTTTCCGGTCTATCCTTACTATTGTAGCCAATAATGCTTACCCCTTTAAACTACCTCATGGAGACTAGCTTTAAACCATGTAGAGGTAATATACCTAATAATAGGGTGTGAAGTGTGGAGAAGGCCGAGACCCGCCTAGAGGCAACCAAGAAGGATTTACAGGCCATAATAAAAGAGCTAAAACAGTGGAAGGCTCCTGCGACTGTGTTACTGAGTCTCTATATACCTCCTGGCAGACCCTTAAGTGATGTTATGAACATGCTTAAGCAGGAGTTGTCTATAACTGACAACATAAAGCTTAAGAGAACCCGGGAAGCGGTGCAACGCGCTTTATCCGCTGCAATGGACAGGTTGTCTAAGATAAGCAAGGTTCCCCCTAATGGTTTAGTGGCTTTCTGCGGGCAGAACGTTGACACCGGGGATTTCGTATGCTATGTTTTCTCTCCTCCCGAGAAGGTACCTGTGTACTTTTACAGGACAGATAAGGAGTTTCACCTCGAGTTCCTTGAGGACATGCTGGAAGAGAAGGATGTTATCGGTATAATAATAGTAGAGAGAGATGAAGCTACTATAGGAATCCTTCAAGGGTCCAAGCTGGAGGTTCTGGAAGAGGTTTCAGACTATATACCTGGTAAACATAAGATGGGAGGACAGAGTCAGAGGAGATACGACCGTATAATTGAGCAAATGGTGTCCGATTTCTTCAAGCGAGTAGCCGAGAGGGCCAACAAGTATTTCCTCCCATACTTGGAGCAGGGCAGGCTTAAGGGTATAATAGTGGCTGGACCCGGATATGCCAAGCAGGACTTTCTCAGCACTGGTAACTTGGATTATAGGCTTAGAAAACTGGTTTCCAAGCAGCTTGTCGACGTGGCTTATCAAGGCATACAGGGTTTGAAGGAGACTGTTATGAAGGCGGAGGATGTTATTGAAACACAGATTTATCGTGATGCTATAAATGCTTTGGAGGAGTTCAAACTTCACCTTGCAAAGGATACGGGTATGGCTGTTTACGGTGAGAGGGAGGTATTAAACGCTCTGCGAAGTGGGATGCTTAAGTATTTGTTGATCCACGAGGATAGAGATGATCTCGACCACCTAGTTGAGGAGGCCAAGAATTTCGGTACGAAACCCGTGGTTATACCTCAAAGCATACCCGAGGCAGAATGGCTTAAAACGGTATTCGATGGACTAGCAGGCGTGCTCCGGTTTAAGCCCCGCTAGTCTTCCTGTATAATTTCTCTTATACGCTGGACACCCCCTATCTCTTCTATATACTCCGGAATACCTGGAGGCACGAGTTTCTTCCATCTATCGTCTCCTCTAGCAATAAGCTCTCTGATATAAGTTCCCCTGTAAATATCCCTGTTAAATAGTGGAGGCTTCTCTATTCTATAACCTGCATCCTTGAATATCCTCGAAATTATGGGGTTCCTGCTAACAAGGGCTTCTATCTTAGGGACGAAGCTGAGGACGTAGTATGTGCATCCTATGTTTGTCTCCAATGTAGGCACAGCCGAGGTGACTATCCGCTCCAACCCTATACCAGTGGTTTCGGCCGCTATTCTTATCATCTCCAGTCTTTCTCCTGCTGTGAAAGGGTTTCTAGGAGTATAGTTTTCTGATGCCATGCCGATAAGTAGAACTACTTCATCATAGCCTAGGCTTAGGGTCCACTTTATAAGCTCGAGGTGACCCTTATGGAGCGGCTGAAACCTCCCGAATATCATTGCACGCCGCTTCAATACAAACCACACTCCGAGAGTTCGCAAATACTTCGCCGTACTATGCATAGGGGCCTAGTGATAATTATAGTTTATAAAGAGGTTTTTAGATTAGTAGTAAATATCATTTAAGACGAGTATTATAAAACAGGCTAGCACTTTATAGAGTGTATGGTGAACGGGTTTTGAATGAAACATATTACAGGATCTATAGTGGCAGAGGAAAAGGTCTCTACAATGTTTACAGTGAACCTTTATCGTGGATTCTGGGAATTTTATCTATATGTTTTGCTTTTCTAGGACTTAACATGTTCAGACTGGAAACTTATAGAAACATGTACTACGACGGCCTAATCGCGGGGCTTATATTCGGTGTTGTACTTCACGAAATGGCGCACAAGTATTCTGGCAGAAAACTTGGATGCGCGTCTATGTATGTAGTAACCCTGTGGGGTCTATTGATAACTATGGCCTCAGGATTTTTTCCTATAAAACTAATAGTTCCCGGCTATACTAGCATAGTCTGCTATTACGGTATAGGTAGAAAAGAGGATGCAGAAATATCTGCATGGGGTCCAGCCGTTAATATAATACTCTCATCGTTCTCACTGGTTCTTTACAAAGCCGGTTTATCCATGAGGGGCTTCATGATAGGCTTCGCCGAGATAAACGCTTGGCTGGCTTTATTCAATCTTCTACCTATACCTCCACTTGATGGATCCAAGATAATGAGGTACAGAATGGATCTATGGTTGGCCATGATTATTTTCGCTTTAATGGTATTCGTTTTACTGTAAGATACGTGATAGTAAATTCCATGTTCAATGTTTCTTAGGTTGTATCCTCGGCTTAACTTCGAGTGGCTCATACTGGAGAATCTCATCATTAGCTCGAAGGACTTCTTCGACAGGATCACTTGAATGTATTAACCCTCGGTTTTCAGCGTATTCCTCTATTACACTGGGTGAGATCTCCTTAAGGGAAGGAACCTCAATAGTTCCATATTTTCTTCTATACCAGCTAACGAAGTCTTCTACTAGACCTGCAGATAGAATGAGGTCAAGTAGTTCTTTCTGCCTCGAGCCAGGATGCAATCTGATCCACCTCATGGTGATACGTGTATGTATTATAGGTTTGTGCTTAGAATGCATCAGGCTGATATTGGTGCATTAATATTATATGGATCCTATGATATATAAAGGATTTGTCTTTATTCAGGGAGCTGTCTTTTTGCTGTGATGTGGGAAGGTGTTTTCCAGTAATGCAATAATATTTAGCCTGTTCTATAACATAATAAATGGAGAAACGCGTTAGAGTGAGGTGATTTTATATTGGTTAGTGATATAAATGATTTTGATAGTATTATCAGTGGGGAAGAGGAGGAAAAAGAGTTTGACGCCAAGAATAGATGGGTCAAGAGAATGATGGAGAGCGCTAAGAGGAAACACAGGCTTTGCCCTTATTATGACAAGAAGACGCAAAGCTGCTTCTTAATGTTGACACTTAAAGGCGTTGACGGCAAGTGTGACCGTGATGGAAGATTCGATAATTGCCCCATATTCATAGAATACTTAGAGAAAGCATACCAGCATTATACAGAGAAAAAGAAAACGCTTCCCTCCGATTTCCAGGATCTAGTGAATCCCTGGCTCGTAATATAGATATCTATGTGAGTCTTTTCTTTTCTAGAAGGACTCATGGAATTCTCCACCACTATATATACTTGCATCGAAGTCTTCTTCCTCTATATACTCGGCTAGGAAGTAGCGTCCCTGCTTATCATAGTCCACCTTCCTGTCTTCTATGAGGTTGTTAAGTGCTCGTCTTATTTTGTCCTCACTGGCCAGACCTGATAGGTAAGAGTGAAGTTGTTTAATAGTCTGCGGTCCGTCTTTCAATAGTTTAAGCAAAATATCCTTTAACTCATCTTCGTTTGGAGCAGTCATGACTACTAGATCAGTATCTTCATACAGAACAGATAATGAGAGATTCTCGTTTTCCCCGTTCTCATTCATCACGTTTCATCCACCTTAAACCTTTGTTATATCGCGATTAAAGATAATGTATAAACCGGTATGGATAAATCTTTGCATCCCTGAAACGCTTCTAACGCCCGACCTTTTATAAACTAAGCTGGAAAGAAACCCTAATGCGTTAGGATGTGAGAGGGGTGTTTATATGTGCATAACGACACCGTACATTGGAAGGTTTAGTGCTATAAAAGGCCTCTTCGTTGATCTTTTAACTACCTATTCGACCTTGATTCATAGTAACCGCCTATCCATAGAAGGTCAATCCCGTGTATTCAAGTATGCTGACATAGTTAATACCGTAATAACAGAATTAAATTCCTTTATGGAATCGTTTAAAATAAATAACAAACAGATACTATGCAGCAATACACGTTTACTGAAGGACACTGTCAGGAGTTTAAGCATCGAGTTGGCGGATGACTATTCTGCACTTAATCTTAAGTCCCATCTTTTCATTCTACTCGAAAACTTGAGAGAGCTCGAAAACACATGTTGTGCAGAGAAACTGAGTTTATTAAGTGAATAAGTCTTTCAGAAATTCTCCGTAACGCCTGAATGGACACTTTTCCCAGTATTCCTCACATAGTCTAGCCTCGTGCCTGGTTAGAGCTCTGCCTTGTATTTTACATACAGCTAAATATCCTCCTTTCTCCTCTTTGACATCAAAGAAGGGACAATCCGATCTAGGCTTTATTTCGAGGAGATTGGCTATTCTAGTATGTTTAACTCTGTTCCCCATATCTGTAGTATAGTCTGAATAAAGACTCAACGACACCACCTGATTCTTGTTGGATGCAGGGACTATTATATTGATTTTTATCAGCATGAGAAGGGGAGTATTATTTAAATAAACTATTTTAATAGTAACTAATCTTGTCTTTATTCTTTTCTATAAATTCATCTATTAGTTGTTCTATAGTAGGTCCTTCTATTACTTCTATTTTATAGCTAACTCTTACAACAGGTTTCTCAATATTTATAAGACGTGAAATATCAGCAGGCGTTCCAAGTATAACTGCATCAGCAGGTACCTGTTTAATTGTCTCTTCAAGATCTCTTAGCTGCTCCGGTGTATAACCTGTACTAGGAAGCACAGGCCCCATATGACTGTATTCATCAAACATCTTCCTTATTATACCAACAGCATAAGGTCTAGGATCAATTATTTCGGCAGCGCCGTATTTCTTGGCGGCAACAAAGCCCGCAGCATAAGGTAAGCCTCCATGCGTAACCGTAGGCGAATCCTCTATCACAAGTACACGCTTGCCTTCCACTAGCTCTGGAGCGTCAAGCTGTACCACACTTTTTGCAACAGATATAGTTGCACTCGAATTAGCTTTCCTTGCGTTCGCTTTAATAGTTTTTATATCCTCTTCAGACGCTTGATCGGCTTTATTTATGATAATATGATCCGCCATTCTGAAATTTACTTCACCAGGAAAGCTCTCCAGCTCGTGCCCCGGCCTCATCGCGTCGGTTACTACTATCATGCTGTCAGGTTTTATTAACGGCCAATCATTGTTACCTCCATCCCATAGTATTATATCGGCCTCCCTCTCCGCAAGTTCCAGTATCTTTCCATAATCAACGCCAGCATAGACTGTTTGCCCCATCTTTATATACTGCTCATACTCCTCCCGCTCTTCTATGGTGACGTTATACTTCTCTAGATCTTCTTCTGTCACAAACTTCTGCACAGCCATCCTCTCAAGATCGCCGTAAGCCATGGGATGCCTGATAACACCTGTTTTATAGCCTTTCGACGTTAAATACTCGACTATGGCTTTAGAGACAGTGCTTTTCCCGGCCCCGGTTCTTACCGCTGTAACTGCTAGAACAGGCTTAGAACTGGGGAGCATTGTATCTCTAGGACTTAATATCATAAATGAAGCACCACTTGCAAGGACCCTGCTTAGCTTTTCCCCTACATCTTTATAGAGTAGATCACTATATGCGAGCACCGCTACATCAACGGCATTATCCTTTATGATGCGCTCCAAATGGTTCTCTGGCAGTATGGGTATCCCGGAAGGATATAGTGAACCAGCCAGACTAGCAGGGTATCTTCTCCCGGTTATCCCCGGTATTTGTGTAGCCGTGAATGCGATAACCCTGTAATTAGGATTGTCTCTAAACACGACGTTGAAGTTGTGGAAATCTCTGCCTCCAGCTCCCATTATGACTACTTTTACAGGCTTATCCATGATATTCACCCGTGCACCATTATTGTTGTATGCACATAATTATATTGATATAGTAATACTGAACGATAGAGTGTCTAGGTGAACTGTTATTGGGTGATGATAGACCAGTTATAATGGTGTCTAATGATGACGGCGTATATTCCAGAGGACTCAAGATATTGTATGAGTCCGTATCTCGGCTAGGAGACACTGTTGTTGTAGCACCCGAGACACCTAAAAGTTCTAGTGGGCTGGGTCTCACACTACATAAGCCTCTTAGACTAGAAGAATTACATATGTGGGATACTGTGGTATATGCAATTAATGGGACACCCAGTGATGTTGTTCATTTGGCTTTGAATGTATTAACCAATAGAATAGACTTGGTAGTATCAGGCGTCAATATAGGAGATAACACTAGTATCCAAGTCATATTATCAAGTGGAACCGTTGGTGCAGCTGCCCAAGCCGGTCTCTTAGGGATTCCGGCAATAGCGTTCTCAGCAGCTGTTTCGTCTCAAGAGGACTTAGAGGATGATATATACGTTTCTTTCATCAGGAAGGTGATCAGAGAACTAGCGTGGCAGGTTATTAAGAATGGGATGCCGGAGGGAGTTGACGTTATAAACGTCAATTTCCCAGGTAGAATAGACTCTAATACAAGGATAAAAATCGCTAGACCAGCTAGATTACGTTATCTAGAACACATGGTTGAACGCCGTGATCCCTTGGGAAGAAGGTATTTCTGGCTCTACGGAAAACCTGTGGAACCCGAAAAAGACACCGATGTTTATGTTATACTTGTGGAAGGTAACATAGCGGTAACCCCTATATCATTCAATCTTTACCCTATG
>CAYVIZ010000009.1:8513-34451 GCA_964451715.1 uncultured Desulfurococcales archaeon | reverse complement strand
TGAGGTAATAATAGTAGACGATAACAGCCCAGATGAAACCTATAAAATAGTGGAGACTTATTCGCGGAGAGATCCTAGAGTCAGGCTTATAGTTAGAAAGACAGAGAAAGGCTTAGGTACCGCGGTTAAGAAAGGCATAGAGGTGGCGGCAAACAACTATGTAGTCGTCATGGATGCCGATTTCCAGCATCCGCCCGAGGTTATACCACTACTCTACGAGAAAGCGTTAGAGGGTAATTATGATGTTGTGGTAGCATCGCGATATGTTGAAGGCGGTGGTATAGAAGGATGGAGTAAAACACGGTATCTAGCCAGTAGGATAGGCTGTTTCATTGCCCGAATCGCTGTTCACGGTGCTAGAAAAGTAAGGGACCCCATGTCTGGTTTTTTTCTAGTGCGTAAGAATGCGATTGACATTAACAAGCTAAAACCAAAGGGCTACAAGATACTTCTCGAAATTCTAGGCAGACATAAAGAACTAAAGACAAGTGAGGTCCCCTACACCTTTAAGAGTAGGATCAGTGGAAGAAGTAAAGTAGGAATAAGCACGCTCACCGATTTCGTTACACATCTTTTCATGCTATCTGACTCATTGAAATTTGCTACAGTAGGAGGCATAGGGGCGCTGGTGAACCTCGTTGTTATGAAGATAGTGTTAGGATTGGGCTTTGGGAAGGAGGTATCTAGTATAGCTGGTATAGAGGTGAGTATATTGTCTAATTTTCTCGCCAATAACTTCTTTACCTTTAAGGATAGAATAAATAATGCGAGACACGGGTTCTTAACCAGGCTACTCCTATACCATGCATCATCAGTTTTTTCGGCTTTCACAATATTCACAACAATGATGCTGACAACTCATTACATAGGCCTTCATCCTATAGAAGGCCAGTTCATAGGGATACTGCTGGGGTTTGCGTCGAATTATATGGCCAGTTCTAGGGTGATATGGCATGAACGAGGAAAATAAAGAGACCCTTATACGTATAATTGAAGAGGAAATAAGAAGATGCAGAAAATGTCCTCTTCATGAAAGCAGGACTAATCCTGTTCCGGGAGAAGGGTCTCTTAACGCTGAAATCATGTTTGTAGGAGAAGCTCCGGGTAAGAACGAGGACATTCAAGGTAGGCCATTTGTAGGTAAGGCCGGAGAGCTTCTAAACGAGCTTTTAACTCTCATAGGACTAAAGAGGAGCGACGTTTATATAACGAATGTAGTTAAGTGTCGGCCTCCGAGAAACAGGGATCCAAGGCCTGAGGAGGTAAAGGCTTGTCTACCCTATTTACGTAGGCAAATACGAATAATAAAGCCGAAGATTATAGTGTGTCTTGGGAGATTTGCCGGGTCCACACTCTTCGAATTGGCGGGTTTGAAGTGGGAGGGAATGTATAGAAGCCATGGAAGGGTTTACGAGGCTAATATCGAGGGTCTGAATGTATATTTGGTGGCCACGTTCCATCCTGCTTCAGCATTTTATAAGAAGGAAGTAAGAAGTATACTAGAGAGAGACTTTAAAGACGTGATAAGAAGGCTTATAGGAGAAGTGAGCAGAAAGCCCGCTAGGAAGAGTCTCCTTGATTTTATGTGACTTCTATTCCTAGAAAACACGGAGACTAGGATCCTCCCATAATCTCTCTTCTCACGCTATATAGGCTTAATATATAACCCAATGCTAAACCCGTGAAGACCGCTGATAATAGGTAAACAATAACTTTTCCTGTACTATAAGCTCCAACCTGTTCCAATGGTGTAACTTGATTCTGGCTGGCCCCATACTGGGAGACTAGCATCCAGAATAGAGCAGAGGAGACACCGTAGGATGTTATTCCCTGAGCAGTCTCTAAATTGTTCATCCTCATTAACTGGATACCGTATTCGACATAGTCTGACGCCAGTATGGAAGGATAACCAAAAGCAGAGGCCCTAATGTTAAGTAACACTGCAGTATACGCTAGTTCCCTTGTGTAAGCTTCTAATCCCTTCATGTAGTAGAACCCGTTGGATAGAGAGCTGTCGATTATACTACTGAAGCGGGAAAGAACACTAGCCATAGCCTCCATTGAGAGACCGTATGAAAACGCTAACTCTCCTCTTTCCATGTATGTCCTTGCTTTGGAGAGCAAGTACTGATCCCGTGAAATGCTTTCAACTAGTTGTTTTTTCACTTCATCACCCAAATCGGATTCATGTATAAGAGAAAGCTGGTAGAGTATAGTGGTGTCCACATAACTTATGTACTTGTTTAGGGCAACCTTAACTCTATCAAGTGGTATTAGCGGATTATGATTGTTTAGTAATTCTGCTTCTCTTATCCAGTGATGCACGCTGACTAGTCGGGCATCTATATATCCTAGCTGTTTTGCTGTACTTCTCAAACTCATATTGGTATAGTGGTTCGTGAGGTATAGGAAAGTCTCGTTAGCCTCAACCAGTCTCGAGGCTGCTATTGATTTGAGCTCGAATCCCCATAACGTGTTACCGGATATGCTATTGATTTCATTTTGAAGAACGCTAATTTCTTTTCTAACCCGCTTAAATGCACCGCTGATATAGGAAGAATTTCTACTTAATTTATAGTACTCATTTAATGATGAGGCGTTGACTAATGCGGTAAATGCCAGGCTGGCTGCTGAATAGGGGTGTATTCCCGGCTTATTGACGGTTTCATTTATCTGGTCTATGAACGCTTTTGTCGATTTATAGAGTAGGTTTTCATCCTCCTTGAATTTACTAGGTAATAATGTGATATTATTATAAGCCATTTCCATCATTTTGTATGCATCTACAAGTGTTTCATTCATATACGAACTGGGGATACTATGTAAATATGCAGTACCTATAGCTTCTGCTGAATAGTTTATCATAGGATCGTAACCCATTGTGCGTGTCGCGTTGAATAGTCCTGTTATGAATGTTGTAATATTCCTATAATCTGATGGTACTTCTCCGATGTTTGCCAGTGGAAGAAAGACCTGGTATCCGCCTTCTGCCGCGGCTTCTAGTTTCTGGTGTATGCCACCGATGGGTATGGCGGTGAAATCGGGGCTTACTGCACCGGTTATTACAACGCCTAATCCTCTAGTGTATCCCTTCAATAGTAGATAGGTTGCTATTGCTATTCCTAGACTTGCACTAGGCCCTTCAACCGAGCTAGACGTATGGAATACGATGTGGGCGTTATATCTCGACCAGTCTACGCCGGCGGCTGTACAGGCCACATAGAATGCTAGTTTACTACTTGTCTTAGTGGACTCTGAGACGCTTCCCCCTGCTTCAACTAAAACGTTGCCTACTCCTCTGCTTATTGATATTGAAATGTTTATTAGATCACCTTCCCTCCCGCGTACTGCGGGTGCCAGAAACCATATACTGTTTTCAACGTTAGTATAAGCTGAGGCCCGCATTATATATGCCTGGCTGAGTAGTGAAGAATTTACTAGCAATAGAACAAGTAGCACTATGATTTTCATTGAACCTTTATGCTCCAATGCCAAGCCTGTGACTCACCAAACAGACTAATGCTCTTTTAATAGTGCAACTAGGTATAAAATTTTAGTCAGAGAAGGTGGTGAGCCCGCTATGTCGCAAACACCGTCAAAGGGTGGTAAGGAGTTCAAGCCTGTCTCGTTTAAGGTTATAACACTTGATCAAGTAGTTAAGAATGAAAGGCTGATGAACCTACTTTACCTCTTGTCGAAGTTCAAGGAGTTGAACGAGAAGACCATCTATCACCTCGTCCATGAGGTACAAGAGAAAGGGTTTAACATGGGCTACAATTTCTTCGTTGTAGGAGGGCATCCTAACAGTAAACAGTTGAAGGATGATCTTATAGCCTTAATGTATGTTGACCTAATAGAGACGGAGCCACGGTTGAAGAAAATTAAGCTTACGGGTCAGGGTATGGATGTGGTTGAAGAATATTCTGGAAACATGTCTTCTGAGAAGAAAAACCTGATAGACAACATTGTAGAAGAGATAAGGAAAAAGATAATGATACTAGATAATGAGGCTGACCTTGAAACGGCTCTGAGGAAAAGAAGGAGGGGGCGAAGATCTTAGCTTTCCCGTCTATGGGCGGGTTCCTTGGACCCTACAGGTTTTCCGTATTTTTCTCTACTCGTAGAGGAATAGTGACACGTTTCATTAAATTAGTTGCTTGCCACTATATTAAAATGAAGGTTAATGTCACTATAATAACTCCTCTACACAGTGAAGCGTTCCACATAAATGAATGCGGCAGTGATTTCAAAGGAGATGAAATGTTGAAATATATAACTGTGATGGATAATACAGATCTGGTTAAAGCTATAATAAGGGAATCCAAACAACACGGCATCATAATAATAGATGATATTGTTTATTATTACAGGGAAAATCCCTTAGATGATGTAAATACTAGGATCCTCACGTTTATATTGGCCTTACTCAAAGAGTATTCTGAGAAAGGACTTGTGATAGCATCTAGCGAGCCTTCGGGTATGGAAGAAAACAACGTATCGGCATTTAAAGTAATAAGGTTCTGGGCTGACTGCGTATGTGAAGTGGAGGAAGAGAGTCCTTCAGTGTTTATATTGAAGCTAGTATGGACGAAAAATGATGTAGGGGGAAGGATTAGAGTATCGTTCAAGAAAGATGGTGGGCTGGTGTGGGAAACAGCATAGTGCATGGATATCTCAGCCTGCTAGTAGTGTTCTTACCGGCCATGACGGCTAATGGTGCTCCAGTAGTATTTAAGGGGAAGAGACCGCTGGATCTAGGTAGAAACTTCTTAGATGGTAAAAGAATATTTGGAGACGGAAAGACCATAGAGGGACTGACAGTCGGTGTCCTCGCCGGCTTTGTTATTGGATTAGTAGAGTCGTTAATCGCATGGAATATTTTCTTCGCAATTACCGGATTTATAGGTGGATTAAGTGCTATGATTGGAGACCTGTGTGGCTCCTTTATTAAGAGAAGAATGGGCTATGAGAGGGGAGAACCTGTCATGGTACTTGACCAGCTTGATTTTGCCTTATGTACTACTCTGGCATATTATGCTTATGGACTGCATATGGATCCTACATCTCTATTGTTGGTTTACGTGACTATCTTCCTGTTACACGTGACAACTAATAGGTTGGCTTTCAGGCTTGGATTGAAAGATGTGCCATACTAAGGGTTGTTTCAGTTATAACCTTTTTACCGTGTGGATGGTGCTCTTATATAGACAGGTGTTTGCGGTATGCCATTGAAGCCGAGGAACCCGTTGCCGAATGTAGGAGAATTAGTAGTTGGAACTATTACTGAAATAAAAGACTACGGTGCATATCTGAAGCTAGACGAGTACGATGACTTGCCAGCATTTCTACCGTGGAGCGAGATAGGGGCTAGACTGATGCGTAACTTTAGCAATCTATACCATCCTGGAGACAAGATAGTAGTAAAGGTGATCAGGGTCAACCGTAGGAAGATGCAGGTAGATGTAAGTTTAAAGAAGGTTTTAGAGAGCGAGAAGAAGAGGAAGATGATGCAGTATAAAAGACAGGTAAAGGCGGCAACGCTTATAACAATGGTCGCCGAGAAGATAGGGGAGAGCGTGGAGAATGCTTACAAGGAGGTTATATGGCCTCTCGAGGATTACTACGGTGACCTTATGACTGCCCTTGAGTATGCTGTTATAGAGGGAGAAGAGGCTCTGAAAAAGGTTGGGGTACCTGTTAAATGGGTGAAACCCATATATGAAACAGCATTGAAACATGTTGAAGTAAAGCAGGTAAAAATCTCTGGGATGATAGAGGCTAAATCCTATGCCTCAGATGGAGTTGAACGTATAAGGAAACTGTTGTCTTCTATCAAAAAAACTATAGAGAAAACAGGTGAATCCATAGAGGTGAAGGTGTATACTATAGGGGCTCCAAAATACCGTATTGATCTCACGGGATACGATTATAAGAGCCTTGAAAACGGGTTAGCAAAAGCCCTGAAGAAAGCTGAGAAGGAGGCAAAGAAGCTTGGCGTCGAGTTTAGTTTTACAAGGATAAAAACATGAACGGTGGTTTTGTTGAAATGGCTACTTAGGAGATGCAGGAAATGTGGCAGGTATACGCTTAGAAGGGATAAGTGCCCTATATGCGGGGGCCCGCTCTATGTACCTCATCCACCGCGTTTCTCGCCAGAAGACAAATATGTAGCCTATAGATACGAGGCCAAGAAAAAAGCAGGTATAATAAGGGATTGAGGCTCTTCAAAAGGTGCTGCACTATGAAAAAATTAAAGGTTACCCCCGGAGATGAGCTCGCTGTTATTGAAGAGTTCGTAAGCGGCGATGGAGTATACGAGGACCCGGAAGGATATATACGAAGTCTCTATGTGGGACGAAGCTTCTTCGATCTGGTGAAACGTGTTGCCAACGTGATACCCGCCAAGAAACCCAGCTTTCCCAAGCCCGGAGATACTGTCGTAGGAGTAGTCACAAATATGAAGCCAGACCTAGTTATAGCCGACTTGTACGGTAGAATTGTGAGCCTAGGTAAACAAATCAGGCTAGAGGAGTTTTCGGGTACTCTCACAGGGTTAATACCCATTAACATGGTAGCCCAAGAATACGTGAAAGATCTATACGATTACTTCTCAATAGGAGACATCATTATGGCACAAGTTGTAAACAGTAGAAACCCATTTTATTTGACAACTAGAAAACCATCACATGGTGTAGTTTTTTCTTTATGCCATGAATGCGGGCATCAATTAGATATATTAGACGAGCGACATATGAAGTGTCCTGTATGCGGTAGTGTCGTTAAGAAGAAAGTAGCGTTGGTAAGGAATGCCGAGATTATCGTAAAAAGCATAAAGAGAATGCTGGCATTTCATATTTACTAAGACGTATCTGAGGAAACGTTAGTGGTGTAAAACGGGTTTGGCAAAGGAAAAAATAAAGAAAGGAATCGTAAGGGTAAAACTACCGAAAGGTTTATCTTTACAGGATGAGGTGTTGGTTGAGAAGCTTTTGGATACTCTTAAATCGCGATTTACCAGTGTACGTTACGAGAAAGGGTATCTGAGAATAGAATATTACGTACATGATTACATGAAGAAAGATGTAGAGGCTTCTATTCGAAGAGTTTTGAAAGAGTTTTATGATAGCAGGGAAACCATGGAACGTGTTCTCCACAGGTTCAATGCCGGCGACATAGCTAGAATGGGGGGTCGTACACTTCCAATAGATGTAATCATATTTGTCCTACTTTATAGGGGATACACTGCAAAACGCGTGAAGGGGGGTCTAGAGACTAGTGCTCCCCATAAAACCGTGTTAGGAATATTGTCTAACCTGTCTTCTATAGCTGATTTGATAGATGGAATAGAGATTGAAACTTCGAGAAATCTTAGGAATCTATTGTTATTAATGAAGTATCTGGAGCCAGAGAAGGAAATTTCTCTTCTAGTAGAAAAGCTTAGGTCGGAGGGGTATCTGTTGTATAGGAATAATTCTTTGGATGTTTCTACAAGCTGGAAGAAGGTTATATGCAAACTATATTTAACGTCTAGTATAGGGAGTAAAATCATGCAGGTGTGTAGTGAATGGCGAAAATAGAAGTGCTGGAGAAGAAGGATCACTCCCTAAAACTCAGGCTCGACGGTGAGGATCACACACTAGCTAGTCTCTTAACGGGCTATCTAAGGAGGATAGAAGGAGTGGTTAGAGCATTTTACGAGATACCACACCCGTTAACGGGTTCTCCTGAAGTGTATATAATGACTAACGGTAATATAACGCCTGAAGAAGCCCTAAGAACAGCACTGGAAAATATGCAAAAAGACCTACAAGAATTCAGGAGTAATTATCTGAAATCCATAGAAGAGGGGGGTTCTGGAAATTAAGAAAGAAGCCAGGATCCTCCATGTTTATTGTTCTAGTAAAAATTGTTCAGCTCTTGTAACTAGGGGCAGTACAATAGATAACCTGCTTATAGATCAAAGAGACGAGTTTTGCCATACTATATCCAATTCAAGTTTTATTGACCAAGTGCGATATATGTGCGAGGAAAACAATGAAATATGCCATCTGGAGCTTCCTTTAGTGAAGTGCAAAGAACTAATGCTTGAGAACACAGAAATCTTCTTATTCACAATTTTCAACAGAAGGATAGTCGAGCTGCTAGATGGTGGAATAGGATGGTAAAGTTCTGTCCAAAATGCGGTTCTATAATGATTCCACGCAGGAAAGGCGGGAAAAAGGTATTCGTGTGTCCAAAATGCGGCTTCACAGTAGAAGCATCTAGCGAAGATAGTGTGGTTATTAAAAGCAAGAAAAAACAAGATCCCAGGGATAAGCTTATCGTTATAGAAGACAACATGCCCCCTACCGCATCCCTTCTTAAAGGGGTTGTGAAATGCCCTAAATGCGGGTCTGACGAGGTTTATTACTGGATGATGCAAACTCGCTCAGCTGACGAGCCCATGACAAGGTTCTACAGGTGTAAGCACTGTGGATATACATGGAGAGAGTACGAGTAATAATTGCAGTCTAATAAAACATATTGTTAGATCCTTAGAGAAGATTGACCAGTTAATAGAAGAATCCATTTCCAGGACACCAGCATCCATCACGTCCTACCCACGCTTAAAATCAGCTGCAGATCTATTGAAGGGTGTAATCAACATCTCCCTTACACTAGAAAAAGAGGTTTGCCTAGATAAGGAATAACAGTGGTACTCTTGGCTGTTAGAATATATTAGAATGAATACAAGAATTACTTATTATTAGAAACTAAGCCGGGAGGTTAGTTACAAGTTGCCTAAGGCGAAATTCATGAATGCAAGGCTGTGGAGATTTATGATGGAGTCGATCGAGAAAGTAATAGCTGAAGGCGTATTTCTCTTCGACAATGAGGGAGTAAAGCTGAGATCGATTGATCCGTCTAAGATTATTATGGTGGATCTTTTCTATCCCAAAGAAGCGTTTAGCGAGTATGATATAGAGCAGGAAACCGTTCTAGGTGTAAACTTTGATGAGACAGTCAAAGTATTCAGGAGAGCTTTGAAGAATGATGTCCTAAGCCTAGAATTCGATGAATCAAACATATACATAGAACTAGAGGGGAGGGGGAGGAGAATATTCAAGCTGCCCCAGATACAGCTTCCTTACGAAAAACTTCCTGAACCTAAAGTCGATTTCACTGTTCACGCCAAAATGATGGGTAGTGTGTTCAGCGACATAATACGCGACATAGAAATAGTTGGAGGAACACTCTCCGTTCTAGCTAAGGGTGAAAAATTATACATTGCCTCACAGGGAGAAATAGAGGAGGCTGAAGTAGAGCTTTCCTTAGAGAAGCAAAACTTAACAGAGCTAGCCATAGAATCCGAGGATGAGGCCATGTACTCTACAGGTTATTTGTCGGCGATAACTAAAGCGGCAAAAGTAGCTGACACAGTTGAACTCCACTACGCTCAGGATGCTCCATTAAAGGTAAACCTCAAGTACATGGGTGGAGGAAGGCTGACGTTTTATGTATCGCCGATCATCACATGAACACCCTCTAACAAGCTTAACCGGGTTATACTATAGTTTAAAATCAGACAAACTTGTCCTGCCCGAAGATCTATCTTCTAGAGAATTCGCGTTTCAACTCTATGGTTCAAACAAGTATATTCGTCATCTATCTTTCAGAACCCGGGAAGAGGTAGTTGAATGGATTAAGGATGGAAAACCCCATTCAGCATACTACAGTTCTGCAATATATGAAATACCAGATGCGCCTAAAATGAATGAAAAAGGCTGGCTGGGCGCTGAGTTACAGCTCGACATAGATATAGACCATATTGATCAATGTGGAGGAATGCTTTACGAGATATGCAATAATACAGTATTATTCCGGGAAGAGTGTATTACTAGAAGTCTGGAAGCAGCCTTAGAATCTGTTGAGATACTACGCGATAACTTCGGTTTAAGGGATATTGAAATAGTTTTTTCTGGAAACAGGGGATTCCACGTTCATGCACATGACAAGGATATCCTCCATATGGATAACGAGTTGAGGAGAGAGATCTCGGATTACCTCCAGGGGATAGGTTTAGATTTAAAAGTCGTGTTCCCTAGAAGGAGGGGGTTAACTCCGTTCATACCCTCAAGAGAGGAGCCCGGCTGGAGGGGTCGGCTAGTACGTAAGGCGCTAGAAATGTATAACAGAAGCGACCTTCAAGACGTTCCGTTCGAAAAATTTTTCTGGTCTAACCTCGACAACATAGCAAAGTCGTCATCTATACCCATAGATTCACAGGTCACTGTAGATGTGACTAGATTGATACGAATCCCTGGATCGCTTAATGGTAAATCGGGTCTTATAGTTGAGAAGGTAACTGAGGAGTTGAAAGAATATACTCTTAAAGACTTCTCGCCTTTTAGGGGCTCCCTTAAAATATTACCAGTATGCAATATGGAGGTAGAATTCGGTGGATCATGGCATAAATTTTCGAGGAACATAACATATAGAGTAGAGGGAGCCCTAGGTGTTTTTCTTATTTTTAAGAGCTTGGCGAAGCTTGTTGACTGGGGTGATGTAAGTGTCTAATCTGCCCGCGGGAGGACCTTTCAAGGCGGCAATGAATGTAATGGAGCCCCTTAGTAAGGAGCACATAAGGAAAATGACTGCAATGCTTAAGGTTTATTGTTCCTCTAAGTTCGACAAGGAGTACTGCAATACTTTTCTGAGATATATAAATGAAACATCAAAATATGTATCGAGGATACGAATTGAGAGGCTGGGGATAGAAGAGGTTGGAGATACTGGTTATGAAGGATTAGACAAGGCTTTATTTGAGTTCATAGCGAGAATCACACATATTTACTCTTTACACCTAAATGGGTGTTTCACTACTACTGAGAATGCCCAAGTATTGACTAGGGTGAAGAATTACTTTGCTGCTCCTTGGAGTAAGACTGTTTTAATGCCTGGAGAATACGTTTTCCTCCCCTTCTCTCAGTCCGTAATAATGTCGGCACTAGGATTAGTTGAGCCTTTAAGGAGCCACGTGCTTATAAGGTGCGAAGAAGGCTAAGAACAAATATTTAATGCCCATTGATAATACCCTTTTTGTCCTAGGTTACGGGGTGGTAGACGTGAAGTATCCGAAGAAGGTTAGAACTTACTGTCCACGCTGCAACGAACATACACTACACTCTGTATCCATCTACAAGCATGGGAAAAGAAGGAGTTTATCGGAGGGAGAGAGGAGGTACAGACGGAAGAAAGAAGGATACGGAAGCCAGAGGAAGCCGGAGCAGAAGAGATTCGCCAAGGTCACTAAAAAAGTGTTACTGAAGCTTCGTTGTACCAAATGCGGATACACTGTCTATAGACTCGGTATTAGGCTTAAGAAAATAGAGCTTGTCGATGTGGTAAGGTGAGACAGGGATGCCTAGAGTTCCTAGGAAGAGGATGCTCATACCTAAACCTAGAAGCAAGTTTGTCCAAGTAGTTTGCCCTAATTGCGGGTATAAGCAGATAATCTTTGACCATGCAACGTTCCCAGTGAGATGCCTCTCCTGCGGGGAGCAACTGGTAATTCCTACAGGAGGAAAAGCCAAGATTCTGGGAATAGTGGAAAGAGTCCTTGAGTAATATTTGTCTACTTCTATAATGTTGGTTACCAGGGAAATCTATACTTCTCTATTCTACCCGATATAGCTGAGAATGCCTCTCCTGGAGTAAGTACGGGTTTATAGTAATCTTCCAAGTCGTCTATAGGTAAACGTGGACATGATGTTATTATAAAAGCATCGATACTGGGGTTGTCTATGTTTAATAGTACCTCTTTGTTTAGGTAAGGAGTGACATACATTGTAGTCTTTTTTCCTTTTTCCTCCAGCAACGTCATTAGCTTTTCTACGAGCCAACGTCTATACTGGCCTGTCTTGGATCCTATAATTATACCATAGTGGCGGGCGTCCATAGCTTTCATTATTTTGTAGTATCTCTTTCGGAGATAAGTTTCCCTCAAGGAAGGATCATATAAAACGGTGTCTTCATATAGGTCTATTTTTACTACGGGTTTCTCTGTTGACAGTATAGCGCCTATATAGTGGAACATTCCTCCAGCGACAAGTATATGCAGATCAACTTTTTCGTCAACCCGCCTGATTGCCGAGTACTCGCATCCTAGAATCTGGCCTTTGACCATTTCGTTGTATGCTGGAGAGGGTATTAAAACCTCGTATCCTAGTGCTTCGAGGTACTCTTTAATTATGTCTAGAATGTTGACATGTTGTATGGTTGAAGTAGCGGAAACTCTTTGCACGCCTAGTTTTCCCATGATGGTCTCAAGTTTTTTTAACTGGTTTTCACTGGGTGTAAGCCTGCTGTATGCAGGGATAAAGAGTATCCTGTTAAGGAACTTATGTAACACGGGGCTAGAACCTAGTTGAAGCGGGTATAGATTGTGGCCTACATGTACCACTATATCAGGTTCTAGACTTTCTATATTCTCTAGATGAAGATCACAACCCCCGAATGTGGGTGTAGCGTCTATTATTATATGGGATGAAGGGGCAAGCTCGTTTATGCATCTCTCTATAATGAGCGAATACTGTTTCAATCCATCTGGTAGCTGTAGTAGTATCGTCTTTGCATTACGTATGATGTTTGCATGATCTTCATTAAACCCTATATAGTATGGAATATTGTTACAAGCGTTCATACCAGGTTCCACCTTGGGGTCGGCCCTGCGCGGGGTCTTCAACGCCGTATAGCCACGGCTAAGCCCTTTCGAGCCTCGTCATCCCCGGCTATCTTGGTCTCGGCGGGAATAAATATCTTTTAAACCTAGCAGTCATAGACCACTATATGTTGATTTGTAAAGGGGATAAAAGATTTGGGGATAGGTATAGTTTCAAATCTCTCAGACTACATTGAAAGCTTGGGGCTGATAGGCATATTTATTGTATCGTTTCTAAGTAACGTGCTTCCATATTTAACTGTGCCATACCTGGTAATGATTTCCCTCTACTCGGCATCAATAAATAGTCTTTCAGCAAAAATCGCCGCCAGCCTCGCAGGAGGGATAGGCGCAGGTCTAGGTAAAACACTGCTTTTCTTCCTAGCAAGGAGTGGAAGACGCCTTATATCATCCGAGAAACAGGACGAGTTTAAGAGGCTTGTAAAAGTGTTCGACAGAGGGATCTTTATGGCTTTACTATTGTTTGCAGCCACCCCGCTTCCCGATGATATCTTCTATATCCCCATAAGTATCACAGGGTATAGCATAGTGAAGTTCTTTATCGCGGTATCAATAGGGAAAACGGTAATTACCTCTCTATCAGTGGCTTTCGGATCTTCCATATCAGCGATAGCCGGGGAAAGCGGGGTTTTCAATCCTAGAATTATACTTGCTGTAATAATAGCAACACTGGTTGTAACATACGTTATCTTAAAAATAAACTGGAACCGTGTTATAGAGGTGTACACTAGGAAGGGGATCATCTGGGCTTTCATAGAAATAATGATGCAAACATTGATGATAGTATTCTTCCTTAAACCCTTATACAGGAAGTATACGGAATATATAGATCGAGTAGGTGAATAACCAGGACAGTATTATCAATAAGCGGGTCTCCATCGTCTATTCCCCCTTATTTAGACGGTAAATATCCTTAATTCCCTTTACCCAAGCCTACTATTATTGAGAGTAACCACTACAGTAGCAATATGGGGAAGACCATTATGCCAAGGCCGCTTGACGAGTTCCTTGCAAAATATGGGGAAATGGGCAGGCTTGTACTTAAAGCTATTTACGAAGAGGCCTTGGCCCCAAAAGAGTATCATAAACTAGGCGACTTTAGCTATAAGTCCCTAAAGAAAAGATTGTCGAGCTATGGTCTAAATTACAACCCTTCCCCATTACTACGTGTTCTTGAAAGAGAAATCGGGTTAATTGAAACTACATATAAAAGTAGCAATCAACACTGGTGGAGAATAACGGATTTCAAATCACTAAAAGGATTATTCCTAGATGAAGAGAACGAGTTAGAACCACGGGTTAGACTGCTTAAGATACAGTTCTACAGTACCGACCCGTACAGTGTCCTCAGTTACCTCAAGAGAATAATAAAAAAGAGAAAACTAAACTCGCAGGATAAGAGAATATTCAAGAACATAGTATATGAGGCACTTCCTAGAATAGTCGATTTCCTTGAGAAATCGGAGGAATGGGAGGCAGAGCTGGTATATGAGCGGGAACTGGCGGATAACATATTGGACATGGCTGAGATGGTTTCATTGAAACTTAAGAGATCCATAGGGGAAGAAAGGCTATACGAAAACTCCTTGCTCGCCGAGCCTAGTGAGGCGGTCTCTGATGAAGAGTATAGCCTCTGAGAGTATTCTCTTGTTATCATACGACGATACTATACGGGTGAGTTCCTCTCTGTCCGCATCAATTAGCCTCTTTGCCTCGTTTATCATTAATGGTAAAACCCGGTAAATATTGTCAACTATGGTTATATCAGCTTTTTGAGCGGTTCTCGAGAAGGGGTTGAGATCTATCGTTATAACCTTCTTACCCATCTTTTTCAGAGCCTCCGTCCTATCACCGTCCTCTAATGGAACCAAGACAACGTCAGCTGAGTATATGCCTTCCACACTGACTATTCTCCTCATACTCTCAAATCCGTCTAGTTCTATCCTCTCATCATATACACCCAGTATCTTCGGTGCGCCATGCATTTTCAACCATTCATAAATAGCCTCCTCACGTTCCCTACTTCGATAGAACAAGTTTACCTCTAATGGTATCCCAGTTAACTCGGAGAAACGCGCTAACTCTGCGGGAACGAGGGCAGCCGTATTCCCGTTAACGCTCACTACAGGCCTCTCCGCTAGGAGGAGCATTGCAACCCCAGCTTCTATAGCTTTTAACGCGAAATCCTGTGTTTTTTCTCCAATAATATAATCAAAAGCCTCTCCACGGCCGTGAGCGATTAGCCCTGGAAGCACAACTATACCCTTCTTATATCCCTCGATTATCTTCTCGCGCAGCAATAATGACTCGTACCTAGGATGGGATCTAGGTATCTTAACTTGATTCATCTCAATCCCCGTTCATATCAATAACTTCTATTCCATTATAATCAGGCTCAACAATTATAGGGTTAACCGGGAACCTATTCTTAAGATACTCGTATGCATCATTCAGATAGTCTCTTTCAACGAATACGACTAGAACGGATTTCTTAGCATAAAAACCTATGAGGCTGGGTGTCCTACTAGCAGTTTCGAGCTCCTTGCTATCAAACATGTGCATCATAGCTTTCTTGGTGAATTCCTGTGAGACTTCGATGAACGTTTCAAACTGTGGAGTCTCCGAGAATATTTTTAACATGGACAATGCCAGCTTCCTTACCTTTTTACTATACATTCCCAGCAACATGCTGGTATGAAAAACTTTTTTCCCAACCACAAGTATCGAGGCCGTACTTGGGATCCTATAGTTCTCCACACTACCAATGCCCGGAGCACCTTCTTTGAACCTATAGGCTATGCCTCTACCCGAGGATAACGCCAGAACGTCTCCTAGACCACTGGAATTTTCAATCTCAGCTCTATGGGCTTCCCTCAGAGCCTCAATGAATCCTTTCTGGCGCGTGTAGAAGCTTTTAATAATGAAGAGACCTGACAAAGTAGCAGCGCTTACGGCATATCCATAGCCGGGAGGCAGTGCAGTGTACACGGCTATTATACCCTTGTTAAAGTCTTTTACATACTTGGAGGATAGCTCTATACTGTCCAGTCTAACAAAATAGTCGGGTATGAATCCTTCTCTCGGGAACAAGCATATCTTGGCTTTAGGCGATAAAACAACGCCTATACCCTTAGATCCTGTACGGAGATGGTTTTTTCTTACATAAGGAACCCAAATAGATGTTATGTGGAGGGGAATGTACACACATATCTTTCTTTCATATGTACTCATTACATTCTACACCAAAACCGCCTGTTAACAGTGTTACTCATTCTTTAAGCCATATAGTGATAGGAGGTGCTGGCGGCATGTTCCTCTTATGCTCCGTTGCTTTATGCCTATGAAGAATCTTCTCTACATGATCGCATGTTATACCTTTTATACTACATAAAGCTTCTTTCTTTATTTTCCTGTCGAAATATAGGTGCAGAACGGCGTCAACTACATCATATGTTATCCCAAGCTCCTTTTCAGCCATGTGGCCAGGAACGAGTCTAGGAGAACTTGGTTTATAGGCTATCTTATCGGGGACTCCTAGTTTCTCTGCTATACGTCTAACCTGTGATTTATAGAAGCTCCCTATGGGAAGTATATCCACTGCCCCGTCACCGTATTTGGTAAAATAACCTATTAATATCTCGCTTCTATCACCTGTACCTAAAACCAGATAATTATACTTGTTCGCATAGTAGTATAGGAGAGACATCCTTATTCTAGCCCTTAGATTCCCCACAGCCATTTGGTCGCTCTCTTCTGCAACAGGTATAGCTGACGTATAAACATCAACTATGGGAGATATCTCTATTATATGAGGTTTCACACCGAATTGCTCTGAAAGACCTATAGCGTCTTCCACGTCCTCTTTGGGTGTGACCCTCTGGTCCGGCATCACAAGCGTCATAACCCTGTCACTTCCCAGTGCATCTACTGCTAAAGCAAAAGACGCTGCGGAATCCACTCCGCCGCTTAGACCTACAACAACACCTTTGGCTCCCGCCGTTTCAACATTGGTTCTTATAAAGTCTTTTACTCTGGGAATAATTTTATCCCATTCTAGGCCTACGAGGTGTTTGACAACGTCATCGACGGATTCAAACTTCTCGGCCAACACGCGTTCACCCCGATTTAACGACTCCGACTACATTATCAAGTATAAAACGAGCGATTTCTTCTTTTCTCATTTTACCCGACGATAAGACACGTCCATCCTTGAAAACAAGGACAACCTCGTTGAACTTGGATGCAAACCCGATATCGCTTCTACCCACATTGTTTGCTACGGCTATTTCCGCTCCATGTTTCTCCAGTTTACTGAAAGCCATTTCCTTAAGCTCCTCTGAGCTGCTTACCACGTCGGCTACAAAAGCAACGAGAACCCGAGGTTTCTGGGCAATATTATTTATGACCTTCGGTGTAGGAGCAAGAGTAACATTTATTTGCTGGCCGCTTTTCAGCTTCCTGTCAAAAAACTCTATAGGACGGAAGTCGACAGGGGAAGCAGCAGAGAGAATTATGTCATACTTATTATTAGAGGTTAGCTCGTTCATCTTCTCCGCCATCTCCTCAGTAGTCTCGACTCTCACGACGTCCTCGATGAATCCTGGAATGCTGACCTCCAAATGACCTGCAAGCAGGGTCACCTTGGCACCCCTTGCTGCTGCCTCAGCTGCTATTTCAACACCCATTCTACCTGTACCAGGATTAGATATGAATCTCACCCTGTCGATATACTCTCGTGTAGCGCCTGCAGTAACTAGTATGCGGAGTCCTTCTAGATCCTTTCCTCGTAGAATTATTGGTGTAATCCATCTTACAATATCGTTTGTTTCATGAAGCTTTATCCTAGAATCCACACGTTTAGGCTCCATTATATGGAGCCCGTTTATATTTTTCAGCTTACCTAAGACTTCCGCGAAGAGCTTGGAATTATACATGTTTGAGTGCATTGCAGGGATCACTAGCACGTTTTTACCATAACCTAGAAATGATAACGCTGTGAGTGGAACGTTTTCGTCCGCTATAGAATGAGCAATTTTCGACATAGTATTGAGTGTAGAGGGGGCAATGATCATGGCATCACACTTCCTAGCCATATAGATATGCTCGGTTTCACCGGTAAGGTCTACTGTAACCTTATTACCAGTTGCCCATTCCAGTAGTAGAGGATTCACCATTTTGCTTGCCTCTCTAGTCATCATGACATGAACCTCTGCTCCGCGTTTTATGAGGCTCCTAATAACATCTATGGAACGATAAATGGCGACACTCCCAGTAATCCCAGCCAGTATGCATTTACCTTCTAGTTCCCTACTCTCCTCTCCCCTTATATCATGTACTGGATGATAATCCACACTGAACCCCTCACGTAAACGCCTATGATTCCTAATGATTAAAACGGGAGACTCAAAAATTTTGTATTACAGATTGTAGGGAAATAAAGGAAAAGCAGGGGATAGAAGAAAAATGAGTGAGACCCAGTGTGAAATCAGGCCAGTACTACCCTCGGAGCTGATCTTGGTTAAAAAGATAAATGAGGCGACACTGCCTGAAAACTATCCTATGTTCTTCTACTATGATATACAGCGTATGTGGGGAGACGTTTTCCTTGTCGCGGTATGCGATGGTTTAATAGTAGGGTACATTATGAACAGGGTAGAGAACCATTTCGATAAGGGCATACTTCTATGGAGGACTGTCAAAGTAGGCCATATAGTATCGGTTGCCGTGCTTCCTGAATACAGGAGAAGGGGGATAGCGAGTGCTTTAATTAGTAAGTCAATAAAACTTATGCGAGATAATTATAATGTGAAGAAAGTCTATCTAGAGGTGAGAACCTCGAATAGCCCGGCAATAAACTTGTACAAGAAACTTGGTTTCAGAATAAAAGATGTTATACCTAGATACTATAGGGATGGGGAAGACGCCTATTTAATGGAGTTAGAGTTTGAGGATTAGATAAGGCTCGAAACAAGCTACCAGTTAACTCCCAACTCCTTCTTGTAATCGGCATAGAGTGAATCAACCCTGCTTATCCATTCCCTTAAACCGCTAGGAGTATCTGGATATTTCTTGTAAAGCTCCTTTACATCCTTCATATACCTGTCTACGATCCTCAATTTTAGCAGTAGACTAGGCCTTCTAAGTGTTTTCAACACTATTGAAAGCTTCTCTAACACCGATAAATCCGCTTTCAGATCACCCGTTACACTGGTTTCATACATATCTTCTTCCCTCATTATTCTATTCTTTAGACCGAATTCAATCTCTTCATTGCTTATAGTCTGTAAGAATATTCTGAATATATCGAGGGACGCCTGTTTAGCTCCCAACGTCCTCATATAGCCTATGTTTGCATACCATAGCCCCGAAGCAGAATAGTCGCCTTTATCAAATGCCTCCTCTATAGCTTTACTAGCAACATATGCTGCGTACATAGCGTAACCCATTCCACCCCCATGAATAGGGTTAACTGTAAACGCATTATCGCCTATACCTATGAAGTTATCCCACACAAGTGTGTTGGCAGGCCTCCTAGTAGGGACTAGGGATCCTGATGCGTTTATTATCTTTTTATAATTCCCGACTTCAGGCCTCTTTTCCAGCTTCTCTTTAAATATACGGAGCGGGTTAGGGTAGCCTCTACCACCTTGTACACCCAGTCCTATGTTAGCGGATGTTACTCCTTCAGGGAAAAACCACCAGTAACCTCCAGGCGCTATGTCTTGGTTAACGTATATCCGAATGTAATCAGGTTCCTCTATCTCATACTTCATTTCCCTGATTTCTCTGTAGGCTATATTGGCATCAACCGGTTTAAGAGGCTCGTTTACAGGCCATTCTCGAGGTAAACGCAATCTAAGTGACATGGTGTTACCCGTAGCGTCGACAATAACCTTGGCATATAACGTCTTTTCCCTACCATTACTATCAACAGCCTCTACTCCTACAAGCCTACCGTTGTCAAGTATGGGCTTACGTGCTCTCGTGTTAAGGCTTACTTCTACACCTTTGTTTATAGCGTCACGTATCAATCGTTTGCCTAGTTCGTTTCTATTTATAATATAACCAGGGCCTTTAACACGGAACACGTGCTCCTCGGAGGGACTATAGATTAGTATCCCGTTAACCCTTTGCTTGAGCTCTTTGCCGCTTGGTTTAGGTATTCCTGTCTCATCAAAATGATGCTCCCCTATAGCGTCACCGCAAGGCTTACCCCACACATTATCCCAGTCAACCATATCAATCCCAGCAACTTTTAACCCCTTACCAGATAACAGATAAGCTAGCGAGGACCCAGCTGGCCCCAGGCCGACTATTAAAACATCATACTTGTCCACAGTCTTCCACCTCAACAGTAATCTCAGACCACTACTAAAACGTCTTATAAACAGTTTAAATATCCTAAGCAATATACTTAGAAAGACGTCATAAGTATTACCCTGTCCAGACATAAAATACATTATAACCTACGATCACCATGGATATATAGGAGGTTAATGGAGGGTGATCCGGAGATGGAGTTCAGGAGAAAGAGACGTTCAATATTCGATATAATAGACGAAATGATGAATGAGATGATGAAAGAATTCACAGAAGAATTCATAGACATGGAAAAGAATCTAGAGGATATGGTTAGGAAAGGATATATAAAAGGTCCATACGTGTATGGAGTACGAGTTACCATAGGACCTGACGGCGTGCCTAAGGTTGAAGAGTTTGGAAACGTTAAAAGAATGGGGGACAAACCTGTAATAACCAGTGAAATGGAGCCACTCGTAGATGTTTTCGAGGATAACGGGGAAATAATTGTTGTGGCTGAGGTACCAGGAGTTTCGAAAGACGATATAGAGTTGAAAGTAAAGCCGAAGAAGCTCATTATAAAAGCAAAAGGCAAAGAGAGAAAGTACTATAAAGAGATAGACTTACCCAAAGAAGTTATACCTGACAAGTCGCGTGCCTCCTACAAGAATGGTGTATTAGAGGTTAGACTTAAAACGAAAGAAGAGTCGTCCAGCGATGAGGAAGGCGTTGAAATCAAGGTCGAATGATGAAGCCGTTGAGATTTTCTCTAAAAACATTTTCAGTCAACTCCTCTGTAGCACTGTTTTTACATACTCTGATATTTCCTTGGAACATTTCGTTATATCTTCTAGAAGCTTCTCATAAAGCCTCTCGGGTGTGACCGAATACACGTAACGCGGTCTCCCTGTACCACTCCTCTTTTTCTTTCTCTTATCTATAAGCTCCATATCAGCCAGCTTTGATAAAACCCTATTGACGGTTGCCCTACTCAGATTGAAAACCTTCCGCAGATCATCCACAGCGTAATCGTTGCCTCCTCCCTCATTGAGCATCCATTCAAGTATCATTACATCGGTTTCTGATAAATCGTAACAGAACTCCATTATTCTCCTCAAGTCGAGTCGGCGCCCTGCAGGGGTTTTTATAACGATGCTCTTCCTCATAGTAGGCTTCCTCCTTACTTGGGTATACTACACTACTTATTATTATTACTCTAACATTTTTAATAATTTTGTTTTTAATGTATTGATCTCTCTTCTCCTACATTTAGCTACACAAATCTCGCGTTCAATAGATTTTAAGGATCCACATCTCCCATACAAGCAGCTACTGTCTATTTTTCTCTCATCAAACAAAAGAACGTAAACACCCTTCCCTATGCTTTTCAATATTAAGATCTCGCCTAGGCTGTGGCGTCGTATGAAATTATTAACCATGGAAGGATCTATTAGATCTTCATGAAATACGAAGGCCTCTAAATCGCTGCATAGGCTCTGAACTATCCGTTTCTCTAGCTCAACAATACGGGACTCCATGAGTATCCACCTATTAGTAGGGTCAGGGTACTGGGCCTCTATCATCCGCTACGCGTTAAGGGTAATACCAGTCATCATCCCCTATAAGGTATACCAAAACGTCTTAGCTCTTATTTATATGCCTAGACCATTTCAGGTACAATTTTATAACGGCAAAGTTACGTTTGGCAGCATCTTTCTCAACACAGCTGGTCTCGATTATATTTCCCTCTAAATCGTATGCAATAATTCTAGCTCTACCATCGCCGCAATCGACGATTTCCGCGTTTGAGATAAGCCCACTCATAGCCATACCTTCAATTTTTATTATACTAAGTCCGTTTGAAGAGACCATAACACCACACCATCAGTAACTGTTGCCTCTATCTGATTATCTAGTTTGCTCCAGGGTTATATCTGTCTAGTATAAACCCTAGATTTAAAGAGAGTATGTCTTATATTCCATTCGATAGTCCATGCAGATATCGGGTGTATATGGTTGGCTAGCAGTGGTAAAAAGCAAAGAAAAAGAATGACACTACCCAAGAAGAAAGAGGATATAGAAAAAGTTGTAGAAGAAATAGAGGAACGCGAGCCTCACGATCATCACCACCATCATCATACTCACGGTGATCTAGATGAGATAATAGCCATAGTGGAGTTGCTTATTGACTCGTTAAACGTTAAAATGAAAGAATTGGAGGACAAGGTTAAACTGCAAAGCAATGAAATAGTGAGAATATACCGTGTTCTCGCTTTGATACTACGTTACCTATCTTCGGAAGAGAAAGAGGAAAAGGACAAGCTGATCGCACAAGCTATCAGTATACTTGAATCCTAGCACCTTGATATCTTTACTAAAGGAGTCTCCTTTACACCTAATAGAAATATATTCCTTCCATCATAATTTAATCCCTTCAATACACCTTCCAGCCTTATACATTCCTCTCCATAAAGCAATGGCGATATAATATGATCAAAAGAGACCAGTATTCCTTTATCAGTATAGACACATGGAGGATAAGTTAATGCATTACCTAATCTATTTATTCTTATCCTTAGAGGTCCCTTGAAAATAGTGTATCTCCTTATATTGACATCAGCCAGATTAAAGGAGCCCTGTTCGTCGTAACAGGTCTTCGGCGAGTATATATCACTATGTATAAAAATAAAACTCAGTATCTTATTCATGGCATATAACCTAGTTCTCTTCTCTGCAATAACGCTTGACATGCTTTTATCAAGTATGTATCTTGAGTTTAAGTTGTCCCAATTCACTATTCTGCGGAATCCTGTTTCAGACAGAAAGGAGTAAACCTCTTCCGATGCATGAATACCCTTTATAATAATGTCTATATCGGAATACTGAATGCTATGTATGCCCATAAGCATACTACCACTAACACCTATATCGTTTAGCCGGATGTTAATATGATCTCTGAGGAAGTCTACTGCTTCCACTAGACCGTATTCTAGCTCATCACTAGGCTTTCGTATTATATCAAGTAATCTATCAAAAGGATCGAAGACTGCTTTCACGTCCATTGGGGATATATATGGTATAACCGTGCGAAACCGGGGGTCTCTAATGATTTTAGTATGACCTATCACAGTGTACTGCGTGTATTCCTTAATATTCCTACAAAAAGAAACTCCATGCTTATTCCATATTGTTCTAGTGTTACAAGGGAAATACTTCATGAATGCCGGTATTATACCGTGAAATGAAGGTATACCCAGTACCATGTAAATGTTTAATAGCTTATCTTGAATCAGGCTTCCATGGTATAGTTTTTTCTTAAAGTAAATCGATGCTCCCCCCAATGTCGGGTATTATCCATCTAGTACCATTATCGTCTATATAGAGATCACCCTCAATTACATAGGTGTTCCTAGGAAGCTCTGAGAATCTCAGTCTCCATGTAGCCATGTAATAGTGGTTATTACTTTTCACGTTCAATACCTCGTATAATGCAGGCGTTGTATAATTCGATACAGGAATAACCTCGGCTACGAGCCTAGTTCTACTTATATAGTGAAATCTTTTTCTACACCATTCAGTATCGAATGGATTCAACATTCTTATTGAGTATCTTGCCCCTCTATAACAGCCTTCGAGCACTTTGTATCTAGCCAGAATAAGGTAGCTCTCTAGGGATAAATTTCCTTCAGGTTCTATTTTGTCTCTATAATTGACAGTAGTTTCATAATCTCTGCATTGAACTATAATTCCTTCTGACCTCAAACGCAGTAGAGATTCATAATCTGATTGGGGGTCGCTAGTGGCTATAATCAAGTCTATGTCGCTACCGCTACTAGGACACCCCAAGAGATGGGATCCTGTTAATCCTACTTCACCATTGTAGAGATTGTTACTGATTAATTCTATGAACCGTTTTACAAGAGACGGAATTCTATAGCTTGAATACCTGTAGGGATCATAGTACCTCATTATACTATCCTTCTGGATAACGCAAACCTTTCTACCTATATTTGATATGTATGCGTGTTCTGGACAATTGTAAATAGATCTCATGAAGTCAAAACGAGTGCACCCTTCAAGATTATATTTAGGAACAACCACTAGGTACCTTTCATAGTTACATAAACCCTTTACAGCATATATAATACGACCGTCATCCACGTAGCTTCCTTCTATGATATGCATGGCAATCTACCTGTAGGGAGGATATAAAAGATGAGTTCCATCGCAGGATGCAGCAGTGAAATACTCCTTACCAGCGAATCCTTCTCTACAGTGAGCGTATTTTATGCCATACTTCCTTGCAGACTCAAACACTGGTTTAAGTAGTTTTAACCTCATTTTCTGGGGCAGATACCAATATCCATGCATCCACTTTCCCTCTTCCCTGTATAGCCTCTTATATCTGGTCTCCAGTTCAGGGAATACCTCTATAACCCGGGATAAACTATCGGGTCTCGCCTTGAATGTAGAAGTTACTATGAAGTCCAGGTTCCTGTATGTGCTTAGAATAGAAACTAGCTCCTCTATTTCTTTAGGGTCATCGTTTATATAGGGCAATATGGGGTCTATCCTGACTCCGAACGGTACATTGTTTTCCTCGAGCACGTTCAACGCGTTAATCCTTTCACTGGGGAGAGGAGCATATGGCTCTATCTTACTAGAGATCCCTTTGTTTATTGTTGTAATAGTAGGTGTTACAGCCATGAGTGAAGCACGGATTATATCTATGTCACGCGTATATAGAGTTCCCTTCGTGGTTATAAGAACTCTTAAACCGTGTTTTGACAATATCTGGAGAGTTGTCCGTGTAAGAAGCATTTTCTCCTCGACAGGAGGATAGGGATCGCTACTAGTCGACATATTTATCGGTAGTCGTTTATCTATTTTCCTTAGGTCTTTCAAAAGCCTTTCTAAATAATTCTTTTTCGGAGTACTCTTTCTTCTTCCTATATATGCTGTTGCATAACAGTAAACACAGAAGAAACTGCATCCAGTATAGGGATTCAAAGTGTATTTAAATGGACACGTACATAAAGGACTACCCCAAGGGTCGAACAACCGTATTATTTCTCCTTCCCTTTTAGATTTCAATATTCGCATGTCTCTGCCTCAATTCGTCCTCGTTTTTACCCAGTCTATGCATTAACTCTACGGCTATTCCGTCTAGGAATATCATTACCGTGTCTTCAAAAAGCGTCCCAAGCGGGGCTAAAGGCTCATGTATCCCTAATATTTGTCTAGCAAAATAATCATCCATACGAGCCATTTTAGTTCTCCCAGGGATTTTGACCACTATATCAGCTAGTTGGCCCAGCTTAGAGTCCGGATAGGTTGTTAATGCTATGACTGTTGCTCCAACGTTTTTAGCGGCCTCTGCCGCTGTAACTATGAGCTTGGTTGTACCTGATCCAGATATAGCTATAACTACGTCATTCTCATTCACACTAGGTACAATTGTGTCACCTAATACGTATACATTGAAGCCTATATGCATGAGTCTCATAGCAAATGCTTTCCCCACTAGGCCGCTTCTCCCCGCACCCATTACAAGCACTTTCCTCATACCATTAGATGCAGCTACATCGACGAGTTTGGAAACGAATTTCTCCACCTGGCCGGGATCTATGGATTGCATCGCATTACTAGCGAAGTCTATTATCTCCTTCATAGTAGCATAAACATATTTTACCATGCCACAACTCCACCACGCATCTCATCTACCGGGTAAAGTTAAATGCGGATAGTGTTAATAATTTAATATAGCCCCGCCGGTCTCACGTCCGCCGAGACCCTATAGGGGGAATGAAGATGGCGGCGGATCGGCAAGGCGGGGTATATTGGTAAGGGGATGAGATACCCCTAGCTCTCCGAGGAATAGGATGAGGAAAACCGGGCCGGAATCGACCGTAACATTT
>CAYVIZ010000009.1:3353-8413 GCA_964451715.1 uncultured Desulfurococcales archaeon | reverse complement strand
ATTATAGCATCTCTATCTTGGATACTATTCTCCTAATATCGTCTGTATGCTCTAGCAGTTCCTCGAAATCAGTAAGTCGTTTTCCTGTATTACCGTCTACCAGTCTAACCCTGTATATTCCCTTTTTCTTCTCATAAACGTTTATGTACAACGGGTAGTATATCAGCTTGGCTTCATGGACGGTGCCGAATGCTTCTAGGAGGTATTCTAGTTTCTCGGGAGATACAATAGCGTGGAGAATCTCTCCATCAGTGGGTATACCGTTCTCAAGTCTATGTTTAGCGGAAACACTCTTGTACTTACCCGGGAGAGAGAGGGGACGTATTGCGTAGGTATCACCGTAAACGTCTATCAGCATTTTATCCATAAGTACGAGTATTATGCGTTCAAGCTTTCTTTCATCTATAGACACTATCTCCGATAACTCCTCTCTAGTCAGGGGGCCATGCTCAGCTATGTATCTAGCAACTTCTACTACCTCAAATGATAAATCACCTATATTAACCAGAATGTTCTCCAGCTTCAATGTACCCTCATCATCTACGGATACCATTGAACCTCTTATCGACTCGAAGTCAACATCGCTTTCGATAAACTCTATTTGGGAATCGCCTTTAGAAGGAGACTCGAGGGAGACCTTGTACTCGTATATAGGTAGATATCCCAGTATCGTTGCTTTATGGACTCCCTTGCAAGAACCAAAAATACCGCGTTCGCATTTAGCTTGTTTTACAGCAGTCTCCATGTCTATCTTCGGCTTTACGTGGAAGTGTTTGAGTACTTTTAGTTGGGTTACACTGAATGAGCCTCCTACACTGGAGAGCTTGTCAAAGTCTACTACTCCAATATTATAGTATTCTGTTAAACTTTTTACGCTGGGGTGTAATGGTGAATCTGTTACAACTACTATTTTATCTATATTAGTATCGTTCCGTGTCATTGCTAGATTAAGCACGTCTTCCGTAGTCAATGTTTTTCCGAGTCTTATCTTTATCCCTACTTTTACCTCGAATAATTTACAGAAGCTTGTACCCACTATATCGAAATTGTATGTCAAACCCGACTTTCCTTCCACTGGTATATCGGTTTCAACTTCGAATCCCAAGCTTCTTAATAAGTTGGATAACGTGTCAATTACCTCTCTTCGAACACTATTGAATCCGCTTTCATCCATTGTGACCAGACCCTACCCACCAGCTCAGTGACCATTGTTAATAGTGATTTATACCCAATTATAATAACTCTATCAATAGATCTAGGTTGTGTGGGATGAATAGTGTCTCAGAAACGTATTTCCAGAGAGGCTAAATGGAAAGAAGTAATCATAGAATACGAGGGAAGCATAGTCAAAACTTTTCTAAGAGAGTATCCAGAGGCATATGCATGCCCTATATGTGGGCTGGATATTCATAAACCTAGTTTCACGAGTAAGAGAGACCTCTTCTTTCACCTAGTAGCTCATGCAAAAGGGTTTACAGAACGGCTTAGAAAACAGCCGAGACGGTACCATTAACAGGATACAATAATAGCTCTAGACGGGGGTCTCAGCTACTAAAGTATAGTTCCTTGAACTAATGCCGTAATGTGCATACGCTTCTTCTCTTCCAAACATTCTGAGGGCCTCTTCTACAATCATGGCCGCCAAGAGATCAGGGTCACGGTATTTTTCCTCGTACAGATACACATTGCAAACTTCTTTTCCGTTTACAAGTACTTTAGTCGTGTTATCGTATAAGGGCTCGTTAAACTCTGTTTCCACCGAGAAGAAAGCTGTTATTCCATGCATACTTCTAAGCGACTCTGCAGCCATACGGGCAGCCTGTATAAACTCGTCTTCATACCTACATGCGAAACCCATCAGAGAGGTGGTTTGAACTGTTATCGTAAGCTCGTTCACCAGACACGTACACCCCCTTAACCGTATCTAATCCCGTGAAAAGTGTAAGTATTATCCACTCTATGGTTTTCACACTATAAATACTATAACAATTAAGACATCAATACCGTAAAGAGCAAGAATCAAATGCTCATCAACTGGTATACAGATAATGGAAAACACGGGCCTTATTCTGCCACTTCATTACATAATTCACTACCGATTTTAACCTTAATACCCTCTACTACATTAATTCTATCTATTCAGAAGCCAGAAAGGATTACGGGGATAGGCCTTGTTGGAAACAAGTATAATCCAGGAAATCTTTGAAATCATAGAAAAACACAACATATGGAGATTACGGGAAACCGTGAATCTAATTGCTAGCGAGAACGTTATGAGTAGAACCGCTTGGCTGGCGTATACAAGTGATTTTGAACACCGATACGCTGAGGGAAAGCCGGGTAAGAGATACTATGAGGGCACAATATATATAGACAGGCTTGAGGAGATGGCTAATAAAACAATGGCTGAACTGGTTAATGCTTCACATGCAGATGTTAGGCCTACAAGCGGCACCATCTCCAATGCCGGAATATTCAGGATTCTAGGTAGTCCGGGGGATAACGCGCTCATAGCCCCTGTACAGGCAGGCGCTCATGTGAGCCACACAAAATTTGGTACCTTAGGGGCTCTAGGCATAAAACAGGCGGAAATGCCTTACGATCCAGATAACATGAATGTTGACACTGATAAGGCCGTTAAAATGATAGAAGAAGTAAAACCCAGATTTATTGTCCTGGGAGGAAGTGTTTACCTGTTCCCTCATCCAGTAAAAGAAATAGCTGATGCCGCTAAAACTGTGGGTGCCAAAGTAGTATACGATGCTGCCCACGTGCTGGGCCTCATTGTTGGAGGTGTATGGAGAAACCCTCTAGACCACGGTGCAGACATAATAACAGCATCTACACATAAAACGTTTCCAGGCCCTCAAGGAGGCTTCTATGGAGTAAAAGACGATGAGAGATTGTTCAAATCTATATACAAGACTATATTCCCGTACTTCTTAAGCAACCATCATTTACATCATATACCGGCATTACTTGTGACAGCAATTGAAATGAAGCTCTACGGGGAAGCTTATGCAAGACAGATATCGCTAAACGCGAAAAAACTGGCTGAAGCATTAGCGTCTAGAGGGTTTAAAGTACTAGGAGAACACCTAGGTTATACACAGAGCCACCAAGTTCTATTAGATGTGCGCAAGGAAGGAGGAGGCAACAAAGTCGCTAAACTTCTTCAAGAAGCTAATATAATAACAAATAAGAACCTGTTACCCTATGATCCGCCTGACGCTATAAAAGATCCTAGCGGGCTAAGACTGGGAGTACAGGAAATGACTAGGTTCGGGATGAAGGAGGAAGAGATGGACATAATAGCTTCGTTCTTCGAAGACCTGTTGATAAAGAACAAGGATCCCGAGGAAGTCGCCGTGAGAGTTAAGGAGTTCCGTTCAAACTTCATAGAGGTAAAATACTCGCTAGACAGTAGAATAGAACACAAATACAGGAGCGTATTAGACCTTTTACAGTAATATTAAATAACGTAAACGGGTATACCTATATAACGCGCGCCGACTGGTCTGACAGGGCCTGCAGCGGCCCTTTACGGGATGAGGACCAGAACTTCATATATTCCCTATTAATTCTCTTCTGGTTAGCCCCTTAGGAATTTTTAACGATCTAAGTATGAAATTGATAATTGTGGGCGATATAAATGGATGCATGGATACTATCCATAGGAAACGAGCTACTAATAGGAAGAATAGTAAACACTAACGCTTCTTGGCTGGCGAAAAGACTCGTGTTTCTAGGGTTTGATGTTAAGAGAATAATAACGGTTCCCGATTCTATAGATGATATTGTTGAGGAATTAGGGAGAGGCTTGGAGAAGGCTAAACTTATAGTAACTACAGGAGGGCTAGGCCCCACCTATGACGATATGACTTCAGAGGCGGTTGCCCAAGCTTTAAACAGACAACTGGAAAAAAACGAGAAGGCCTTGATAATGGTCAGAGAGTTCTATTCTAAGAAGAGACTTCCTTTGACTCCGGAGAGAGAAAAAATGGCTTATATACCTGCCGGTGCTCGAGTACTTCCGAACCCTGTAGGAGCTGCTCCGGGATTCATAGCTGAAGAAGGAGACAAATCTATTGTTGTTCTACCAGGTGTTCCTGTGGAGATGAAATCTATATTCGAACAATACGTTGAACCATATATAAGGAGAAAATACAACCCTGACAGGAAAATAGCTGAATACTTCATAGTTGTAAAGGGAGTACCTGAATCCGAGTTGGCTCCATTCATAAATGACCTCTCTAGAAGAAACCCTGACGTATATCTGAAATCACATCCTAAAGGCCATGAAACCCGTAGTCCTTTATTGGATATAAGAATCCTAGTATCAGGATTGGACGATAAAGGTATCAACGAGAAAGCATCACGCATGCTAAGTGCGATAGAAGAGAAGGCAAAATCTCTAGGTGGAACCATTGTCGAAAAAGGTAGGTCTATTTAAAGATCAATTCTATCTTACCCTAAAACTAGTAGTTCTAGGGATAACTGTAGCGCTAGCCGGTTTTTATCTGGGAGAAGAGAACGTGAATATCGTGGTAATAGCTGGCTTGATTATAGTGACAATAGCACCAATAATGTCCTTCTATATTGTAGTACGTAGGATGAAAAATGGTAATTATTGAAGAATTATAAACTGTCCCTCTACTATTCTTGTGAATAAGGTGCACAATGATGCCTCTAACAGATAAAGAGAAGGAAGAGTTGAGAGAGAAAATAATAAATGTGCTAAAAGAAGTGTACGACCCGGAAATACCCGTAGATGTTTGGAACCTTGGGCTGATATATGAGTTAAAAATAGACGATGAAGGCAATGTCTACATAGCAATGACCATGACCGCGGTAGGATGCCCTGTAGCAGGGCTCATTGTAAACTATGTAGAGGAAGCTTTGAGGGATAATGTACCTGAATTGAAAGACAAGAAAGTTGACATTGAAATAGTATGGGATCCTCCATGGACTCCTGATAAGGTGACCCCTGAAGGCCGAGAAATGTTGAAAGCAATGTATGGATACGACGTTGTAGAAGAATGGAAGAAAAGAATGAACCA
>CAYVIZ010000009.1:0-3253 GCA_964451715.1 uncultured Desulfurococcales archaeon | reverse complement strand
GATCCCTCTCTTGCTGTAAAAGCGTATGAGGCTGATAAGGAGTGGAGAGAGCTACTCACCAATGTAAACAGGATGAGGAGCAGGCATAACAAGTTAAGCCGATTACTTAAAACCGTGAAAGATCCTGAAGAGAAGCGTAGGCTCATAGAAGAGGCTAGGAAGCTTTCCAAGGAGATATCGATATACGAGGAAAAACTTGATTCTATTGAAAGAAGACGTAACGAGCTGATCTATAGCTTGCCCAATATAGTGGACGAAGATGTCCCTGTGGGAGGAGAGGAGGACAGTATTCCTATACGTTTCTGGGGGAAACCTAGGGTTTGGAGAGGCTACCTTGATAGTTTTAGAGAACAATCACTCCGTTATGGTTTTAAAGTAGACTATGAGGTCATCGATGAAAAACCAGTGGGCCATGCCGATATGATGGAGTATGTACTAAAACATGGTGATACGCTGAAGGCCGGTGAGGTAGCTTCTTCTAGATTCTATTACCTCTTCGAGGATCTTGTATGGTTGGACATAGCATTGCTAAATTATGCCATAGATGTCATGACTTCTAAGGGTTACTCTCTAGTCTTGCCTCCATATATGTTAAGGGGAAGCATTATGACAAAGATAATAGATATGGAGACCTTCAAAGATGCTATATATAAAGTTGAGGGAGAGGATTTATACCTCATAGCTACGTCAGAGCATCCTATGGCTGCTCTTTATTCTGGTGAGGAGCTCTATGATGACGAGTTGCCCTTGAAGCTTGTTGGTATAAGTCCATGCTTCCGTAAGGAAGCGGGTGCGGGTAACAGAGATATGAAGGGCATATTTAGAGTTCATCAGTTCCATAAGGTAGAACAGTTTGTATACTCTTTACCGGAGGAAAGCAGATTAATTCATGAGGAATTGATAAGTAATGCTGAGGAAATTTTCCAAGGACTCGGTATACCTTACAGGGTGATAAACATAGCATCCGGTGATCTAGGGGCATGTGCTATAAAGAAATACGACCTTGAAGCATGGATGCCAGCCCAAGGTAGGTATAGAGAGATGGTTAGTGCGAGTAATTGCACTGATTGGCAGTCCTATAGGTTATCCATAAGGCTTATACGGAGAAAAGGAATGGAGAGAAGCTATGTTCACACGTTGAACAGTACTGCAATGGCTTCGACGCGGACAATAACGGCTATACTCGAAAACTTTCAGAATGAGGACGGCACTATAACTATACCCAGAGTTCTTAGAAAGTACTTGGAGGCATTCAATAAAGCCCCTAAGGACTACATACATCCTGCCAGAAAGGTTATTTCACCTAAAGCCAAGAAAAAACAAACATGAGCAAAACAACTATTAGGATAAAACCTTTAGGTCCTTGTATATAATTCATAGTGTTAGTCTTTTCTTCGGAAAAGCTTTGAAAACACGCTTCTCTCCTTTCCGCTATGGGTTCCCACGCCTTGCATTCTACTCAACACTAAGGCTCTAGCAGTATTCTCGTTCATTGAAAAATAATGAGAAGCCTTCTTATTAAGTATCATTAGCTCACTGGTAGACGCATAGTCTAGAGGCATTCCTTTTCTACCAGCTTCCTCCCATCTATTATATAACGCGTTTACTATAATGTCGACTTCATTGTCTGAATAAAATGCTGATAGAACCCAGTTGCTTCTAACTGTATCCATCATACGTAATAACCTTTCCCTTAGGTCTTCGTCGCGCAAACTATTCATCCCTCGTATATTTTCTCTATTAAGCCTTTTATCTTGTTATCTGCATACTCTGATGCCGTGTTCAGTATCCCGTTTACCTCATCCCTAACACGTAGAGGCGGCTCTGACGTCTCTTGCTGTATTCGTTCAAGTTCATTTATACTCATAGAACCCAAGGAGAGCTCTAAGTTCGACATCATATTACTTATCTCTAGCAGAGACGCCGATATATCAGGCTCTATTTCACCTGAAAAGCCGTGTACTATACTAATGACTTCTTTTAGCATTCTAACATCGTCTTTATTAAAAATACTTGATACAAGCATTGTCTCGGATCTAATTATGATCCATTCTATAATGAAGTCCAGTTTATATAGAGTTCGTACGGTATTTAATAGGATTGCTCTTTCTTCTCTAGAAAGCCTCTTGGAATCCAGCTTCTTCTCTATACGCGAGATGTGGAGCCTGGTCTTTATCTGTATCCTTCTTAGAGTTGAAATAATATTATAAAGCTTCCTCTGGGCTTCTTTGTACACTATTTAGACACCTTAACCCAGGGAATTCTATCCTGTCCACTTGTACAAGATTATCATCACTCCCGTGGCCTGCGTATGATCTGATGTAATATATGGGCACCCTACAAATACTTTCTCGGGTACAAAACCCTGTAGGATAGCCGGTTTAGGTATAGTTACAAAGCTTTGCCCCGCGAAACTGGATCCCATAGCCCTTACGACGAACTGTATGTTTGTAATGTTCTCCATTAGAGGATCATTACAGCCGTACCTGTGGTCTATTAGAGAATAAGCCCCATCTATCATCAGCTTATAGATAAGAGTGTTTCTCACCTTGTCCACAGTACTAATGGGCATACCAACTAGTCCCGGGAAATTCTTCCATGCATTATATATGCTACTGTAATTCGTGTCATATGGTGTAAGAGTGGGGTCGGGGTTTACTCTTCTACCTATCCTAAGCATTTGGAAACTCTTAGCCCAATCGGCCTGTCCGTGGCTTATTACATAGTAGCCTTTTTGCCTATAGATCGCCTCTTCCACATTACTGGACGGCATATTGTATGCAGGAAGCACTATCAGTGTATTGTTGTTCTTGAAGAAATAGAAAACCTCATAGGCTAGTATATAGGTTTCATTGGGTTTTGCCCCTATCTTGTAGAGTAGCGCTGATGCTTCTCCTTCCGTTCCCGTGAGTATTCTAGCTAGGAGCCTTATTTGTGTCTCATTCAATGTTGCTCCATCGGCCAAAGTACGGCGACCAGTGTTCACTGTTACCCAGTAACCGTAGTCCCACCAAGTCACTATGAGCGAGTTCTTAGGTGTTGACTCGTTTATATACTTGAGAGCGTTCTTCCACGCGTTATTCAAAGGTACTATTACACTACCATTTATCACAAAGGGAGACAATCCCGATGTATCTATTTGTGGAGCATGCAGACTAGCCATTCTCAGTGAATCGGTAAATTGTATAAGGGAACCAGCCAATACTATAACCACAAGTGTACCTGCTATTATAGCTGGTAGAGGATCTATAGA
>CAYVIZ010000008.1:17002-34794 GCA_964451715.1 uncultured Desulfurococcales archaeon | reverse complement strand
TCATGCTTATGACGTCGGCGTTGTCGGGTGTTGTTATGTTGCCGTCAGGTCCGAGTACAGCGTATTCGATGGCATTGAGTATCCAGCTTGTGTAACCGTATCCATCGCGGCTGAGTACTTTCAGATCCCATATCTCGACGCCCGGCGCTACTCCTTTCTCGCTGCTCAATAGTGTGCCGTTACCTCCCGCTATACCTGCTACATGGGTTCCGTGGCCGTAATAGTCGTAGTAGGGTTCTCCTGGGACGAAGCTTTGCTCTACTGTTATCTTATCGGCTAGGTCTGGGTGGTGGTATATACCTGTATCGAGTATGGCTATCTTCATTCCCTGGCCTGTTATGTTATGTGACCATGCAGTACCAACGCCCATCCAGTCGGTTGACTCGTTGAGGAGGAAGTAGTTTACAGCTATTTCCATGGGGTCACTGTAGAGAAGCGCTTGTACGGGATAGTCCAGCCAGACCTTCTTAACTGCATCCATCTTAGCTAAGTCGCTTAATAGATCTAGTGCTTTGGGTGACTGTTTTATACTTAATACTATATCTGGGAGGGCCTTATACTTCTCGACTATTTCTGCATTATACTTGGCGGCCGCTTTTTCAACTTCCTCAGTAGCCTTCTGTAGTTCTATTTTCCCTTCCTTGTTATCTGCATATGCCTGTTTCACATTGAGTTCTACTATGAATCTGATGCCTTCAGTGTTGCCGGCTTCCAGTTTGTCCTGTATAATTTTCAGGAGCCTTAAATTGAATATGTTGATATCAATTTTGTCGAGGTGATTGACGAGGTTTAACGGGATAAGGTAGGTGTCTCCTTTTATTTTCAGTGGCACATAGCTTATGTGCCTGTTTGAGCCGGCTTTTATTATAATTCTGTCTTTTACATGCATTAAGACGTCTCCGCTAACGAGTTTTACACCCTTTGTATTCTGCTCTTTATTAATTTTCGTTGGCGTATTGGTGATTATGTTCTTGCCAGTATAATTATTCTCAAAGTTAAGCTTGGTGTTTTTCGCGATGCTGCTGGTAGCGTATACTGGTGCTATGTATGCTGCCATCATAACTAGTATCAGGAGAAGAGCGATTGTTTTCATCTTCAACCTTTCCATAACATTTCACCTTTTCCTTAATATGAAATAATATTGTTGGTCATTATCTAGATATGGGTAAAGTCATTCTATTTAAATCTTTGGCTATAGATGAAAATACCCCTTGCGACTAAACAGTATACTAATACTAATATATAATGTAATTATTCTTGTTTTATTTAATTTAAAGTTGTATAAAACTGATAACAGTATAGAAACATACTATGATGAAAATGAACATCTACTCCATAACTTGTTCAAAGGATAAAATAATAAGTGGGGCCCGGGCCGGGATTCGAACCCGGGACCTCCGGGTCCACAGCCCGGCGCTCTGCCAGGCTGAGCTACCCGGGCCATCCTATAACCGGCCGGGTAACATTCCAGGGTTCTAGTTCATAGAGCCTTCCTCTAAGGCTCTCATACCGGGCCCCATCAAGTGGATAAACTCTTTTCTAATCGGGCATATTTATAGTTATAGAAGTACAGTCTTAAACAGGATGGGGGTCTGTCTTGTGGGAAGACCGTGTTCTTGTAGCTGATGTTACACCTGTAGGCGAGGGACTTATATCTGCTTTCATAGTGGTTGGAGACGAGAAGACGGCTGTCGTGGATCCTGGGCCTTCTAGCAGTGCTAAGAGGCTCATACAATTCATAAGGGAGGAGGGTTTGACTGTGGATTATATAGTTCCGACGCATATTCACCTAGACCATGGGGGCGGGAGCTGCCTACTCTCCGGGGAGTTCAAGGATTCTATAGTGTATGTTCATCCTCGGGGGGCGCCCCACCTAGCAGACCCCACCAAACTATGGAATGCTAGTAGGAGGGTTCTAGGCCATGTAGCCGAGGTTTACGGAGAGCCTACCCCGTGTGAGGAGAGTAGAATACGTTCAACAAGTGATGGGGAGAGGCTTGACTTGGGTAGCGTGTCACTAGTATTCATACATACGCCGGGCCACGCAAGCCATCATCAGAGCGTATGGGTTCCCGAGTTGAAGCTACTTTTCTCGGGTGACTCGGCGGGGGTTATACTATTTAAAGACGGAGGAATAGCTTATATTCCCACTACGCCTCCTCCCTTCAAACCTGATCTTTACTTAGAGAGCCTTGAGAAAATGATGAGGCTTGACCCCCTGCTTATTGCGCCGACGCATTACGGCATACATAGCGATGCTGCATCCTATCTGGAGAAGCATAAAAGGCAGGTTAAAGAATGGGTCCAGCTGGGGCTTGATCTCGCCCGTCAAGGCGTGTCGGATCCCCAGGTATTCCTTGATCGGGTGAAGAGAATTGATGAAAACGCGTTGTTCTTCCTTGAGAATGAGAACCCCATAGTTCAAGGTAGCTTCATTCATACTACGGCAGTCGGTATAATGGACTATGCTATGAGAAGAGTCTCCGGCTAGTCTGGGAGGACGAGTGAGCCTATTTTCTCTCCCTTCATGTGGCGTATAAGATTCCAGGGATCCCTGCCATCTAGTACTACCACCTTTATCTTTGAACGCTCTATTATATCTAGGGCCAATCTGTCAAACAACTCGTAGGTACCGGCTTCGGCCTTATTCTTCTCTATTATACCTCTGAGTTCTTTAACGGTCAGTGTATCAAGCTTCCTTGCTTTCGGATTCCTCTTCGGGTCATCGCTATATACACCGTCAACCGTGGTTAGGTTGTAAAGTATGTCTGAATGAGTCGCCTCCGCTACTAGGGCTGAAACCGCGTTAGTGGACTGGCCCGGCTGGAAGCCTCCTGCCACTACTATTCTGCCTGTGGCCCAGTACTCGAGGAACTGTTCTATGCTCCCCGGCACCTCAGGGTATGCCCTGTCTCCTAGTAGCAGGGTTAGCGTGTAGGCGTTGAGCCTTGATGCTCTTATACCTACTAGGTCGAGTAAACCCTCGTTTACCCCCATATCTCTCAGGGGTTTTATGTAGTCCCTAGCGGTTTTGCCTCCGCCCACAATCACGGCTAACCTATGGCCCTCCTTGTTAAGCCTTGATAGAACCTCTACTAGTCGTTTTATATAGGCAGGCTCTATGGGCGTGAAGTATTTACCGCTTATCTTGACCGTTAACCTCAAATCCTCTACACCCGTCTTTTATTGGTTTGCGGGGGCATCTAATGTATGTTGAGTTCCCTAGAGCATTTCTCCCATATCACGTCTAGTTGGCGTCTAACCTCCTCTGCAACCTGCTTCCCAGGTATCCTCCACCCATAGACCTCTTCTCCCACAACAAATCCTAGGAGCAACCCTCTATCAGTTATCATCATATCGGTAAATATACAGGGCGACTCTCTTACCTCGACCCCTAGAGCGGATAGAAGCTCGACGTCCTCTCGGGGAACACTTGCCCCCTCCCTTACTAGTATCCTAGTCGTCTTGTATGGAATAACGTCTGCAAGGCTGCTTGCAATGCTTCTAGCCAACTGCCTGGCACGTTTAACGGCTTTGAAGGCTGTGAAGTATATTTTACTTGAGTCAGCCGCCATTTCGACGGCCACGCTGACTAGGCTGTAGATGCCTCTGAGCTGGGTTATCCCTGCTTGGAATTCTTTTGTCTCAGCTATTTTCTCCATCTGAGTGATAACCCTCTGAACAAGGCCTGCCTGTTTACGGGCTTCCTCCTCTATTCTCGCCAGTACAGAGGCGCCGACGGCTTTGGGGGGGAGAGGCCTATACCATCCCCCGGGCTCCTGTACAACGAACCCCTTGACTTCAAGCATCTTTATGACGTCGTATATCCTGGGAAGAGGGACGCCGCTCATTATACTTGCATCCCTAGGATTGTCTGCCCCCTGGAGCAGGGCTAGGTAGAGCTTTGCCTCGTACGTTGTTAATCCCATTGCACGTTTAAGTGTTTCCACGAGGTTTTCTATATTGTCTTTACTGACTGTGATAACCGACCACCCTACCTTTTCCTCCTAGATTATTCTATTAGGAGGGTTTACAGGTATTTTAAAGAGAGGAACTCCTCAGATAGGCTGGGAGAAGCGATTCCTCCATTATCCCTGCGGGAGAAGGCTTAACCCTTACATTAGTACTGCATAATGGGTTTACAATATATGATAGACACGAGTTTCTGGGCCTGTCGAGCCTTATACATGTGGAGCCTAGGGATTCGAAGGCCCTGTCTATCCTGCCTAGGGATAGATATGCCCAGAATCTCAGCAGGCCATCGTCTGAGAGCTCCATCCTCCCACTTTTCTCGTCGCACCCTATTCCTAGGTAGAAGTAGTGGGTTGGAGGGAGCCTGGCTATGTATACTGGTGTTTCTAGACCTGTATAAACCAGTATGAGGGACCCCCAAGTGGAGGCGAAGGATAGGGCTGCCTGTAACTCGATATACTCCTCTATATCAATTCCTTCCCCCTCTAGCTCGAGTCTTTCACTGGTCTCCAGTAAACCTGTCATAGATAGGTTCCGGGCCTTCTTGTAAATCAGGATGAAGCTCTTACCAGTCATTACAAGCACCTCATAACGGTGGAACCCCCCTCGAAATATAAAGTTAAGATACTATGGTTATATTAGTAGGTTTCCAGGTGATCCTATTGGCCCGTGTCGAAACACTATCCCGTATAATCGAAGCTATAAAAGGCAGGCTTGACGAGTTAGACTCAGTGAGGAATGAAGCAATAAAACTCAGCCGTGAAGTTATAAGGCTAAGTGGGTGGAGTATAACCGAGATACACAAGGGAGACAATGACAAGGCGTCAGCTTACTTGGAAGAGTGCAGGGAAGCGGCGGTTAAGCTTCTAAGCATGGTTAAACCATATCCTGAACTATACTATAGTGGATTCGTTTACAACGCTGTTTCAGAGTATGTTGAAGCAGAGTTATTCTACAGGATAATCACAGGCAGTATTATTCCCGGGCCTGGCGAACTCGGTGTACCCGACGTTCCCTACTTACAGGGGCTGGGGGATGTGGTGGGAGAGCTCAGGAGGCATATACTTGACCTTCTCAGCAGGAGGCGTGTAGCCGAGGCAGAGGAGCTGCTGGCTTGGATGGATTCTATTCTAAGGGAACTGAAGGCCCTAGACTATCCCGACGCTATGGTGCCTGGAGTGAGGAGGAAGGCCGACGTGGCACGTAGGCTGGTCGAGGAAACCAAGGCACTACTGGTAGACCTCAAGACCAGGTATGAGCTTATAGACAGGCTGGACTGCGGTGGGGCTCGGTGATGCGAGGCTTCATCATTCACCTCCACTCTGATGTTCAGGGGTTCTTCTTCACAGCCCATGTTTCTGATTAGTCCATGTCCAGCTTATTATTTTGGCGTATACAAGTATGTGTTAACACGGGATTAAACACAGCACCAGAATAATGGTGTCCGAGAAATGCGGTACGAAGGACTAACCCCTAGAAAATGCAGTATAGCAGACACGGTAGTAGAGACTGTGCACAGGGTGCTTCCAAGGCACGCCAATCCTGTTAACACGCTTCATGGAGGCATCGCGCTGGAATGGGCTATATCCTCCGCGACGCTAGCCGCCTCACGCGTCGCTAGGGGGCCTGTTGTACTGGCAAGTCTAGACCACGTGTTCTTCGTATCACCTGTCTACATAGGTGAGAACGCTGTTCTTACAAGCTGGGTCGAGCTTGTTGGAGAGACTAGTATAATGATTACAACACTAATGGAGGCAGAGAAGCCTGAGACAGGGGAGAAGAGGGTTACTACACTAGCCCATATGACCATGGTTGCCGTGGACAACAATCTTAAGCCGCGTAGGGTTAATGCTATAGTCAAACCCATGAGCTCCATTGAGGAAGCCCTGTTTTTCGACGCCATGAGGAGACGTAGCACTAGTTACAGATGCCGGGCCAGAGGATCTCACCCTATAGGTGACACAGGTAAACCTGTCCCACTAGTCGAGGGCTTCGAGTTGGAGAGCATACGCTTCGCCTACCCCGAGGATACTGTGCTGCTCGATGTTGTTGATGCCGGTAGGCTGCTTTACTATATGGATGAGCTGGCCGGTATAACTGCTCTAAGATATGTCAGGGAGCCGGTGGTCACCGCCTCCGTCGACTACACCTGTTTCTACTCTCCCATATGGGTTGGAGAGACCATCCAGTTCAGTTCAGCGCTTACCTATATTGGGAGGAAGAGCCTTGAAGTAACAGTCAAAGTGGTATCTAGGAACGAGATGACAGGCGATGAGAAACACACGACTACGGCTTACTTCACAATGGTACACGTAGGGCTTGACGGTAGGGCCAAACCTGTTCCACAGTATACCCCTACTTCTCCGGGAGAGGTCAGGGTTTATAGGGAGGGGGAGGCTCGGAGAAGGCAGAGGTTGAAGCTTTTATCGAGCTTCACTGATAGGTTCGGCGATTATCAGAGGATGGGGGAATGGCTTAGAAGGCATAAAAGGCTAGGTAAGCTCTAATGCTAGGGCGGCAGCGCCTCCTAGGCCGTGGCAGATGCTTGCAACTCCCCGGCGTCCCCCATGCTTCTCGAGAACGTTTATGAGTTCTATTGTTATACGTGCGCCACTCATTCCTAGCGGGTGACCTATGGCTATGGCTCCCCCGTGAACGTTTAGTTTCTCATAAGGTATACCGGCTATGTGGTGCATGAGCCAGCTGGACACTGCGAACGCCTCGTTGTTCTCCCAGTAGTCTATGTCACCTACGGAGAGCCCCGTCTTCTTTAAAAGGTCTCTCACAGCGTATATAGGGGCCTCTGGGAACCTCCACGTCTCGACTCCTGCAAAACTGTATCCTAGTATCCTTGCCTTGGGCTTGTATCCTAGCTCCCTCATCTTATCCTCGCTCATCAGTAAAAGCACGGCGGCTCCATCGCTGAGCTGGCTACTGTTCCCAGCTGTGTGGAGACCGTCTGGGAAGAATGCGGGGGGGATACGGGAAAGTTTTTCTATGCTAGTATCCCTCCTCACCCCTTCATCATAGTCTAGTAGGACCTTCCCGTTTTTCTCGTAGGGGACAACATAGTCTTTCATATATCCCTTATCCCACGCCTCTCCAGCCCTTCTATAGCTCTCATAAGCTATCCAGTCAAGCTCATCCCGTGTAGCTCCATGCTTCTTAGCCACGAGATCCGCCTCCTCCCCCATGACCCGGCCTTCGAATACGTCGAACAAGCCGTCATGCACCATGGCATCGACGAGTTCAGCTTTCCTGCCTATAAGGTGTCTTATGCCCCACCTAGCACTAGACGGGAGCATTATGGGTGCATAACTCATCGACTCTGTTCCACCTGCTAGAACTACATCCGCTTCACCCAGCTTTATCATACGGTATGCTGTAATTATAGCAGCCATGCCGCTGGCACATACCATGTCGACCGTCATACCGTCTATGTTTAATGGGAACCCGGCCCTTAGGACGACCTGGCGCGCGGTGTCCATGCTTGTACCTGCACGTATCACGTGTCCCATTACTACGAAGTCTATTATCGAGGGATCCACCCCCGTTCTCTCTACAAGCTTCCTCGCCGCATACGCGGCCAGCTCTGCGGGATGCTCGTCCTTCAGGCTTTTACCGAATCTTCCCACGGGTGTTCTAACCATATCCACTATGTAGGGTGTGGGCAACGTGTATCACCGCGTTAAAAACAATCCTACGAATAGATAGGGTTGTGGGGAGGCTGGTTATCTTTATTTGTCTTCAGCGTGTTAGGCTAATGCCTAAATAGAACTCACTACTGCTCTCCTTAGAAGAGCCTTCAGCTTCTCGATGGACACATCCTCCCTCAGTCTAGCCATTGCAATGTTTCCATGGCCTCCTTTATCCTCTATAACGCCTTGGACGTCAAGGTAGTCTATTATGCGTTGGGCCATGCCTCTTCCAGCTCTTATAATGAGCAGTGGTTGACCCTCTGCTGTAGATACCAGTAACGCGACCGGTGCCTTCACTACGCTATATATCTTAGAAGCCAACGCGGTGGCTCCTCTCTTCCTCCACTTGTTCCTGGCATCGATGAATTTTATGTAGCCCAGGTTCTGGGCGCTCATTGCTAGCTCTCTAGACGCCTCCTTGAGCTCCTTGTCGCGCTCGTCAGCTATTTTCTGGGAGAACTCTGTTACCGCCATTTTAGACTGGTAGCCCGGTGATTTGGGCTTGAACTTAAACTCGTCGAAGGGAAGAGGGGAAGCCAGCCAGTCGACAAACCTCTGCCACAACAATGGATCATGCTCCGCGTTAAGGGCCTTAGAGATGCTGGCGGCTAAGTCTACCATTTTACGGGATACACTGTTTTCAACGTATCTGCTGCTATGCTCTAGTATTCCAACAGCCTTAGTGAACTCCTTGAGGCGGGGTGTAACTGTTAAGCCTAGGCTTCTCAGTATATTGTATAGAAGAACGCTTGTCGGTGTGACTCCGGTTATGACTTCAGTCTTATATGTGTCCTCTATCTTACTGGCAGACGATATAGTTGACCTGTGATGGTCCACGTATATTATGCGTGTGCTATCACACCTGGATCTAAAAGACTCTAGGGCCTTTCCCACGGAGTCCGTGTAAGGTATATCGAGTATAAGTAGGACGTCGGGACACTCTAGGTCCTCAATAACGCTGTCCAAGCTACGTGGGCCCGCGGGGAGTGAGGTGAACCCGCACTTGCCTTTTACAGGGTATGAATTCAGGACTACCTGGGAGTACTTCACGAGGGCGACGGCCACGGTTCCATCGGCGTCCCAGTCTCCTATAGCGATAACGTTGCACTCGCTCAAACCCCGGCACCTTCCTGGATAGATAAATAGTAGGGATGTATTAACCTCTTATCTCTTCCTTCTCCCTTAAAAGATAGCCTCCCAGGTACATGGTAACCAGGCCTTCCTTCTTGAGTCTATATAGGACTCCACGTACAGTGTTATAGTTGACTCCTGAGAGCCGGGAGATCTCTGCCACTCTTAATGGGCGGTCAGCTCTACTGAGAACGTTAAGGACTTTATCCTTGGCTGTTATGCGTTTCCTCAAAGTAACCTGCACCCTGAGAAGATAGTTTTGATTCCTTACATAATATTTTACTATCAAAACGGGTAAATAATAACTTAGGGATGAAAAGCGGGGACCTGTTGAATCCTGAGAAAGGGTGATGCCGGTGAAGTGTTTTACCACGCCGCGAGGCGTTCTCGTGGTTGTTGAGGGAGACATAACAGAAGCGAGAGTAGAGGCGATAGTAAACGCGGCTAATAGTCAACTGGTAATGGGGGGAGGAGTAGCGGGTGCGATAAAAAGGAAGGGAGGCCGTGAGATAGAGGAGGAGGCTGTGAAGAAGGCGCCTGTCCCTGTAGGGGGGGCTGTGTCCACTGGTGCTGGGAGGCTTAAGGCTAGATATGTGATCCACGCCCCCACGATGGAATACCCCGCTATGAGGATCCCGCTTGAAAACGCTGTTAAAGCCACGAGAGCTGCTTTACAGGAGGCTCTAAGGCTAGGTGTTAAGAGTATTGCTCTACCAGCTATGGGTGCAGGTGTGGGTGGACTAGGGGTTGAAGAGGTTTCTCGTGCAATGGCTTCTATTATGCTTGAGGAGGATCATCCTCCTCTAGTCGTGTTCGTTGCATACGGTAGGCGGGCATATGAAGAGATGGTTAAAGGAGTTAGGAGTGTTTTAGGTGAAAGTGATTGCGGGAATGTAAAAGTGTTCTGATAGCTCTTACGGGGGCAAGCGGTGTTATCTACGCGGAGAGGCTTATACAGGTACTCGCGGAGAAGAAGACGCCTAGAATAGCGGGCTTAGTATATTCTGCATCTGCATTAAAAGTATACGAGCTGGAGCTAGGCAAGGAGCTGCACGTGCCGAGCGAGGTTAAGGTGTATTCGGAGAATGATTTTACGTCGCCCTTTGCCAGTAGTAGCAGTCTACCAGAATGCATGGTTATAGTCCCTGCGAGTATGAATACAATAGCGAAAATAGCGGCTGGCCTGCAGGACAACCTTATAACTAGGGCGGCTTCGGCGATGCTTAGAACTAGGAGGAGGCTTGTGGTCGTACCCAGAGAAACGCCCCTAGGTGTAGTGGAGCTCGAGAACATGCTTAAACTAGCTAGGATGGGTGCCGTAATCCTGCCTGCATGCCCGGGATTCTATCATATGCCGAAAAAGCTGGGTGACCTAGTAGACTTCATGGTAGGCAAGATACTTGACTCGCTTGGGGTGGAGAACGACCTCTATAAAAGGTGGGGGCAGAAACGCTAAACTATTGTTTTCCAGCAACTTTGTTAGAACTCCTCGTCCTTGAAGCCCAGCTTGCTTAGAAGATTCCTCGATCTAAGGCCGAGGTCATCGGACTCGAGCTCCTCCTCGAACTCTCTTCTGCTTTGCTGCCTTCTCTCTAAGGCCCAACCGCATCTTCCATCGGGCAACATCTTCTGGAGCGCGCAATAGGCATACTGGCACTGGGCGCCTATACACTTATCGCCTATCCACCTGCAGTAGGCTTCTTTTATAGGCTGTCCCCTATAGTGCTCTGTAGTTATCAGCAGTGCTTTCTTACTACATCTAAAGTAGGGACATAAAGGATTACACATATCTCCCGCAGGCTTGGGCATGGGTTTACCCTGCCTCTGATCCTGCCTCTTCTCACGCGGCGCGTGTCGAGGCTGGTACCCCCCGTGGCCACGGGGCCTATAGCCCTGCCTGTCTCTTTGATGGCCTGGTCTCCTCTCGTCTCTGCGCCTATAATCCCTCATATCCCTGTTATCCCTGTAGGACATATGAGGACACCACCGTGTGGAGAAGGTGCTGCAATATAGGATCACCGGTGAGGCTTATCTTGCGCAGCTAACTTATGCTCTGCTTATCACCAGTTAACTTATAGTCACGGTTTGAACCATTTAAATATTATGTAATTCACCCTATCCCCGTCGACACGTGCAATGACGTAGGTCTTCTTTACACTATGCCCCAGACGTCCTGCTCTTACAATATCTATAGGATCCATCTCCTCGTCGGAGCCCAGTACTTGGACTATGTAGGGTGCGTGATCTATGCCGGGGCCGAAACGGTAGACGGCGAATGGAGCGCCGAATTTCAAGCCTGACCTGACTACTAGCCCTCTATCCCTTAAATCACGGTAAACAGTGTAAAGGAGGAGCTCTTTTCTGCTCATTAGGAGGCGTATATCCTCTGCCGTTAGAGGCTTGGTATCCCCTAACCTGTATACCTCTATTATATTCTTCTCCAGCAGGTAAAGTGCTTCAAGCCTTGATAATATAAGGGGTGCGCTCCATTCTTCTTTCCCGGGTTTCTCTATACCTAGAGGCTTACCGTAGAATCCTGTGTCGTAAAGCTTTTTGGCGTCCTCGTAGTTAGTGACAATGATAGTGTTATTGTGAAGTAATGCCCTTATCTTCAAGACTACTCTAACCCTCCCAGTCGAGTATGATGGGGGCTGTTGGCTAAATTTGGTATAACGCTGTTATTCACTCTTAATCCAAAGAGGTTGCCCTAGTCTTTTGGTTTTTAGGATTGTTTATGAGGCAAAGCGTGTGTCAAACAAGTATCAAGCTATAATCACTAACATCTTTAAGAACGTCTATAGAGTTCTCTAGTCCCTCAACAAGATTAACCAGTAAAAGCACTCTTTTCACATCATCTGAATAGCGCTCCACGACCTTTACGTAGAGCGTTCTATACAAGGTGTCTGCTTCTTCCTCTTTTATCCTTACATCGGAAATAGACTCCCTTACAATGTTCTTGTTAACGCCTAGGCTGCGGAAGAGCCTGACCAGGCTGTTGGAAACATCAACAAGTAAATGGGCAAGTTTCAACAAATCACTTCCTACATCCTTCTCTACTCCATGGTTCTTACTAGTGTATAAGAAGAGCCTGTAGGCGAAGCCCTCCACATGCTGGGCCGCCTTTGTGTAGAGGATTGATATCTGGGCGTAAGCGGCGAGGTAGGATACTGTTTCACGCATACGTGAAAGATACTTGAAGAGACGCTCGCGTCCTCCGTCTATCTTTTCTTTAAACCCTAGTATTTCCCTCTCATACATCTTTCTAAGACGTTCAACCGCGAGATCATCTTCGTCTGCTTTAAATGATATTTCAGCCATCTTCAGGGCTGCACTAACCATATTGTTGAAGTTTATCGCGATATTGGATAATTGCTCCTTTATGCTCATCTCTGCTATTGACTCTTCGACAACATTGTTCTCATTGTAGAGATCGGTCTCCTCGTAATATTCTTCCATTGCGGGCACCTTCACACATGGCTGTTTCAGTGGATCCCTCACAGTTAGATAGCGTTGCATTAACCCGCTTATAAAGTTAAATCCCCTGTTCATCCGGCACTAGGGACAGAATAGTTATTCTTTTCCTATGCTTGTTAGAGTTCTTATATCATCCTCGAGTAGCATTACCTCGTCCGGGTATAGTTTCCTTTCCTCTAGGAGTAGTTTAATCTTAGTCAGCAGCTCGACTTCCCTAGGGACGGATATAAACCTGTAATACTCTAGCAATGTATCCCTGTCATCCCCCTCATCTGATTTAGAGGATTCCTCCGACATCTTCCTCCTGAGGACTCTAAGCCTGTTAGTAATGTGTATGAGGTCCTTTAACACACTATCATCTTCATTCAATTCCAGTCTCTCAACTAGCTTCTCCGCGTACTCCAACAGATCAAGCCTATTATAGAGTATTGCAACCAAAGTATCGGTTCCCATAACCATTCAAACCCTTCCCAAGAATCCACATGCAACAAAGAGGTATAATATAGGATAACCCCGATAAACACGGGGAAGGCTTTACTCTTCCTCTTCTTGATCCAGCCTTACTCCCAGCTTCTCTCCTCCCTTGTGCGGTCTAACAGTTGCAATACTATTATCGGCTATACCATGCTCCTCCATGAGATCCCCGTTTACAAAGACCGTATTCTCGGGAGTTCCAGAGTCTATTATAGCTCTAAAGGCGAACCGCTTCTTTCCGGCCACGACTATCTCAAGGAAATCTGTTATACCGAGCTCCCTGGCCAGCTTCTCAGATATCATGGCTTCCTCCTCATCCAGATCATCGCTGTAACGCACCCTTATCCTCTTCTCAGTCAGCTTCTTCTTACCCTCCTTAAGCTGGCTCGCCGATGGTATGAAGCTTAGTATTTTATCGATACTCTTATCTTCGCCGCTCAACCCGACCAAACACCTCTCACCAGCTAAGCATATTTTTCCGCAAGCTCCTCAAGGGGAAGCGTGCTCCTCACTCCCCGTTTAATAAACTCTGGGATCAGGCTAATATTAATTCTCACTTGCTTCCAGGTATCTCTATCTCTTACAGTCACGGTATCATCCTTCAACGACTGGTAGTCCACTGTTACTGCGAAGGGTACTCCTAGCTCATCGCTTCTCGCGTACCTCTTACCTATATTACCCGAGTCATCGTAGGATACTACTAGTCCCTCAGTCACGAGCTTCCGGTATATCTCGAAGGCCAGGCTCCTAAGGGACTCGTCTCGTTCTATCAAAGGAAGAACAGTGGCCTGAACCGGTGCTATATGGCGGGGGAACCTCATAATGGTTCTTCCGTTTTTCTCGCTATAAGCATATTCGAGTGCGGCATATACTATTCTATCCGTTCCAAAGGATGGTTCTATGACGTGTGGAACAAACCTTGAACCCGTAATAGTCTCCTCCCCCTCTCTAACTATTATCATCTCTCTAGTGATTTTGAACCCGTCAACCAGGATTTCCCTCTTCTCTTGGAGGGACTCATAGAGTTTCTCGATACCCTCCCTTTCAATGAGCCGGATAACCTGTGGAGCCTGGCTCTTGTAGAGCCTGCCTATAACGGCTTTGTTGACTAGGTACTTCTTAACTCTACGCTTTATAGGTTTGTCGAACCTCTTATACACTGTTAAGTCTCTCCCGCTATACTTAATATGGCGGGATAGATCATAGTCTCCTCTATAGCTGTGACCTGCTATTTCAACCCAGCCCCACCGGGATACTTTGACTTTCTGGTCGAACGTCTGAGAGCTATAGTGGGCTCTTTCCTCAGGAAGCTTGTCTTCAAACAAAACCATCTCCTGAGGTATACCTATCTCTTCCGTGAACCTTCTGCCTACCACCATCCAGTACGCGAGGCAGGGGTTGACTATTATGCCCTCGCCGACGGCTTCCCCTACTTTGTACCACTCAGGCGGATCCCCCTTAAGCCTTGCCTCTTGTGTTAGTATCTGTAGCTTCTCGTCTTCTACTTGGGCTAGTAGAGGACACTCTCCTTCTCCTGGGTCCATAAAGAACTCCATCTCCATTATAGTGAACTCCCTCAGCCGGATAACTCCCTGGCGGGGGCTTATCTCGTTCCTTCCAACCCTGCCTATCTGGGCTATACCGAGTGGGAGTTTCCCCCTCATAGCTTCATAGACTCGTTTAAACGCGACGAAGATGCCCTGCGCCAGTTCTGGTCTCACGTAACCTATGTTTGACTCGTAGGGGCCTATGTGTGTCTGGAACAGCAGGTTAAACGTTTTAACTTCGCCGAGCTCCCCGCCGCAGACAGGGCATCTTATATCGTGCTCGTGTATAAGCTTTGTGAGTTCTGCGGGGCTCATGCCCTCCGTGTTTATGCCGAGTTTATCCTCTACCAGGTGGTCTGCACGGAACTTTCTACCACACTTCAGACACTCTACTATGGGATCTGTGAAGTTTTCAACGTGGCCCGATGCCTCGTACACCTTGGATGGACCGATTATAGGGGTTTCGATCTCCACCACCATATTCTGGTGGTTCAGTATGAAGAGCTCACGCCACTTCTCTATGATCCTCCTTTTAAGCAAGGCACCATAGGGGCCTAGATCGTAAAAGCCCGCCGCGCCGCCGTATATCTCGTATGAAGGCCATAGGAAGCCTCTTCTCTTAGCCAACTCCATAAGCCTTTCATACCTGTCCTCTTCTACAGCCAAGCCATTTACACCATTGCCCGTTTAATGGTTTCCTAGCCTATAAATAAGAATCGAGGATAACATATACTATATTCCTAGGTGTACGGGTTGAGCCTGTATTTGATAGATAATCCTGAAGCATTCGGGGGATACAGGCCTAGGAGGGCTAATATAGCATACAGCATAATAGGATTCCCCTTCGATTCCACCTCGTCATATAGAGCGGGGCAGAGATTCGGTCCGTCGAGCATAAGGAGGGCATCCAGGTATATAGAATTCAACAGCCTACGATCAGGGATCGACCTAGACGAAGCTGGGGGATTGTATGACGAGGGAGACGTGGCTGTAGTGTATGGTGACCCAAAGGAGACGGTGAGACGGGCGATAGATGTTTACAAAGCCCTCCTTGATGAAGGACGTTTACCTGTTATGATAGGCGGTGAGCACCTAGGGACTCTTGGTGCATTAGCCTCTATGCGTAAGCTCGATCCATGCATTATCTGGATAGACGCGCATATGGATTTGAGGGACGATTATCTAGGATGCAGGTATAGCCATGCGAGCGTCGTTAGGAGACTCCTGGAACGTTTTGGAGGCAGGTTAAAACTTTTCTATTTAGGTGTGAGAGGATTCTCGGGAGAAGAGCTACGTGTAGCTGAGGAGAAAGGATTCGAGGTTACAACAAGCTTCGATGTAAGGAGACTTGGGCCTGAAATGGTTTCCCTAAGGCTTAAAAACTTCCTAGCCGACTGCAAAAACTACTACATATCAATTGACATGGACGTCTTCGATCCAAGCTATGCGCCTGGAGTAGGGAATCCTGAGCCGGAGGGTCTCTCTCCTACTATTGTACTGGATATTATTTGGAATATTATTGACTCTAGGCTAGTAGGGTTCGATGTGATGGAGGTTTCTCCACAGTATGACGCTGGGGGAATAACTAGTGTGCTAGCAGCTAAAATAGTCGTAGAAATGGCTAGCATGCATTATGTGAGGTCTAAGGGTTCTATATAGCCCTGAAAAGGGTTTTTCCCGGACGCTTTAGTTTGAATAATCCTCTAAACCCGCATCTAGGGCACATGAGGCTCGGCAGCATCTCTATTTCGCTTCTCTTCACTATAGCGCCGCAGTTGGGGCACAAGTATTCCACGTCCTCATACTGGTTTCCAAGCCTTTCCACAGCGGTTACACCATAAAGTGAGAGGAAGCTTAGAGGAGATAAATATTTATTATTTTTCATTCACACCTAAACCATAGACTAAACGTGGAGTATACCTAAACATGGAATGGGTGTATTGAAAACCATGGGCGATCTTGACTCTCTTTGTGGAGGACTACCCCCCGAACTCTGCGAGCAGCTTATGACCGAGCAACAAGAGATAAGGATACGTGTTGAGAAGCGCCGTTTCGGGAAAGAGGTAACAATAATAGACGGCTTGGATGAGCGCGAGGTTAACCTCAAGAAGCTTGCTTCGGAGCTTAAAAGGAAGCTGGCTACTGGAGGTACCGCGAAGGATGGTAGAATAGAACTACAGGGCGATCATAGAGACCGTGTGAAGGAACTGCTTGTGGAGATGGGGTTCCCTGAGGATAATATAACTGTTATAGAGTAAGCCTGTGTCTCACAGGTTCTTAGAACTTCATTACTCTGAAGGGGAACCCTTTACCGTTCAGCTCTTCCAGTACATCATTTACAGCTTTTTCGCTGGGCGCCTCCGCGTAGACCTCTATCTTGGCCCACCCGGGCTCCAGTACCGTGCTTACCCTGTCATGACGTATATCTATTATGTTGAGTCTAGCCCTAGCGAATATGCTTAAAGCCTCGCTCAGGGATCCCGGGTGATCCGGGATTAGGCCCTCCAGCCTGACTATCCTATGGCTACGGCCTAGCTCGTAGTTCAGAACCCTGAGGAGCCGGGTAGCGTCTATGTTGCCGCCGCTTATTAACAGCAGGACCGATTCACCCTGCTTCAAACCCAGTTTACCGCTGAGCAACGCGGCTAGAGGTGCAGCACCTGCGCCTTCTGCCAGAGTCTTGTTTCTCTCTAGCAACATGTAGATTGCATGACTCACCTCTTTATCGTCTACAGTAACTATATCATCTACTAGCTCGGATATTATTTCAAACGTATACTTACCCGGCTTCTTAACCACGAGACCATCCATTATTCCAGGCCTAGCTTCAACAGCTACGGGACGCCCCTCCCTTAGACTGACACTATACTTGGCAGCATAGCTCGGCTCTACTCCTACTACCTTGACGTGGTCACCCCAGAGTTTTCTAGCGACTACTGAGACCCCTGAAATGAGGCCTCCTCCCCCTACTGGGACAACTATCCTGCTAGGAGGCTCTTTAAGCTGTTTAGAGGCTTCTAGAAGCACAGTACCCTGCCCAGCTATCACCATGGGATCATCAAACGGGTGGATAAAGCTGTAACCCTCTTCTTCCGCTATGGACAACGCCTTCCTATACGCTTCATCGTATATCCTACCGTATAGGACTACATCGGCGCCGTAGTTCTTAGTGGCCTCTATCTTGGATATAGGCGCTGTCTCCGGCATAACTATTACAGCCTGTATACCTTGATGGCTCGAGGCATAGGCTACTCCCTGGGCATGGTTGCCTGCACTAGCTGCAACCACGCCTTTCTTTGATCCTGCTGGCAGACTCCATATTTTGTAATATGCTCCTCTGACCTTGAATGAACCTGTTTTCTGGAGGTTCTCAAGCTTTAGGAACACCCTGGACCCCGTCATGCGCGAATACGTGGAGGAATAGTCTATGGGAGTCTCATGTATGGCTTTCTTTAAGACTTCCTCGGCTTTCAACACGTTAACCCAGACTTCATCC
>CAYVIZ010000008.1:0-16902 GCA_964451715.1 uncultured Desulfurococcales archaeon | reverse complement strand
AAGAAGCTCATAGACGAGAGGCTCCTAGAGTTCAAAATAGATAAACACGGCCAGGTTATTGAGGTTCAGAAATACATAACAGAGGGAGGTAAACGGTTCAGAGGGTTCCTAACCATTCTCACAGCCAAGGCGCTGGGAGGCTCTGTTGAGGAGGCCCTAGATGCAGCTGTTGCCATAGAACTAGTTCAAGCCGCCAGCCTTGCCCTAGACGATATAGTAGACGTGGATGTTATAAGGAGGAACAAGAGTGCAAGCTGGATTGTCCATGGAGTCTCCAAGACTGTACTGGTAAGCGTTCTCATAATATCGGTTGCTCAGAGAATAGTGGAGAAGTACGGATTCAAGGCCATAATGCATGTGATACGTGCATGGGAGCAGACCACGCGGGGGGAGGTGGCGGATAGTTTCCTCTACCCTATACTGAAGCCTGAGGACTATGAGAATGTGGCTATATACAAAACCGGGGCTCTCTTCAGGTTATCCGTCATACTGGGAGCCATAGCAGCGGGTCATGATGAGTACTTGAGCGACCTCAGCCGTTATGGGGACTTGCTAGGGCTTGCCTACCAGGTTGCAGACGATATAGTAGACCTATACAGGGCTAAAGAGGAAAACTCTGCATTCAAGGATCTACATCCCAGCATAAGACTATTCATAAGATACCTGGACAGGAGCACAAAGCTAGAGGAGGATGGGGAACCGGATTATGACAACCTGATAAGTATAGGGATAAAGAAACTGAGAGATATAGTAGAGAAGGCAAGCTCCTTAATCGTATCCCTGCCGGACAACATGTATTCGAGGGCGTTATCAGTTATACCCTACTTCATGGTCGAGAAGATGCTAGAAGAAGCAGGGCTTACTCTAGGCTATAATTTCAGTTAAAGGGTCTTCTCGAACAGTTTCACGACGACCCGCCTCAAATCCTCTTCAAGCCTCCTCATGAAAAGATGCTCGCACTCATCGTCTGAGTAGGCGTGCACATATATTATAGGGTCACTCGCCGCTACATGTATGCCCCTCACATGACTAGACACTCCCGCCAACTCGAAGACCCTCACACCTTTAACTTTCAAATCCCTCTTCAAAGCCCCTTTTTCTATACTATAACTAGACACAACAAACGAGGCCTGCGAAGGGTATATGCCGCATTCCTCTCTAAGCCTATCACCATAAGCCTCAATATAATACTGTTTTATTTCATCCTCAAGCCTCTTCACAGAGATCTCATCACTCATTAAACGGGATAGACGCTTTATGGTATCGGGTGGACGTCCCTCCATGTAAAGTACAAGATCACCTGATCTCTTCACGATAGATATGGGGAGCAGTTCCCTTCTCTCGGCTATAGATGAAGCCCAGCGTTCCGCTACCGAGTCCCCTGTGTTCCTAAGCATGTAAACCATAGCCATGAACTCGTTTTCGTCGAACATTATCTTCGATGACGCTATAAGATCAGTCAATACTATAGGGTCGAACAACTCGCTGAAACCTATATTCCCTAGATGGGGGTATATCTTTGACACTATAAGATCCCATTTGTCTTTCAATGATCTCACAATCTTCGCCAAAGCTATATAGAAAGCAGTGTTCTTGTGGTGAAAGTATAGCCATTTATACATCTTTACCCGTGAATCGAACATATCCTCGAGGGCCGAGAGTCCTTTAACATCGTATATGGCTCTCGGCTTCCCGTTAACCAGGTCTACTGTTAAAGCATATATCAGCCTGTCGGTATCCACGCGGCCATAAACCACACCCGCGTGGTACGAGTCCCTCATCACGTAATCTAAGCGGTCGGCATCTATAGTACCTGAAATAAGCTGCCTTATCACATCGTAGGCTCCAGCTTTAAGGCCTAGCTTATTCATTGCTTCCCTGTCAGGCCGCTTCTTGGGAGTTATTACATCCTCCACAGCTTGAAGTATATATCTAAGCTTTGACCGGGGCTTTGTGTATGCTTCCTTGATACGGTTTATGTAGTGTAGAGTGTAATGCTCGTGTATCTTGGTTTTCACATTCCCCATCCACGGGAAGAGATCCGGTTTCTCCCTGTATAGTTCGTTCAACGCTATCTCGAGCTGGTGGCTGAAGGGGAGATGGCCCACATCGTGTAAGAGGCCGGTTAGCCTGGAGACTTGTATAAAATTGCGTAGTTCTCTAGTTGAACATGAGCTGGTTATCGATAGACATATGTCATTATCCTCCTGCATGGCGGATGATAGCTTCTCGGCGAACCTGCCCATTAGATGCATAACACCTATACTATGCTCGAACCTGGAGTGGCGGGCTCCCGGGTATACGAGGAAAGTGAGCCCTAGCTGTGTTATATTGTGGAGTCTTCTGAGGAACGGTGTTTGGAGGATACTGTACTCCGCTGTATTCACAGGTATAAACCCGTGAATAGGGTCGAGCAGAACGGCTCTATACTTATACGCGCCCACCACTCCACGCTGGTGCATACTAGTCATCACCACTAGGGTTTCTTGCCCTTCTTGTCTACTAGCTTTCTTACATCATCAACAAGTTCACGCAGGTAAGGAGCGGACTCACTCATTGACTGGAGGCTTACCAGTTTATCGTAAACCTCTTCGGCACCGCGTATACCGTATAGCATAAAGAAGCTTCTAGATCTGGGTATTTTCACTCCCCTAGTAGAGGCGGCGCCGCCTATTACTCCCTTCACCGATAATCCGGCGCCGACGCTTACCGAGTCTGTGCCTGTTCCTATCCCTGAAGCAGTAACAGGATATATGTGGCCGTAACCGAATATCTTGCCTAGGAATGGCTTCTCCAGAACAAATTCCTGCACCCTCTCGTATAGGAGGTCTCTTCTAAAGTTCTTGAACGGCATTCTGTACTCTATTACTATTCTCCTGTCAGTTATAGTGTAGTGGTGAGCCCTCCTATGGAGATCCACGTATAGCAACCCTAGAACCCCGGAGAGCGCGCCTGCTATATAAGAATAGCTCCATCCACCGTATCCCATGAAGTCAAGGAGGGGGCCTACTACTATCACGGCTATAGCTAATAATAGCATGGCTGGGGATACAGACTTGTAGGCCTTCACTATTGAAGGCACGAGAACGAGTAAAGCCCATGACGCGAAAACTGTATGGCTACAATCCATGAACGCCAGCCTTGAACATATAGAGTCATATGTTTGAGGGTACAAGTATGTGGACAGGCTTATTATGAGTATGTAAAGCCACCATGCATACGAGCCTATAAAGCTGGCCGGATGGGGTTTTAGTTCCAGTATCTTACTCTCCTTAACCAAGGCTATCCAGCACCTTTTCCGGCTAACTATTAAAAATGCTGTATCCAGCTTTATAAAGAAGCCGGGGTAATTGCGAGACTGGTGTTAGGACGTATGAACGCAGATTTTACTATAGTGGGAATGGGGCCTGCCGGCATAGCTGCAGCCTTGAAGCTCTCCCAAGCAGGGTTCAGGGTAAGGATAGTGGAGGCGCTGCCCAAGCCTGCTGTTAAACCCTGTGGGTGGGGTATTCCGCAGCCTGATAAGCTTCCTTTTAAGATCCCAGAGGAAGCTATTTTGAGCCATGTTGACGGTGCAACACTATACGTGAACGGTGAACACGTACTCGATTATACCGGGAATAATCTGGGCCTAATAGTAGATAAGCCTAGAATGCTGTTAATGCTGGCCGAGGAGTACGGTATAGACGTGTCTTTCAAGGATTATTTCAACCCCAGATGCAGCGGTGGGGAGTGTAGTAATGTTATACTTGCACCCGGGGTCTCATTCTATAAGGGAGAGAAGATAAATGCTGTCCAACTCCACCTCGAGACAGATAATGCTTGGAGTAACTTCTTCGAGTTCCACTTCGACCCATATATAATTGGCTACTATTGGGTATTCCCGACGGGTAGGCATAAGGTTAAAGTAGGGGTAGGGGGCTTCAAGCCGGTAAAAGAGCTTACCAAGCATCTAGAGTTATTTATAAGGAGAGACGAAAGACTAAGGAGCGGAAAGAGAGTCTCTAGGCTAGAGGGAGCCCAGCTCGCTGTTGACGGTGTAAAACTACCCCATATGCCCCCCTACGTTATAGGGGAAGCTGCCGGGTTCGTTTATCCGTTAACAGGAGAGGGTATAAGGCCTTCCATCATATCAGGATGGAGCCTGGGAGAGGCTCTATCAGAGGGCAGCGACCCTGTTAAGGCCCTCGGGAATAGTGATGTTTCATGGAAGATAAAACTGCAACGTAAAATCCTCGAAGCCGTGAAGAGCCTAACGCCCGAGAGGAGGGCGGGTTTCCTGTCAAACTTGAACCCCGAGGTAATTATCAAGATAGGCCTAGGCGATTTCACAAAGTATAGCCTGCTCAGACTAGCTCTTAAGAGCCCCCGTGGACTTGCATCTATCCTCAGAAGCTTTATCTGACCAGGATCATCTAATACCGGTTAGAAGGGGGCGATGACGTCTACGCCATCAGTTGAACGGTGAAAGAGCCTGTCCCCCGTGAGCCCCCTACTAGAGGGTTGTCTCACTTACTCCTAGGAGCCTGTTAGCCTCTAATGCCAAGACGAATAGGAGATCACTTATCCTGTTGAGTATCATTAATGAAAGCCGTGGATATAATCCCTGCTCAACCAGTTTAACCAGCCTTCTCTCGGCTCTTCTAACCACTGTACGTGCCACGTGGAGCTGGGCCGAAACCGTGCTACCCGAGGGCAGGATGAACGAGTCGAGCTTGATGCTGGAAGAGTACTTGTCTATCAATTGCTCTATACTTCTTAGATGGGTCTCCGTTATCTTGTCCGGCGAGGACGGGGAGAAGCCCACGTTGAATAGGAGTCGTTGAAGGGATTCCAACAGATTATCCAGCTCCTCCAGCTCCTTCTCCCCTTTAATGAAAGCCCTCGCCAAACCTATATGGCTATTAGCCTCGTCAAGCGTTCCTATGAATTCTATTATAGGATGATCCTTCGGAACCCGGCTACCTAGAAAGTAGCAATACGTTGACCCGTCATCCCCTGTCCTAGTGTATATCCTTGTCAACGAGGCTCACCCGCGGCTGCTAGTTTTAGGCGTTCAACTACAAGCCCCTTGTCGAGCACCGCGAGAAGAGGGGCGGCACGGGGGCCTTGAGGCTTACCTAGCAGGGCTAGGTAGAAGTCTCTATAGAACTCCCGCCTCGACTTTTTGTCCAAGTCGCTGCCAACCTCGATCATGACCTGTTTTATGGACTCCTCGTCCCACGAGTCAAGCTCTTCAAGCCTGTTGGCGAGTACCAAGAGTCTGTCCCTATGCTTCAAATCACCGTAAACCTCGAAGGGAGGCTTACTGGGTACTTTATACCTGTATCCTGGAGGGGCATAACGCTCAACCCAGTTGTAGGCCTTGTATACTAGTCCGCGGAGCCATTGCTCACTATAATCGTCCAGCCCCCTTATCATACCGGTTTTCCTGAGCCTCTCAACCGCATGCTCGAACAGGTTATCCCTCGGGAGGTTCTGAACCATGAGAGCAACATGACTGTAGGAAACCTGCACAGGCAGGGCCTCAGGAGGCTTCTCCCTATGCGTTAGCTCGTATGACCGGGCAATGACTTCATCGTCCTCAGGGTCTCCCGTGCTGTCGATTCCGAAGTATATTCTTTCAGCTTTATAGTAATCGTTATAGTAACGCGGTATTTCTTGGAGGTCTATAACCACCCTGCGATGGGGATGTGTGGATATGTATATATATCTTAGGATCTCGGGGTGAGCAATCTCCATCCAGTCGCGCGGGGTTATACCGACGAACCCGCTACTAGTCATATCAGCCTCCTTTCCCCCCATTCTAAGCGAGACCCACTCATACCACTCTCCCTCCGGGGGATCGAACCCATACACGTTCACAGCCAAGTCTTTACACGAATCACGGCTCCCACCGGGAGTCGCGTGGTCTTTACCGTAGGGCTCGAAATCGACTCCTAGAACCTTCCATACACCCGTCCACTCTATCCTCCAGTTAAGCTTGCCCTCTTCCAGGCTAGCTTTGCCCCTATGCCCGCATGCCCTACAAACATACTCTATCTCCCCTTTCTCCTCATCAAATGAAACCGCTTTAGTGCGGTCTATCCTGCCGCATTTACTGCATACGGGCTCAAAGGGTATCCAGTCCTCGGGATACTTGTTCCTACCCCTGTACTTGTTCACTACCTCCCTAACCTTATCCCTCTTCCTCAAAGTCTCAACAACGAACTCTTTCAACGCGCCTTTATACAGGTCGGTAGTTGTTACAACCTCCACCTTCCCGTCAGTGAATTCCTTTATATAGGGGCCAAAATCGCTCCAGTAGTGTTCAACCCAGTTGGAATGGCATCCCTGGGGATCGGGGACGCGTATCAGAGGCCATCCCACGTATTTCTCGCCACTTCCACCGAACACCTTCAACTGTGAGCTTTTACCCTTCCACGCGTCTTGGGTATACAATGTTAGAAGCTGCCTGATCTTATAGCCCCTCTCTGCGAGAACCCTTCTAACCAGCTCGGGTAGTATAAGCTCCCCCCTAAGCCTCCCTATATGCTGTACGCCAGAGACGCTTAGCCCTCCATTGAAGATGTATACGTCTTTCCCCCTCTTCCTAAGTTTTTCCTCAAGCTCGTCTGCCATCACGTCTACCCAGTGGCGCTTCGGCATTTATGCAGGCACCCCTAATTTATAATTCAAAAATGGACACTGTAGGCTTTAACGTTGAGGGTTAAGCGTGTTATGGTGTCAGGCTACGTTAAGCTGATGAGGCCTATTAACTGTATGATGGTGGGGCTTGCTGTTATAGTAGGTATGGCCATAGCTGTTGGACGGGGGCTACTCTCGGTTGAACCGTTAGAAGTCGCCTCAGGGTTTACCGTGGGCTATACATTCTGTGCCGTGTCCATGATCGTGAACGATATATATGACATAGAGATAGACCGCGTAAACAGGCCCGAACGCCCTCTGCCTGGAGGAGAGGCGTCTATCGGGATGGCCTGGTTTTTAGCTGTCATACTCTCAGCCATAGGCGTCTACGCAGCCTTCCTCACGGGTTTAGAGACTCTAGTAGTTGCCGTGATCAGCCTCCTATTAGGAGTATACTATAATGCCAAGGGGAAGAAGAAGGGTGTTCTGGGAAATGTCATCGTGGCATACAATATAGGTATACCCATCTTATACGGGGCACTCATCCTAGGCGAGTTTAAGGGTAGAATAGTGATCTACTGGACCATGGTGTTTCTTACAGGTCTAGCCAGGGAGATCGTGAAGGACCTAGCCGACGTGGAGGGTGACTCGGTTAAGGGTGTGAAATCCCTAGCAGTTACACGAGGGGCCAAGGCTGTTGTAATCGTGTCCAGCATATTGTATATTATCGCGGTACTCCTTAGTCCTTTACCGCTACTAGAATACGAGGTTAACTCCTTAGGCTACGGTCTACCTGTAACTGTTACGGACATGCTTATAATCTACGCAGTACTCATACTAGCAAGGAGCCCCGAGCCTAGAAGTGCATATAAGCACAAGAACATTATCCTACTGGCGATGATGTCGGGGCTTATAGGGTTCCTCTTAGGCAGCCTCTAGGGTGGCCAGTCTTGAATGCTGCCAGAGACAAGGCCAGGATACGGTTGTCGATTTGGAGGAGGCTTGAAGAGGAGGATCTAGCCTTATTCCCCAGGCCTGTATACGGTAGAATACCCAACTTCAAAGGATCAAGGGAGGCTGGGGAAAGGATAAGGCTACTACGCGTATACCGTGATGCGGGTGCTGTTAAAGTCAATCCCGACGCTCCTCAGAGGATAGTAAGGTATAATGTATTGAAAGACGGGAAAATCCTGGTTATGCCAACGCCCCGTATTCGGAGAGGGTTCATCCTCCTAGACCCTAGTAAAATAGATCGAAGACTATACTGGGAAGCCTCCACTATAAAGGGAGCATTTAAGCACGGCGAAATAGTCGCCCTTGAAGAGCTGTCTAACAGGCTGGAAGCCGTTGACTTTATTGTGGAGGGGAGTGTGGCAGTCGACGTTCACGGGGGGAGACTGGGCAAGGGAGAGGGTTACGGTGACAAGGAGTTCTCCATGCTTAGAAGAACCGGGTTAGCCGATGAGTGTACTCCCATCGCTACGACTGTTCACGATATACAGCTCGTTGGCTTTACTCTCCCACAGGAGGATCACGACGTCAGAGTCGGAGCCATATCTACTCCCAGCAGGCTTCTAATCACAGATCATGGGAGAAGGCAGGAGGAGAGGTGCGGCTTCAAGTACATCTAGTACGGGGTATAACCTCGTAGTCCACTGGTTCTATGCAGGCTTCACGCGGAGGCTTCCTATACGGGGGGATGGAGGTTTTTACTTCTCCTAAAGACGTGTCATAGACTGCTAGAACATAACCTCTCCTCCTCCGGACGTCCTTGAGACTTCCTTTTAACCCTTTACTGCAAGGTGGATCTATTATTGAAATACCGTCAACAGGGAATACGATGCATCCTTCACTCGTCTCCAATATGTTGTGGGCCAGTACCCGTGCCGCCTCTATACTGCCTGGATGCCGGTATACTCGTTCAAGGTCTCCGTGGCCAACCATTCTGCCTTTATACATTATAGAGAGAGTATCACCCAGTTCGAGGGCCTCGTCCTGATCGTGGGTGACATGTATTACTGTAACACCGAGCCTTAGGAGCAGGCGTCTTATCTCCCAGCGTAGAGACTCGCGTAGGCTCAAGTCTAGGTTCGAGTATGGCTCATCGAGCAGTATTACACCGGGCTCGGTTACTAGTGCTCTGGCTATAGACACTCTTTGCTTCTCCCCTCCGCTTATCTGGTCAGGCATCCTGTCGAGAAGTCCCTCTATGCGTAGAAGGGAGGCTACCTCGTAAGCCTTCTCTTTTGCCTTGTTGTTTTCCATGCCACGTGCTTCTAGTGGGAATAATATGTTCTCCAGGATACTCAGATGGGGGAAGAGAACCGGCTCCTGAAATACTATGGCCACCTCTCTCTCGTAGGGAGGCTTAAACGTGACGTCGTCGCCGTCTATCATAATGATCCCCGAGTCGGGTGTCTCGAGCCCTGCTATTAGCCGTAGGAGTGTCGATTTACCGGCGCCTGAGGGGCCTAGTATTATATGGTAAGCCTCCTCTGGGAACTCGGCGTCTACACCTAGCACGCCGCCTCCGGAGGGGAACCTCTTGGTTAAACCCTTTAAGCGGAGGCTAGCCATTCTTCACACCCTTGCCAAGCCTGGCTATTATGTAGAGAGACGTAAATGTAAATAAGAGGAGGATGCCGCTCGCCGCGTATGCTTCGCCGAACATCCTAAGGGATCTATACTGGTATATCGCCACGGCTAGGGTTGTCGTATCTATTGTTCTGAGGAACAGTGTGGCCCCGAATTCGCCGAAGCTGACTGCGGCGGCGAAGGCGGCTGCGAGTATGTATGAGTGGAGTGCTATTGGTATGGACACACGGAACAATACTCCTATAGGCGTCTCCCCATATGATAGCCCGGCCTCGACGAACCTCCATGAAACCCTCTCCAAGCCTATCCTGACGGTTCTCAGGGATAGGGGGAGTGCGGCGAAGGTGTGTGCGAGCACTATGCCCGTCCATACTGGTAGGTATGGGGGAAGAGATCTCAAGAGGCCCAATCCTAGTGTTACTGGGCTTACCGCGAGGAGTGATAGGACTAGTACCTCGTTTATCTTTTTCCATCCAATAGATAAGAGGGTTGACAAAGCTAGGGAGAGTAGTATAGTCATGAACGCAAAGTAGAGAGTATTGAGTATAACCCTGAATGGGGGAATGCCTAGTCTAGCATCGTAGGCTGAGGATAGAATGTGCCTATAGAATTCTAGGGTGAAGCTGTGGTTTAGAGGGTTGTAGAAGCTGTAGTAGAGGGCTCCTATTATAGGGGTGCAGGTATAGATGAGTAGGGCTATAGAGAAGCCTGTAAATAATGCTCTACCACTCCATGAGACGCCCTCCGCCGCGGAGGGTGTTACAGGCGCGTAGGACGCTGAGGCTGTGGCTTCTAGTGAGAGCCATATGAGGGTAAGCAGTATAATATACTGTATCAAAGCTATTGCTGAAGCGGTTCCCTCGTCTTGGAGTATCTTGTAGTACATGTATATGTTGACTTCCAAGGTACTATACTGGGGTCCTCCTAGATTGAGGGGTATTGCGAAGCTCATAAAACAATATATGAATGTGAGGAGGGAGCCTGAGAGAACCCCGGGTACTATGTAGGGTACTAGTATTTTCTTTATAACGGTATAGCTGAGGGGTTTCGCCGTTGATAGTAGTAGATCCCAGTATTCTCTTGGGATGCTTGCTATGCTGGCGTATACCATGACGGCTATGAGGGGGGCATTGTAAAGTGTGTGGGCTGCTATTATGCTTGGAAAACCTTTTCCTAGGATGGAGAGAGCAGGTATTCTCGTGGAGAGCAGGCCGTTTCTACCGTATAGGCTGGTGAATCCCATGACTACTACCATGGATGGTGCCATGAAGACTGTCAGGTAGAGCGATCTTATGCTACGTGAAAGATTGGGTGAGGAGAACGCTATTCCGAGGCCTGCAGGTATTCCTATAAGGGCTGATAATAGGGTTGATATTGCTGCTTGTTCTATAGTGAATATGAGGGAGTGGCGTATTACTGGCTTGTATATTATGGAGGTTATAAGCGAAGGGGATGTAAGGGCTGTAGAGAAGCCTTTTATGACTGGTAAAAAGTAGAGTAGGGAGAGTAGTATTATGCCTGCGATGCTAGCCTTGAGTTGAAACTGCTTCATACCACTGGGTGAGCCATTCCTCAAGATTCTTTTGAACCTCCTCCTGCGGCAGGTAAGCGTTGGCTAGCTGTACATCCTTGGGATTTACCGCGTACTTATACACGTCTGGCAGGTGGGCATTTATGTTTGCAGGGTACATCCAGTTGTTTAATGGTATCAGGTCCTGGACCTCCTTGGAGAGGAACCAGTCTATGAACTTCTCCGCATACTTCTTGTGAGGCGCGTCTTTGAGCAGCGCTATACCCTCTATTTGGAGCCATGCTATTTTCTTGCCATTATACTCGAAGAGTGATGCACGGTACCGTGTATCGTTGTAGAAGTACGCCGAGTAGGCGGGATCTGTGCCGTAGCTTACTACTATATGGTAGTCACCCTTTGAAAACAGGTCATAGGCGTCTCCCCAGCTGTCTACTACTTTCGGCTTCCCCGTTATCCACCAGTCCCTCCAGTCGCCTAGGTTGAAGTGCCTGTATATAGCTATTTGCCATAAGAGGAAGCTTAGTCCTGTACTGCTTTTACGTGGATCCTCTGTTACAAGCGTGTCGACAAGCCTGGTTTGCTTTCCTCCTATAGTCACGGTTCTAGTGAGCATGTCTTCCAGTGTTAGGTGGTCCATAACGTTGGGCGGGATGTAGTTTGAGTCGTATACTAGTGCGATAACGCTATAGTCGTAGGGTGTAACGTAGCCGTCGGGGTCTAATAGGTTTATCAGCCGTTGGTCTATCTCGCCTATATTGCTGGGAGTGTACTTCTCCAGTATACCTGAGGACTTAGCTTTTTCTACTAGTGAATTGTCTATTCCTATTATTATATCCGCGTAGTGCCTTCCTGCTTTGGCTTCCTCGATAGCCTTCGTGAGAGCCGTCCCGGCATCGTCGAATTTGACTACTTCCACTTTGACTCCTGTGGATCGCTCGAACTCGCCGAATACCTTGTCCCATGTCTCATTCGGGTTAGACCCCCATGCGAGTAGGCTTTCATAAGTGTATACTACTATTTTTTTCTCGCCGGAAGGTTTAGCCGTGTATATGGTGTATGCGGCGGATACGGCGACTGCTATTAATACTATTGCGGCTATTGTGAGTTGCCACCTCTTCATGTTTACCACCAGATAGTTACTATTTACTACTTTGTAATGGTAATAAAAATGTTGTATCAACGCTATTGCCGGACAAGGGATTAAAATACTCGCCCTGTAAAATAATCCTATATAAGAGGATGGGAAGCTTGAGCCTTCTAAAAGAGAGGTTCGGGGGAGAACTAATAGTTGATGTGAAATACCCGGATATAAGGATATTCCAGCAAATAATAGACGCGACAAGCAAGATAATGGACGAGGCAAACCTATACTTTACACCAGAGGGGATGAAGGTAAAGGGATTCGACCCAGCTAAGACCAGCTATATAGAAATCTACATACCGAGCACCACGTTCCTCGAGTACAATATCGGGGATGAAAACGCTAGAGTTGGATTCAATATGGCGCGTCTCTCAAACATTCTTAAACGCGGCATGAGAGGAGATCCCCTCGTAATGAAAGCAACCTATGACCGTGTCCTCATTGAAATAGAAAGCATTGTCGACAAGAGGTATGCCTTCCCCAACATAGAGGTAGCAGAGCCGGAGACCGGAGAGCCTGTTTTCACTCATGACACGGAAGCTACACTGATAGCGGACCCTCTTAAAAAGATACTGAAGGACATAGAGACCTTCTCCAACATAGTGGAACTAGACTCGGAGACGGGTGAAACACCGCGCCTCAGCTTCCGTGCATTTCTAGAAGACCCAACAATGGGTAAAATGGAGTCTGTGCTTCGATCCGATTCCCCTGCAATCATATCTCTAACCGTTAAAAACAACTCGAATGCGAAGTATGACATAGGGTTCCTCAAGCCAGTCCTCAACCTAACCCGGATATCGGATACCGTTGAAGTCAAGTTCTCGACTGATAAACCCCTCGAACTGGTGTTCAAGACGGCTGATGAAACCCGGGTCAGATACATAATGACCCCCTTTATACTCTGAGCAAAACCGTCAACATGTATAGAAAACTTTAAGTCTTCAAATCCCCCTCAAAGTAGAGATACGGTGTAGCCGGGTCGTCTAGCGGCCAAGGATGCGGGGCTCTGGCCCAGGCCCGCAGACCGGGGGATGGGGAGATCCCCCGTGACCGGGGTTCGAATCCCCGCCCGGCTACCACAATAACCCCTATGCCCTTGAAGGATAGCGTTCATACAAGCCAGGTGCTTCTCTCACAAGCATAAACGAATGATTCTTGGATGCTTCTTCTATGAGATAGGATAGCATAGACCTAGCGTATGCCCCGGTTCTCATCCATATGTCAGGTCTGTAGAGCGGTTTCCTCCGTATTCTGGTGAACTCCCATGGATGGTAAAACAGTACCTTTACCCCCTTAGTGCTCCTGATTATAGTTTTTTCAACAAGTACTCTAGGCATTCTTATTATGCTACTAGTATGTGTTGCGGGTAGAATCAGGATACCATTATCCCAGAGGGGCTTCTTGGGGTGCCCCTTTTTGTAGGCTGCATAGCTGGAGTCTACCCTTATACCGAGGGAATACAGGTCTCCCGCACTCAGCCGGGGAGGCTGGAGATTGGGTGCTCTGAAACTCTCGACTCGTTGGAACGAGGAGAGCACGTCGATGCTCTTGGAGATCTCGCGTTTCGCTTCATCTCTATCAATCCTATCCATGCGTCTATGAGTGTATCCGTGGCTTGCGAGCTCGTGTCCTCTCCTCGTTATTTCCTCGCCTATCCACGGGTATTCCTCGAGGAGGCTTGCAACGACGAAGAAAGTAGCCTTCACGCCCGTCTTATCTAGTAACTCGAGAATCCATGGAAGCCCCTTTTCTACGCCTAGTGCATACCTATCCTGGAAGGGTGGTGCATCCCGTTCCACGTCGAATGTAAGGAATACTGTTTTTCCTCGGTCTCCTCCTGTGGTAGCGGCATTTTCTGTCAACACACCATTCACCAGGCTTAACAGGGTCTCCTCTTAGAATCCTGTATATCGAGTATAAAAGAACCCTTTTCTCCGAGGTACACATTGAGACCGCTTTCCGGTATGCGTCTAGGTACCGGTATACTATGGCTTTGCAGTCGAATGTTCTAGCCGAGTTAAAGGCGTTTGCCGACATGGCTACACGCATTCTCTCATTAGTAGCCAGCAGACGCGTCTTGTATATAAAGTCTCCCTCATCTACTGCTAGGAATCCGTTTAAGCCGTCTACAACCATGTCTTCAAGTCCCGTGCCGTGGAATCCTATAACTGGTACTCCTAGGGACAGGGCTTCAAGTGATGCTATTGAGAAAGCCTCCTTTCGGCCGGGCATGAGGAATAAGTGGGAGGAAGACAGTAGTTTCCTGACGCCCTCCCTGTCTAGGGGGCCTAAAAGTGTCGCATTCTCCTTTACTCCACTAGCATTTATGTATTCTCTAACCTCGCGTTCAAGGGGGCCTTCTCCAGCTATGTAGAGGTGAGCCTTCCTTTTTTCTTCTAGAATGGCTTTAAACGCCTTTATTGCTAGGATAGGGTTTTTCCTCTTGGTCAGTCTTGCGATAAAGGAGACAACAGGGTCTCCTTCATATGTGGGGCTCGTCTTCCGCCAGTTGTCTAGGTCTATACAGTTGGGTGTCAAGAGTATGGGGGGTCTGTTTCTACCGTATATCTTCTCTAGGTCGTTCTTGACTACGGTGGATACGGCTGTGGGTATGTCTACTCTTCTCAGCGCGTATCTGGCCAAGATCTTTCTCCAAGGATTCAACTCCTCATATATGAGGCTGTGATGTGTTAAAACCGTGGGCACACCCAGTATACCTTTGGCTCCATGAATAGCAGTAACGGCGAAGGGTGAAACAAGACTGTGTCCATGTATAACGTCTGGTGCATTATGTTTTATGAAGTCAAACAACTGAAGGGCGGCTTTATAGCTAGTAGTATAATCGTCCCCCTTCAAGGGCACCTTTAAGCGAACCACTGGAAACCCGTCCCCCGAGTCAAGCGGAGGAGGGTTAGGATTGGATTTGGTCTGGTGAGTAAGCACTACAGGGTCATGGCCTCTAGCGAGTAGGATGCGGGCGAGGTTATACATAGCCGTTTCTACACCGCCTTTCCTCGGGAGATACCAGTCAGATACTAGTATTATCCTCAATGACTCCATTTTCAGCAACCTCCTTCCTAGAAATCCTGAGGGCGGCTTTGAAGGCCTCACGCCCCCCCATTAGTATTACCAGTAGAAACCCTATGCCGCTAGACATCAAGCTGGATATAAGCCTCTCACCTAGAACTATGAGGCCCGCCTTCTCAGCTGGAACGCCCATGGCGGCTAGAAGTGATATTAATCCTCCCTCAACGAATCCTATACCCGCAGGGGTAGGGCCTAGTCCAAATATTAGATACCCTATAGATAAGACTGCTGCCTCCGGTATGGTGAGTGGGACCCCGACTGCGTGGGCTATAAGGTAGAACCTGAATATGTCTTGGATCCATATGAGGATAGCTATAGATGATGAGAATATTGTTAGGGGGATATCTCTTGAAAGCAGGGAGGTGTCTTTTCTTAAACGCTTCCAAGTCTCCTTAAGCAGTTTCCTAGCTTTGCCAATGCTTTCTTTGAAGCTTACTCCTACACCTATAAGCCCTGTTATACTGGTCTTTAGAGGACTGCTCATTCCTCCCTTTATAGCCACACCTAGTACTAGGAGTAGTCCTGGTATCTCGGTTAAGCGTTCATACATTATGGTAAGCAACCCCCGGTCTAGGGGGATTCCACACCGGATCTTTATCCAAGCCGCTCTAAAACCTTCCCCTCCCATCTTAAGACTGGGGGATATGTTGTTAACAAGTATGCCGCCCATAATCGCTGTATAAGCATCGCTGAGCCTTACCTTGCTTCCGAGACGGGAGAGTATTATCTTCCACCTAAAACTCCAAAGAACAGTGCTAGCTAGGTAAATTAAAACAGCCATCACATAGAGCCATATATCCCCGCTCTCTCTCACATATCCCAGGTACCCGTTGTCGAGTGTATCCAATTCTAGGCACCACTCAGCATTACGTCCATGTCCCCAGTCCTCGCATACTAGGAGTCAGCCTCCCACTATATTAAAGCCGAGAGCAAGCCATCTATATAAAATCCAGTCATAAAGGTATTTACGGATGAAGATATCGAGGTAGGCCGACTGTTTACGGGATGACGAATGGAGGACCTCTCTGACACTAAAAACTAACCTCATACCCTATTGGAAAAGGTGAAAGGCTTTGAGTAAGAATAGGATACTCTGTTATACAGGGGTAACAGCTATTCTAGCCGCATGGATAACGATATTCTTGTCATGGAAGCTTAACCCGTGGTTCAACGTCTTTGAAGACGCTTATAGCGACCTAGGAGGACCGGCGGCCTATCATCGGGAAGTATATAATTATGGTCTCATACTGACGGGTCTGCTCGTCTTTCTATGGGGTGCATACATAGCTATAGTTTCAAGAGGAAGATTCGGGGTTATAGGAGGATCATACATGGCTCTAGCCGGCGTCTTCCTAGCCTTGATAGGTGTTTACCCCTCGGGAACACGGCCTCATACATTCGTGTCTACATGGTTCTTTATACAGGCGGATCTAGCTCTAATAGCTATAGGTATGGAGCTACGGGGCTTCCTAGCCGGGAGACTTATAGTTGCCCTTTCAGTCTTGGCTTTCCCCTTAGCATTATTAGTGGAAGCCACATTAGGTTGGCCTAGTACAGCTATCCTAGAAACCTATGGTATAGTAATCATAGATGCAGGGGTCTTACTGGCTACGAGTATAATATGTAGGGAGACTCAGTACTCAAGACCCTCCTCATAACCCTCCGTAAAGGGAAGGGTTCAGCTGAGCGGCTCTCCTCATTAAAGCTGTATCCTATTGTTCTACCCTAGCTTGTAGCCTATTCTCCTAAGGAACTCAACGCGCTTCTTCTTATCCTCGTCACTCTCTATTCCTACAGGGGAATAGCCGTCTACCACACCAAGAAGGGCTCGGCCCTGCCCAGTTTCTGCTACCACTAGCTGGAGCGGGTTCGCTGTAGCAGCGTCGATCGATACGACCTCCATAACCTGTTTAATCCTGTT
>CAYVIZ010000007.1:0-39123 GCA_964451715.1 uncultured Desulfurococcales archaeon | reverse complement strand
TCGTGAGACAGGTCGGACTCTACCCACGGGGGGTGTGGGCCGCCTGAGGGGAAGGTGCCCTCAGTACGAGAGGAACGGGGCGCCGCGGCCTCTAGTGTACCGGTTGTCCGGCAGGGCAGCGCCGGGCAGCCACGCCGTAGGGGGTAACCGCTGAAAGCATCTAAGCGGGAACCCCTCCCCGAAAAGAGGCGGCCGTCCGTCGGCGGGTTTCCCGTCGACGGCGAGGGCTCCCGTAGAAGACGGGTTTGATGGGGTGGGGGTGTAAGCCCCGAGGGTTCGCCCGAGGGGTTGAGCCCACCGCTCCCAATCGCCCGAGGCTGTTGGGCACACCTGGGGGCGGGTTGCACGCTATATGGCTGCGTGGCCCGCTGTGGGACTCTAGCCGGGGCTGGGAGGCTGGGGTTTGGCTTCCCCGCTGCATGGGCTGGCTTGTGGCGTCCTAGGGCTTACCCTGAAACGGCGCTTAACTCGATGTATTACCTTGTTGCACTTGTTATCTTGGCGTCTTTGTTAAAGTGTACACGTGGTCTGCATTATGTCCCCCCGGCTCGATCTAGGAGAAGCGCCTGATTACGCTAGGGATATGATGCTGGAGGAGGCGGTGGAGGAGTTTATAGGGGTCCTCGAGCTCGCGGGGGCTAGTCGTTCTACGCTTCGCGCCTATAAGGCTGCTTTAAACGATTTCCTAGAGTTTGCCGGGAGGGAAGCCCCATGTGCCGAGGGGGCTAGGAAGGTCAGGGACTGGCTGCTCTATAGGAGGAGAAAGGGTTTCACGAGGAGGAGGGGAGGCGATTACCTTGTTACTCTGCATTATTATTCCATGTTTGTACGTAGGTTTCTCGAGTGGTGCGGTGTAAGGCCCAGGGTTCCCAGGGTTTCACGGCCTAAGGGGTCTATGAGCAGTGTGCTGCAGTGGGATGATGTTCTAAGGCTTCTGAGGGCGTCGAGGGATATGCTTGACAGGGTGATAGTGTCACTGTTGGCTGAAACGGGGCTTAGAAGCAGTGAGTTGCTAGGGGTTAGGGTGAGGGATATAGACCTTGATAATGGTGAAATTGTAGTCAGGAATGCTAAGTATGGGAAGGAGAGGATAGTCTTCTTAGGCGATCTTAGTAGGAGGATTCTAAGGGATTATATAGAGTTGAAGGGGTTGAAGGGGGATGACAGGGTTGTCGGTATTAGTTATCAGGCACTTTACAAGCGGCTTAAACGGCTAGCCAGGGATGCGGGGCTGCCGGCGGACGTTGTTAGGCCCCATGTTTTGAGGCACACCTTCGCGACAGAGGCGTTGCGTAGGGGTATGAGCCTCCCTGTTCTCCAGAGGCTGCTAGGTCACAGTGATATAAAGATAACCCAGGTTTACCTGCATCTGGTTAAGGAGGATGCTAAGAGGGAGTACCTGAGAGTGTTCTCGGACTCCACGTCAACGGGTAACGAGGGAGTGGTTCTTAGCTAGGCTAGACGCTATGAGGTTCCTGAGGATCTCCCTTGTACCCTCCCCTATATCTAGGGCCCGGGCATCCCTGTAGAGCCGTTCAGGCTTGCTATGCTTCTCCAAGCCGCGTCCACCATGTATTTCAACATCTATCCATGCCGCCTCTTGGGCTATGCGAGCCGCCTCGTTCTTGGCTATAGCAACGCGGATAGGGTCTATCTCGGGGAGAGAGGAGAGGAGCTCCCTGTAGAGGGACTTGACTGTTTCAAGCCTACTGTAGGCGTCCGCTATCATCCATTGTATACCCTGGAACTCTAGTATACTCCTACCGAAAGCCCTTCTCTGCCCTGCATAGTAAAGGGCATCACCGATTGCCCCCTCTGCTATACCGACCCCTATTGCGGTATAGCCTAGCCGGCCCAGGTTTATAGCGTGTAACACTGCCTTCACCGGCTTAGGCGTCTTTAACTCTACTGCTTTTGCACAAGAATATGAGACACGCGATATCCCCGCCCCCCTGAACACTGCTAGATCTAGGGGCTCAGCCTTAATGTTGTCCTTATCAGCGGTGAGGAATAGCTTCAGCTCACCGTTTTCCCTAGCCAGAACAAGGAAGTAGTCTGCATAGAGACCATTGCTTGTAAACAGCTTTTCACCCTCTAAACAATAGCTACCACCATCTATGCTCTTGGCTTCAACTGTTATATTACGAGTTAGATCACTTCCCCCACCCTCCTCGGTGAGGGAAACCGCGGCAATACCATTCCTTAGAAGATCCCTTACCATAGGCTCGCTGGGAGAGGCTTCTATAATATGGCTCACCAGGAACTGGACACTAGCGTTTATGAGAACGGTGCTAGCAGCTCCAACGGAGTCTCTGGAAAGTATTCTGCCCAGGTCTATTCTACTCCTAGCATCATCTACGCTTTTGTAGGGCCCATAGAAGCCTGCATCTCTGAAAGCTCCCAGAATATCGGGGGGAATAATGTTATCCCTATCTATGAGGACGGCGTTTTCTCTAGCCAGGGACAGAGCCTTCTCCAATGTCAACACAGAACCCTCCTAGGGAAATCAAGTGGTGCGGGGGGTGGGATTCGAACCCACGCTGGCCTACGCCAACGGGTCTTGAGCCCGCCCCCTTGGGCCGCTCGGGCACCCCCGCACTCCCGTCTGCCCTTATTATCTGCCCTCTAGCAACGCCTATAAATAATAAACCACACCGGAAACCCGTCCTACACCGACTCGGTTTACACTTACAGGAAACCCTCTCCCACTATTTAACCCTGGTACGGCATTAGCCTATGTATAACTCCACGTTAATACTAAGGTGTTGGAGGCGAGAGATGGACATAGTGTTAAACTGCCCGTATTGCGGGTCAGGGGATGTAATGACCGATTACTGGAACGGGGTGATAGTATGCAGGTCATGCGGCTCCGTGATAAGCGAAACCATATACGATGGACAAGCATGGACTGTATGGGGCATGCCTAGGATTGGATGGGTCAGAAGGGAGAAACATGCAGCACCACGTGTAGAATTTCGCCGCGCCAACATAATTAAAGGCAAACGCATGGTATGGCGGGGCAAGGAGTTAATGAGTATATCCTCCTACGCTGCATACAACCTCATCGGTCTATACGAGAGGAACACAAGTATTATCAAGGAGTTCTTGGATAAGACGGGGAGAACTAGAGGCCTTAGAAGTAGGAGTGTGAAAGTAAGGTTAGGAGTCGCATACGCGGCTTACTTACACGAGGAAAAAGGGTATAGCATAAGCATGGCGGTCAAAAAAGCTGCACAACGCTTATACCTAGGAGAGAACAATTTAAGGACAGCATTCAAAATATACCTATCCGCAAAGGAAAGGGAAGAGAATAATGAAAAAGAACCAAGTACACAGGACCCCGCCCGAGGTCGCTAAGTCTATTCAGGTACCCGAGTACAAGGAGGTTCTATCGAAGATCTGGAGGAGATACGACAAGATAGGAAGAGGCATGCCTTTACTCGACATGGAACTTGCCAGGATACAGATGATAGCAGACGTCATAGAGGCAAAGACCAGCTTTGTAAGCGAGTTAAACAGCCTTATAAGAAACCTGGATCCCTTCTATAGGGATCTGCTTTATCTAGAGTTCGAAGAAGAAGAGGTAAGGAAGGCTTTAAACTGCATATACAGAGCACGGAAACTGGCACGCGACTTCGCCAAGAAGTATAGATACATACTTATGGCGCAGGAGAAGAACTCCAAGATAAAAGCCAAGGCCGCCGAGGCGCGTGGGAGAATGTTGTCTCCTCTAAAACGCTGTAACAAATCCCTTCTCTATCTGAAAAACCTAGTAATCTATATCTCCAAGCTACCCGGAATAGACCCGGGGGCGCCTGCAATAATAGTCGGGGGAGCCCCTAGTGTAGGGAAGTCAAGCCTGGTCTCATCAGCGTCTAGAGCAGACATAGAAGTAGCAGAGTATCCCTTCACCACCAAAGAGATACACGTTGGGCACACCTTTGTTGATGGGGTAAAGATACAGTTGATAGACACGCCGGGACTGCTGGATAGAAAGCTGGAAGACAGAAATGAGATAGAGCTTAAAGCCGTAACGGCTCTAAAACAACTCGCCGGGCTCATAGTATTCCTCATAGACCCCACGGAAACAGCGGCACTACCGCTTGGAAGCCAAATAGAATTAGCCTTAGAGATACAATCGTTTATAGGAAGCAAGCCCTTCATATACACTATCTCAAAGATGGATGCCGTGAAACCTAAGAAACTCGTGGAAGCCAAGGAGAAGATAAAATCGTTAACAGGTGCAAAAGAAGTATACACTGTAAAGACCAACGATCCCCATTCAGTGAAAGTGTTTATTGAAGAGATAGCGAGGAAATACATAATAGGCTCAAAAACCAGCTAAGCCTACTCCCCTGATTTCTAAAGCGAAAGACTCATTCAACTCTCCCCCCTCTATTATGGTGTAAGAGAAGCCCTCTCCACCTAGAAAGAGGTCAAGCAGGTCGAGCAGTGTTTTCGCATGCAAAGTCATCCGCGATCCTCCAATCCTAGACGTTCCCTCTGCTAGTGCAACATAAAGTAGAATCATATCAGACATATGAGAGTCAAAGGCTTTACCCGTAGACAACTCTTCTATAAGCCGGGCCGCCGCTTCCTCACCCACCTTCTCCGCAGGCTTCCCCCTAGCCCCCAGGCTATCCGCTCCTATAAGCGTCTTACCGCATACAGCCCATAAAGTAATGCCGCTGCCTGGGGCAATATGTGGATCCCAATCCTTTCTATAATGCTCAAGCTCTATAGATATACCTACATTTCCCAGTTTTTCCTTTAGAATATTCCTAGCTGCTAACGCCTGTCTGCTAGCAACATGGAATGGGAGGCGTACAGCGTGAGAAACCCCTCTAACCTCCAATACTTCCCCTCTCTCAACAGCATTTATAGGCTTGAACTTGGTAACGGTGCGTTCTACAACCAGCTCAACCATACCACCCCCCTTGGGGTAATGCCCTCTTCTATGAAGAACAACATCAAACGAGGCACCTGTTAGTGACAGGTTACGCTTGAAGACGTATCTAATGTAGTCAATAGTCGGCGCGAAGGGGACGTCGGTGCCTCCGCTCAGTTTCACAGTGCTAGGATCCCTCGCAAACAATAGAGGGGGCAGTATTGCTTGAATAACCAGGGAAACACTACCCGCTGTCCCCACATCGAACTTGTAGACACCGCCTTTCACGGTAGACGGATAAAAGGATATCTCCATAGAATCCACGGACGCGCCTTCCACCCTAGCAGACGATATCTCGGCTAAGGCTTTAACAGCAGTCAAGTGCTGGGGACGTAGCCCAGGCCTGCTCCTTTTAGCCCGTATATTAGTAATCCGAACCGGTTTCCCCGTTATAACAGAGAGAGAAAGCGCCGTCCTTAGAATCTGCCCTCCCCCCTCGCCCATACTTCCATCAACTACAATAACGTCCTCAGACATACTCATCACCCCTATATAGCCTCTGAAGCCTCTCAGCAAAACCCATAGAAGTGAGGCGATCCAGAATAACTTCTGGTACACAGTCCTCCCATTCACCTCCCCTCATTGCCTCTTCCCTAATACGAGTACCGCTACATTTCTCCCTGCTAAACATGGGGGGAGACACGGCCCTGTAACCTGCATCTTCAAACAAGAGTTGAACCAAAGGATTCCCTGAAACTGCTAAATCAAAAGGCGGAAGCAGCATTTCCAAATATTTAACCCATTGCTTATTACTGTTTATATCCATAACAGGAACTATTAACACCCGATCAACGTAGTGAGGTGCCTCACTCTCAAGCAGACTCCTCAATAAAAGAAACCGCTCTCCCGCAGTCAGGGGATTCTTAAGAGAGAAGCTATCCTGAGCGGATCCTATAACTATAATTAGCTCATCGACGACTTTCTCTAGAGCCCACTTAACTGCCTTCAAATGACCATAATGGGGAGGCTGGAATCTGCCTGGGAAAACGCCTCGCACCATCTCTTCTACACCAAATAAAAGATTAGAGACTCTATATGTTCAGTAAAATGTGTATACATGGAGGAAAACCTGATGGAAAACTGGGAGGATATATTCAATATTACACCATCCAAAGAAGCGTTTGAGCTAGCCGGTAAATACGGGTACAAGCCCTATATGGTTGAACGCTATCTACGCATGCTACCCTACAATGAGGTACTCCTGTTATTAGAATATAATGATAGACCCATGCCGAAAACCCTACGCTGCAACGACTACTTGATAGACTGCAGAGAACTAGTCAGGCGATTAGAAGCCAAGGGCGTAAAACTGGAAAAACTAACCTATACAAGACACGGATACAAGGCGCTTGAAGGAGGAGACAAGCTGGGATATCTACACGAGTACCTGCTCGGGTACTATTACATACAGGGACCAGCCTCCATGATCCCGGTAGACGCCCTGAACCCTATGCCGGGGGAGCTGATACTAGACGCGGCAGCCGCCCCTGGGGGTAAGGCAACCCAGATCCTGCAATACACGAAGGATAAAGCCATACTTGTAGCCGTTGAAAAGAAGCGCGGCAGGATGAAATCACTGCGTAGCCACCTAAATAGGATGGGGTTCACAAACCACATACTCTGGCGAGGAGACTCTAGAAATCTACCCTCAGGGCTAGCGTTTGACAAGATACTACTAGATGCACCCTGCAGCGGCGAGGGAATAATAAGAAAGGATCCCCGGAGAAAGACCAGTAGAAGCATGGAAGACCTGAAAAAGCTCTCACAACTACAAATAGAAATGCTTCTCAACCTATCCAAGCTCCTCAAGCCAAACGGTATAATGGTATACGCTACATGCACTATAGGCGTCGAGGAAAACGAGTACGTCATATCGAAAACGCTGAGAATAGACCCGTCCCTAGAGCCTATAGAAGCAAAAGCTCCCGGAACCCCGGGTCTACAATATTACTCAGGAACACAGTTTGACGAGCGTGTATCACTTTGCAGGCGAATACTCCCCCACCAATTAGACACGGAGGGTTTTTTCATATGCGTTCTAAGAAAAAAGGCTTAATTATAAAGAAGCTATCCAGCCGACACGCCTCCCTGATACACAACTGGATAGCCTCTATAACAAGATGTAATGCAGACAGGATACTGCCTGGAATGCTGATAGGCAATTATGGAGGACGATACATAGAAGTCTACCATGCAAGCGAGACTCTATACAAGATTATTGAAACACTCATGGAAAAACACGTTAAACCCTACGCTGCAGGTCTCCACGTGGCCACTATAAAGGGGGATAAGGTAACACCGTCACTGCCGCTGGCTAGATACCTGGTAAACAGGTGTCATCCACAGGATTACTGCCACACAATTATAACAAGCAAAGGAGAGAAACTCTTCCTCTACGGGCGAAACGTTCTTGAAGAGAACATAGTATACTACAACTGTATAGATAAGCACTCTGTTGTCGTAAACAGGAGAAGAGAGCCTCTAGGCTGGGGTATAGTTGAGAAGACTGGAAAAGAGCTTTTATTAACTAATGTAAAGGATGTTGGATGGTATATACGGATGGGAGGTTAGGTGAGATGGCTTTGAAGGACGGCGATATCGTGCTCGTCAATTATACTGTTAGAAGCGAGGATGGCGTCCTCGTAGAAACTACTATAGAGGATATAGCGAGGAAGGAGGGGAAATACTCTGAAGACACGTACTACGGCCCTAAGCCTATAGTTGTAGATGAGCGGACACTGGTTAAAGGCTTCTATAAAGCACTTAAAGACATGAACGTAGGGGATAAGAAGACAGCTGAAATTCCTCCTGAAGAAGCATATGGAGTAATAGACCCCGCTAAGATACGGAAGTACCCTATAAGGAGGTTCCTCAAGGCGGGAGTCAGGCCTGAGGTAGGTAAAGTCGTAGAGATAAACAACGAGCTTGGAATAATAAAACGTGTTACTGACAGAATAGTAGAGGTTGATTTCAATCATCCTCTCGCAGGTAAGAAACTGGTATACGAGATAGAAGTGATAGACATAGCCGATACCCCGGAGAAGAAGGTTAAGTACCTTGTTGCTAGGAGGCTCACAATAAACCCGGATGAGGTAGAAGTAGACGCTGGCGACGGCGTTTTCAGAGTAAAACTAAAGCCGAACGTAATGGATATACGTGATTTGCCTCTATACCTTAAAGTGCTAGGAGCAGAGGTAAAGAAGTTCCTCCCAGAAACTAGGAGGCTAGAATTCATTATATCCATAGAATACCCTGCACCGCAAGAGGAAGGAAAAGAGGAAGCCGAGAACAAGGAGGAAGCTAGTCAATAACACCAGTCTTCCTAGCTAGGCGCTCCGCAGCTTCCCAGGTTAACCCTTTTTCACCCAATATCGTATAACGTTCGGGCCTCACCTTATGAGCTATGGTAAGAGCTTCAATAACCTCGACATCGCTAACACCGAGCTCCCGTGCCTTCGTCGGAAGGCCTATCCTACTCATAACCTTCTTCACTTTAACCCAGTTCCTACCATGGAGATAGAGCATCATAATAGTACCTAGAGCTACCTGTTCCCCATGTAGCGCAGGATGCTTTGCTATCAAGTCGAGGGCATGGCTGAACAGGTGCTCGGATCCGCTGGCGGGCCTGGAAGACCCCGCTATGCACATGGCTACACCACTACTAACCAATGCTTCCAGAAGTATCCTAATACCTTCTGGTGTCCATGAACCTATCTCGTCTACATTTGTTATAACATGCTTGGCCGACATAAGGGCCAGCGAGGCAGCATACTCTCCGTAATACTCGCCTTTAAGCTTATGGGCAAGCCTCCAGTCAAGCACGGCGGTCCATTTACCCAGTATATCTCCAAAACCCGCGCGTGCAAGCCTTCTAGGCGACTGGGAGATAAGGAGGGCATCTAAAAGTATGAGTTGGGGTACACTCGCCTTCATCGACACAGGCTTATCGAAGCCTTTGAGGCTGGCGAACGGGGATGTTATACCGTCATGTGATGCCGCGGTGGGTATGCTGACAAAATCCTTTCCAGCCTTGTATGACGAATATTTAGCTATATCAATAGACTTACCCCCACCTAAACCCACTACAACATCGTATCTCCCCCTATCTATCTCTGCAACAGTCTCCTCCGCCGTCTCAACCGTTGGCTTATCTACTACGATGTAGTGAACATCGAAGCCTGCCTCCCTAAGACTCTCCTCCACCCGAGGGAAAACATTCCTAGCCACGTTAGGGCCTGTCACCACTAAAACTCGAGACCTCCTCGGCCATAGTGAGGCAAAATAGTGGCCAGCTCTCTCTATAACACCGTTTCCAACAACCAGGTTTCTGGGCAGTGAGAAATAGTGTTCTTCCATATCAGCTTCCACCCATTACATGATCCGACAATGTAAAAATACACTTACCCAAGCTTTATTATAAGTAGCCTCTACACCAGAAAAGTAGAGGTGACCAGAGGTTGTACAGGACATGGGGATATAGTGTTCCTCCTGGAACAGGTGCCAGCGCCACGCTGGAACCCATGCACGGCACTACTACTGTAGGCATAAAAATAAATGAAGCCGTAATACTTGCAGCCGATAAACGCGCCACTGCCGGGCATCTAATAGCTAGCAGGAGAGTCAAAAAAATAGTCAAAATAGACGAGAAGATAGCCATGACTATAGCTGGCGTTGTGGCGGACGCTCAAACACTAGCCGACTCGATAAGAGCGGAAATGAAGTTTTATAGTATAACATCTAAGAAGACGCCGACCGTTAAGAATTACGCCAACCTGCTTTCACGTATACTTTTCTCGTCCAAGTGGTTTCCCTATATGGTTCAACTAATCGTAGGAGGCTATGACACGGCACCACGTCTATTTGCCCTCGACTGGTACGGGAGTGTTCTAGAAGAAGAAAAATTCACCTCCACGGGATCAGGTTCCCCCATAGCATACGGTGTATTAGAGGATGGATACCGGGATGATATGAGTGTCGAGGAAGCGGTTGAGCTAGCTAGGAAAGCAGTCACAGCTGCAACGAGGAGAGATTCAGCGTCAGGAGACGGTGTAGACGTTTTCATTATAACCAATAAAGGTATAGAGGAGAGGACACTAAAACTCGGCTAGCCCCCTCGTATAAGATGGATAAATTATTTAACTCTAAATGTATGCATACTTCAATCTAGACAACTTTTCGGCAAACCCGAAAGCTATAGCTGCATGTAAAAACACTTCACTACATGTCTTGAGAGGTGTGTTAAGAGTGGATCAAAACCAGCATGGCAATGAACGTCTAACAGGAAAAGAGCTTAGACTATTCCTTATGAAAAACATCTATGCCTACCTTAGAAACGCGGATATAAGCACCGTAGAGTTTGAAGGACCCGAAATAGCGATATACGTTAAGAACCCGCGTTTCATTGTGGAAAACAGTGACGCTGTGAGAGAACTCGCTAAGAAGCTTAAGAAAAGAGTCGTCATAAGGACTGATCCCGAGATCCGCAAAGCCGTGGACGAGACAAAAGCCTATATAATCTCTAACGCCGACCCCGCTGCAGGCATAGATCCCGGCATGATAGAGTTTGACGACGTCCTAGGCGAGGTTATAGTCAGAGCGGAAAAGCCGGGGAAGGTTGCTGGTAAAAACAGGCAGTTCATAAACAAAGTGCTAGCGGAGACCGGGTGGAGGATGGTTGTATACAGGAAGCCTCCCCTAGTCAGTAACACGTTGAACTCTATACTAGGGCACATGCTCCGATCTTCTGCTGAAAGAAAGAAAGCATATAGAGAAATAGGCGAGAGAATCTTCAGGGACACTATAAAGGGAACCAGTTATATTAGAATAACTGGGCTCGGCGCCTTCAACGAGGTAGGCAGATCGGCTATACTGGTCGATACCGGTGAGAGTAAAATACTGTTAGACGCGGGGCTAAACCCTGGCGGTTCAGGGCAAGACGCCTTCCCGTACTTTGATGCGCCAGAGTTCAGCATAGACGAGCTTGACGCGGTCATAATAAGTCATGCACATTTAGACCACGTTGGACTGCTTCCGCTACTTTACAAATACGGGTATCGCGGTCCCGTGTATGTGACTAAGCCTACTAGGGACATAATGGTTCTAGTCCAGAAGGACCTGATAGAACTTGCGAGGAGAGAGGGGAGAGAACCTTTATACGGTATGAGAGAGTTATCGCTAATGCTGTCACGTGTAATAACGGTAGACTACGAGGTGGTCACCGACGTAGCCCCAGATACAAAACTGACATTCCATAATGCCGGCCACATACTTGGTTCAGCACTTGTACATCTCCACATAGGTCAAGGCCTCTACAATATACTATATACTGGTGATCTAAAATTCTATAAAATAAAAGGCGACACTGCTACTAGGCTATTACCCCCGGCGAGCCATGAGTTCCCCCGTATAGAGACTCTAATAATGGAGTCCACTTATGGTGCTACAGAGCAACAGCCGAGAGAGGAGGCGGAGAAAAAACTATTAGAAATAGTCAAAAAAGTCTCAAGTAGAGGCGGCAAGATTCTTATACCAGTAATGGCCGTTGGCCGGGGACAGGAGATACTTGTCGTCCTAAATGAGGCAATGAAGAATAAGGAGATACCGGAAATACCCGTTTATGTCGACGGGATGGTGTATGAAGTAACAGCTATATACACAAACTATCCTGAACTACTCGTCCCTCCTATACGCAACAAAATACTGCATCAGGGCGAAAACCCGTTTATCAGCGACAACACTGTATACGTGAGCCACAGGGAGGAACGAGAGTCTGTGATTCAGGGAGACAAGAGCGCTGTCATACTTGCTACATCGGGAATGCTCACCGGAGGCCCCAGCGTCGAGTACCTCAGGACACTAGCAGAAGACGAGAAGAATGCGCTGGTCTTCGTCAGCTATCAGGCCGCAGGAACACTCGGCAGACGCATAGTTGAAGGTGAAAGAGAAATACAATTCGTGGAGGATGGTAAGATAAAGACCTATAAAATAAAAATGGAGATAGAGAGAATAGAAGGATTCTCTGGACATGCGAGCCAGTCAGAGCTGAGGAGTTATTACAAGTTCCTGAAGCCGAAGCCGCGTAATATAATACTAAACCATGGCGAGCCTAACGCCATTCAAACCCTAAAGAATCTCCTATATAGGGATGCCGGGAAAATGGAGGAGCGCGGGATAATACCTAGAAAACCCGAAATATATACACCCAACAACCTGGAGTCTATACGCCTTTACTAGCCTAGACCGTAGGACCCACATATAAACGGAATCCTATAGTGCCTCCCATATCTTATCGCCTACATGATGCAAAATCCTTACAACCCTCCCTTTACTCTTAGATGCAGCCATTTCCCTCAAAGCATCCGAGTCAACTAATGAAACACCTATAGCCACTGGAGCCCCAGTCTCCGAGTCCCCTATAACGACCACCTCGTTTTCCCCGAATTCCCCTCTAACACTAGTAACACCAGGCGCCATAAGATCCGCTCCTCTTAGAAGGGCTTTTACCGCTCCTCTATCCACCAGTATATCAGCCAGAGACCTAGCGTCTTGCCTCTTCAAAATATGTTTTAGGCATGGAACCATGAGTCCATTAATATCTACTAGGAAGCATATCCCATCACACAGGTAAACCGTGAAAATGCCTGTTTCCCCTTTCTCTATCTTTCCACAGGCTTCCATGTTTAGCCAGTTAACCCTCTCCAGCGTCGAACCAAGCATTTCTCTCAGTTTTCTCCTGTCCTTCTTAGATAAAGGGAAACGCTTCTTGAAGCGAACCATGCCCAGACACCTGTGAATACCATAGTTGCCTGGTATACCTTTTTATAGTAGCTCCAATAGTAAGGCTTATGTGATGACTACACGAGATAGATGACGGTGAAGAAGACTTGACTGACACGCATACACTGCTTACAGAGGCGCTGGATAAGACGGTATACATTAAACTGAAAGGTGGAAGAGAGGTAAGAGGTACGCTTAAGAGCTTTGACCAACACTTGAACATACTGCTCCACGATGCGGAGGAGATAAAGTCTAATGGAGAAACCAGGCGTCTAGGCATAATACTAATAAGGGGAGATAACGTCGTAATGATTTCTCCTGCCGGATAAAGGTGATTGTATATGGGGAAAGGAACACCGTCAATGGGGAAGCATGGGAGAAGTAAAACCCACATAAGATGCAGAAGATGCGGGAGGAACGCGTTCAACGTAGCTAAGGGGTACTGCGCCGCATGCGGGTTCGGCCGCTCGAAGAGGATAAGACGATACTCCTGGCAAAATAAAAAGGTGACCACACGGGCACGCTTCAGGTAAAGCAATCTACACACAAACAAAATCCATTCTCAGAGACCCTGTTTACATAATTATCTGAACCTATCTACCATCTAAAATCACATCGAATAACTGGCTACCAGAGCCTTCTAGGGTGACGGCTTAGTTAATTACCCTGAAAAAGAAACTCTAGAACACAGGGTGGATATATTCTTGTGGAGCAAACCAGAGAGACTGAAAGCCCTGGCAGACAGAGTTGAGGCAGGAGATAATGATGTTTTCCTGATAACGTCGGCGGCGAATATAACGTATTTCACAGGCATACCAAGCCCCATCGGGTCCGTGCTGATAGCCGTTCCAGGTTCAGACGAATACTATTTATTGACTAACATACTTGAGTACTACCGGCTCCTAGATCAAGGCCCTAGATGGGCAAAGGTAGCCAGTTTCTATAGAGCCAGAGATGAGGCCGTGAACCCTGACGACGTGGAAGTCGTAGGGGAGGATCTTGCATCCTCTATTAGGAACATAACATCCAAGTATAGGGGCAGACTACTCTGCGACCTAGGAGGACTGTCCTGCACTCTGGCTAGAGAGTTCGAGAAACACTGTACAGGCACATTGGCAGAAGCCATAGAAACACTAAGAGCCGTAAAACGCCCTGAAGAGGTGGAAACCATTGAGGAAGCTATTCATATAGCAGAAAAAGCGTTTCTAGACATAGTCGAGGAGGTGAAGACTGGGAATACCGAATTGTCGATCGCGGGGAGACTCAAGTACGCCATTAACAAGTATGGAGGCACAGGGGAAGCTTTTCCTACTATAGTCGCCTTCAGCGACCATGCAGCTCACCCTCATGCAGTACCCTCTACTAGAAGGCTGGAGCATAAAGACCTCATACTTGTAGACTGGGGTGCGGTATATAATAACTATAACAGTGATATGACTCGGTCATTCTTTCTTACAGCCAATGTCCCAAGAGAGTATGTTGGCTACGTAGAGGTTGTGGAAGAGGCTGTTGAAGCAGCCATAGATACTGTAGAACCCGGGGTCAAAGCTAGCTATGTAGATAGTGCTGCACGCAAAGTACTAGAAAAGCATGGGTTAGGGAGAAAATTCATACACGGCTTGGGCCATGGGGTTGGGGTAGAAGTACATGAGAAACCCTACATAAGACCAGGCTCCAACACTATGCTGGAGCCAGGCATGATCTTTACTATAGAACCCGGCGTATATATACGTGGAAAGATAGGGGTTAGAATAGAAGACATGGTCATAGTAACCAATAGAGGTGCTAGAGTTTTAACTACTCTACCTAGAAAAATCGAGTTGAGGCGGTGAGAAATGGCGCTATATGTACAAGGGTCTACAGTGATCGGGGTAAAAGTGGGAGACGGTGTCGTATTGGCTGCAGACAAGACGTTTAACTTGGGAAACCTTGTTATAAGCAATAAGGCGAAGAAAGTTCACCTTATTGACGATAGAATAGCCATTGGAGCCGCATGGATGTATGCGGACTCCCAAGCCCTTACTTCTATAATACGGCGCGAGCTGGAATACTATAAACTGACTACGAAAACACCGTTAACTGTTAAGGGAGTATCTCTGCTTGTATCGCGGATACTATACTCCAGCAAACTCCTACCCTATCTAACCGAGATACTCATAGGGGGAATAGACAAGACTGGATCTCACCTATATGTTCTAGATAGCTTGGGAGGAATGAGTGAAGAATCCTATGCAGCACTAGGCACTGGTGCAACAATAGCTCTGGGAGTACTCGAGGAAAAATACAGGGAAAAAGCGAGCATAGAAGAGGCTGAGAAACTAGTGTTAGACTCAATCAAAGCAGCCACCAAGAGAGACTCAGCGTCGGGGGGCGGTGTAGACATAATAGTAATCGGTACAGAGGGGGTAAAGGAATATAGTGAAACACTATAACACAGGAATACCCTCTTGCAACCTGATAAAAGAAAAGTTTAACCCGAAACGGGCTTTTAGAGCCCAGAAAATACTGAGGAACAGGGTTATAGAGGAGACCCGTATAAACAGCATAGACACTATAGGAGGCGTGGATCTAGCTTATGATCCCGCCCGCTCCCTGGGAGTAGGTGTTCTTACCCTAATGAGATACCCCACACTAGAGCTGGCCGGATGCTTCTATACTGTAACTCGTATATGTATACCCTATATACCCGGTTTACTAGCATTCCGAGAGATGCCTCCTATAACATTATTAATAGGATACACAAGGAAGAAGAGGCTAGCTCCCGATGTTCTACTAGTTGACGGTCACGGAAAGGCGCATCCCAGGGGTCTAGGCATAGCATCCCATGTGGGAGTAGTCTTCGATATCCCGTCGATAGGGGTAGCAAAGAAGAGGCTCATAGGAATCGAGAGGGGCGATATTGTGGTTAATGAGGAAGGGGAAGTAATAGCAAGGATTCTCAGGAGGGGAAAGAGCAAAATATACGTAAGTGTGGGAAACAGGGTCTCCTTAGAGGATGCCGTAAAGATCGTGGAGACAACATGGGTAAAGGGAAAACTTCCTAAACCTCTTCTTATAGCCGATTACCTTACAAAGAAGTTGAAAAAGAACCTAACACGGAGTATGATAGCAAAAGTGCATCAATGCCCTCATCAGCTGGATACGATTTTACAATAGCTCCCCTGGCATATCGTTTTAATTATATCAGAAGAGCTTTTCACACCATAGTAATACTCTTTACTGGGATACCTAACCACCACAGGTTTATAGCCTAGCCTCTTCTCGACTTCTCTTATAACATCCTCCTCCGAGACCCCTTGATCCGGTCCTAACACAACGACGTCGGGGCGGATTAGTTCAAGGGGCTTGAATATATCGTTTTCATCACCCAGTAGTGCATCATACACGTATCTGATCGCTTTGACCAGCTCCAACCTAGCCTGTTCTCTTAGAACGGGTTTCTTACCCTTCATCTTCACGACATTGACGTCTCTAGCCACAACTACATATAGTTTACCGTAGCTAGAAGCCCATTCCATTAGCTTTATATGGCCAGGATGGATCAAGTCGAATGTTCCGGCTAGAAAAACCCTTCTTTCCAGCGTCCGCTGAGGCCATTCAGCTTCAGTTACACCCATATATTTTAGAGAGTCGAGCAGTCCCTCTGCATAAGCTACAGCGGTTAAAGCCGTTTCATAATCTCCTTTCACATAATAGTATTCAGCATCGGAAAGATACCTCTTCACAGCATCCATTAAATCACTGTAATCCCTGTCTAAGCCTTTCCCCATTATGCTCCTCAACGCTTCTTTAAGGCCGTCAATGTATTTTTTTACTCTATCAGGGTTAACGGCATTATCCATCATATTACTAAACCCCGCTAAATACCATGGTAAAGGATCCGTGGAGTTGTTCTGGTATAATTTTATATCCCCATCATTAAACCTCTAGAGATGTGGGGCAAGGGCCCGTAGCTCAGCCAGGTAGAGCGGCGGGCTTTTAACCCGTAGGCCAGAGCGGGTGGACGCCTCTGGGCGGAGGTCCCGGGTTCGAATCCCGGCGGGCCCGCCACACAGACCCCCTCCCACGCCGCTCCAACAAAAAGGGGCTCCTATCGTCTTGGATCCCATTATAATGTCATCCCTTTACAGTAATACTGGAATCATGGCGTATGATTAAATTTAATAAACCCGTAATAGGACCATTCTGAAGTTTGCAGGTGGAAGGGGGTTTATATAGAGATGACCCCATCAAAGGTTAAAGTTAAGAAGAAAATCCTCAAACACGAGCTTGTACCCGAACATAAACTGCTCAGCATAGAGGAGGCTGCTGAGGTGTTAAGAAAATACAATGTTAAGCCTTACCAGTTGCCCCATATAAGTGTAAACGACCCTGTTGCAAGACTCCTGAACGCTGCTCCAGGCAATATTATTAAGATCACGCGGAGAAGCCCTACTGCAGGAGAATCAGTGATTTACCGTATCGTTGTAGCCTATTGACGGGAGGTTGTTGCGTATTGAGCGAATCTCATAACGGTTTAACTCAGTCAGACTTGTTTGATGTAGCCAAGTCGTTTATAGAAGAGAAGGGGCTTGCTAGGCAGCATCTAGAGTCGTTTAACAGGTTTGTCCAGAAAACCATTTATGAGATAGCCAGCTCGCGGAAAACTGTTCATCCAGGACCAGCAAGGCCCTATTACTATGGTAGGAGACAGGTGGAACAGCATCCTCTAATGTTTTCAACGTATGTAAAAATTGGGAAGCTCAGGATAGGGAAACCCCTCGTCAAGGAAGTCGACGGCGCTAAGAGGAGTGTCACGCCTACCGAGTGTAGGCTTAGGAATCTCACGTATAGTGTCCCCCTGTACTTAGAGATGACTCTCGTCGAGAACGGTATAGAAAGAGAGCCGGAGGAGATACATATAGGCGATCTACCGATAATGGTTAGATCTGTTTTAGATCCATTATCCCACATGAGTAATGAAGAACTAGTCTCTATGGGAGAAGACGGGCGCGACGTCGGCGGCTATTTCATCATAAATGGTAACGAGAAGGTAGTCGTAGCACAGGAGGAACTAGCGATAAACAGGCCCCTAGTCTCTGTAGGCGGTGGAAGCTTTGCCGCGTCTTCAAAAGTCACGTACAGCGCTAAGCTTTCCTCGTTAAGCCAAGGTGTTAGAAGCCGTATCATGATTGACAGAATGTCAAACGGTACCTTCCAAGCGGTTGTAACAAGGATAAGGGGCAGGATACCTGTGGCTATTCTAATGAAGGCACTCGGCTTGGAGACGGACAAAGAGATTCTAATGGCTATATCACCTGATCCAGAGTTCCAGAACGAGTTTATACTTTCACTGCTCGAAGTCTCCATGATAGGAGGCAGGGAGGAGGCACTGGAATTTATCGGCAACCGTGTCGCCAGCGGCCAGCCGAGGGAGATACGTATACAACGGGCACAGGAGATACTTGACAACTACTTTATGCCCCATATAGGTAGATCCTCCGACGAGAGGATTAGGAAGCGGAAAGCTCTTATGATAGCCGACATGATTAGACGTATAATAGAGTTAATGAAAGGATATCGCGAGCCAGATGACAAAGATCACTATGGGAACAAGAGGCTCAGACTAGCTGGTGACCTAATAGCAGAGGTCTTCAGACTAGCATATGACACGTTCTTGAACAATATGGCTAAACAGATGGAGATCCTAATAAGTCAAAGACGGAAGATACATCTAAGCCAAATAGCTAGACAGGACATAATAACCGATATGCTCAAGAGGAGTCTAGCAACAGGCAACTGGCCAGGCAACCGAACCGGTATAAGTCAGACTCTTGATAGGGTTAACTGGATTTCCTCTCTAAGCCACTTAAGACGAGTAGTATCATCGCTCTCAAGAACCCAGAGCCATTTCGAGGCACGAGACCTCCATGGGACACACTGGGGAAGGCTGTGTCCGTTCGAGACTCCTGAGGGGGCTAATTGTGGCCTCGTCAAAAACCTTGCACTGCTTTCATATATCTCTGTTGGTTTGACGGAGACCGAAAACGCGGCGCTGATAGACATACTATACAAACTAGGCGTACTGCCTGTAGAGGAGGTGCTCGAGAAGGCGAAGAACGATGATCCCACTGCTGTAGAAGCCTTAAAGAACTACTCGAGAGTTTTCCTCAATGGGGTACCACTCGGCTTCCATCCAGACGGTGATAAGCTGGCAAGAGAGTTCAGGAGGCTCAGGAGGCAGGGTAAGATACCGTTCGAAGCTAGCATAGCGTATATAGAGTCTGGCGTTGTAGGAGAGGTTTACGTGAACACTGACGCTGGTAGGCTTATGAGGCCTCTAATAGTAGTAGAAGACGGTAAGATACTATTGACTAGAGACCACGTGGAGAAAATACGCCGGGGTGAAATGAGCTTCACTGATCTGGTTAAAGCAGGTGTCATCGAGTACCTCGATCCTGAGGAGGAGGAGAACGCGTATATAGCACTATACGCCAGCGAGGTTACGAAGGATCATACACACCTAGAGCTATGGATACCCGGCATATTCGGGGTGGCTGCATCTACTATACCATTCCTAGAACACAATCAGAGCCCTAGGAATACTTATCAGTCTGCAATGGCTAAGCAGGCATTAGGCCTCTACGCCGCCAACTATAAGTTAAGGACTGACAGCAGAGGCCACTTATTCTATTATCCTCAGAAGCCTCTTGTTCAGACTCAGGCACTTGACCTTATAGGCTTCAATGACAGGCCTGCTGGAATCAATGCCGTTGTGGCAATAATGTCTTATAGCGGATACAACATAGAGGATGCACTCATATTCAACAAGTCCTCTGTTGAGAGGGGCTTTGCCAGATCCACTTTCTTTAGGCTTTACTCGACTGTAGAGAACAAATATGCTGGCGGTTTAGAGGATGAAATAACTATACCCCAGCCCGGCGTTATAGATTACAAGCAACCAGAACACTACCGGCACCTAGGCCCCGACGGGATAATAGCTCCCGAGGTAAAAGTCTACGGAGAAGATGTTCTGATAGGCAAGGTCAGCCCGCCTAGGTTTACGGCTGAGCAGCAGCTGGTTACGGGGGTCTCACCTTTCCAGGCCAGGAAACGGGATACCAGTGTTGTTATGAGACCTAAGGAGAAAGGTATAGTGGACACCGTCTTGGTTACCCAGACAATCGACGGGAACAAACTAGTTAAAGTTAGAGTGAGAGACGAGCGCGTTCCAGAGATCGGCGACAAGTTTGCCTCGAGACACGGGCAGAAAGGAGTAATAGGTATGCTGTTCCCCCAGTACGATCTACCCTACACTGAAGACGGGATCAGCCCAGACATCATAATAAACCCTCACGCCTTCCCCTCGAGAATGACTCTGGGACAGCTAATAGAAACCATAGCAGGGAAAACAGCCGCTTTATCAGGACGCTTCGTTGACGGGACTCCATTCATAGGAGAAAAACCAGAGGAGCTGAAAATAGAGCTCTTACGTAACGGGTTCCCCGACGACGCTAGCGAGATAATGTATGATGGGCGGACAGGTACCATGCTGGAGAAGCCGGTTGTGATAGGCATCGTCTACTATCAAAGACTACACCACATGGTGGCTGATAAGATACATGCACGCGCAACGGGCCCGGTGCAAATGCTTACCAGGCAGCCCACAGAAGGCAGGGCTAAGAAGGGAGGCCTCAGATTCGGTGAAATGGAGAGAGATACTCTAATAGGCCATGGAACAGCCATGGTTCTACGCGACAGGCTTCTAGAGAACAGCGACGCCTATATAATGTATGTATGCCGTAAGTGTGGACACATAGCATGGTTCAATGCGAACAAGAGGAAATTCGAGTGCCCCATACATGGTACGGATGGTGACGTTGTCCCGGTTAAGGTTCCATACGCCTTCAAACTCCTTTTGCAGGAGATCACTAGCTTGATGATAAAACCCAAGCTAGTCGTCTCTGAGATATCCAATGTAGTGGAGGAAATAGTGGAGGAAGGAAAAGACTCGGATGGAAGAGGTGGAGAACAGTGATGAGGTTTGACGACTACGTTATAAAGGGAATAAAGTTCGGCATAATAAGCCCGGATGAAGCAAGGAAGCTGAGCAGAGTAGCTCTTGTAACCGACAAACTCTACGACGAGGAGCTCCCTGTTAGAGGCGGCCCCAGAGACCCGCATATGGGTGCTATAGAGCCGGGGGAGAGATGCCCTGTTTGCGGCAACCCGCCTGCAACGTGTCCCGGCCATTTCGGCCATATAGAGCTGGCTGCTCCCGTTATACACGTAGGGTTTGTAGGGATAATAAACGATCTACTTAAAGCCACTTGCCGCTCGTGTGGAAGGATACTACTCCCCGAGGATGAAATCAGGAGAGACCTTGAGCTCTACAGGAAACTCAGAGAGAAATGGCCTCGTCTAGCTAAAGATTTGGTTAAGAATGTTATACAGAAGGCGGCGAAAACGCCGAGGTGTCCCCACTGCGGCGAGCAACAGTACAAGATTATACTCGACAAGCCCTACAAGTTTTACGAGGAAAGATTAGAGGGACGTATCTTCCTCACACCACACGAGGTCAGGCAGCGCCTAGAAATGATACCGGACGAGCACGCCGAACTGCTCGGATTGGATCCTGGATACGCGCGCCCCGAATGGATGGTTTTAACAGCCCTTCTCGTGCCGCCTCTGCCGGTAAGGACGCCCATATCGCTAGAAACGGGTATACGCAGCGAGGATGATCTAACACATATTCTCGTGACCATAATACGAGCAAACAATGATTTGAAAAACATTATAATGAGCGGGGCACCTCAAAGCATCGTGGAAGAACGCTGGAACGTTCTCCAGTACAATGTCTCTATACTATTTGACAATGAGCTTCCCGGTGTTCCTGTAGCACGTCACAGGAATCTCAGGCCGCTGAAAGGTATAGTGCAAAGGTTGAAAGGTAAGGAGGGCAGGTTCCGTGGAAACCTGTCCGGTAAACGTGTAAACTACTCGGCCAGAACAGTGATATCACCGGATCCACTGATAAGCATAAACGAGGTGGGTGTACCGGAAGAGATAGCCCAGACTATAACCATAGCCGAACACGTGACACCTTACAATATAGAAAAACTCAGGAAGAGAGTGCTTAACGGACCCTACAAATGGCCTGGAGCAAACTATGTTATACGCGATGATGGAAGAAAGATAGATCTAAGGTTCTTCAAGGATAGAAAAGCCCTGGCGGAAAGCCTTAGGCCCGGATACATAGTGGAGAGACACCTAGAAGACGGTGATGTAGTGTTATTCAACAGGCAGCCAAGCCTTCACAGAATGTCTATGATGGCACACATAGTACGCGTCTTCCCAGGAAGAACCTTTAGATTAAACCTCCTTGTATGCCCACCGTATAACGCGGACTTCGACGGGGACGAGATGAACCTTCATGCCCTTAGGTTGCCTGAGGCTATAGCCGAGGCTTACGAATTAATGTTAGTCGAGAAACATATTCTTTCACCCAGGTATGGCGGGCCTATAATAGGAGGTGGACAAGACTACGTCAGCGGCGCGTACCTTCTAACCAGTAAGACAACACTACTGACGCGGGACCAAGTAGAATTCATCCTGTCAGCCACGGGCTATGAGGGAGAACTACCTGAACCAGCCATAATGAAACCCGGCGAATACTGGACCGGAAAACAACTCGTCAGCCTGTTCCTGCCCGACGACTTTAACTTCAAAGGTAAGGCTAAGATAAACTCTGGAAGACTGGAATGCTCTGGCGAGGACTGTTTCTACGATTCATTCATCGTTATAAAGAATGGAGAGCTACTGGAAGGCGTGTTCGATAAGAAGGCTGTAGGTGCTCAGCAATCTGAAAACGTTATACACTACATGGTGAAGGAGTACGGTGAAGAGTATGTGAGAGGCTTCTTCGACAAGGTCTTCAGAATGTTTATACGAATGCTGGAGCTAAAGGGGTTCACGATGACACTGGCGGATGTAGAGATACCTGAAGAGGCTAAGGAGAAGGTGAGAAAGGTATTAGAGGAGACCTACGAGAGGGTAAAAGAGCTTATCAACCAGTATAAGGAGGGAACACTAGAGCCTATACCCGGAAGAACTGCGGAGGAAACACTCGAGCTTAAGATAATCCAAACCCTTAACGAGGCTAGAGAGAGGGCTGGTAAGGAGGCGATAGAGTTCCTTGACCCCTTCAACAACGTCTTCATAATGGCTAGAACGGGGGCTAGAGGATCGGATGTAAACATCACCAACATGGCCGTGATTCTAGGCCAGCAGGTCGTGAGAGGGAAACGTATAACTAGAGGCTATAGAGGTAGAACCCTGCCGCACTTCAAGAAAGGCGATCTAAGCCCTGAGGGAAGAGGTTTTGTGACCAACAACTTCAGAAGTGGTTTAAACCCTCTGGAAACCTTCTTCCATGCAGCCGCGGGAAGAGAAGGGCTCGTCGACACTGCTGTAAAAACAAGTCAGAGCGGATACATGCAGAGAAGGCTTATCAACGCCCTCATGGATCTAAGGGTATCCTACGATGGTACAGTGAGGGATGGAGAAGGCAACATTGTACAGATAACTTATGGAGAAGACCTAGTGGATCCCATGAAATCAATCCACGGGAAACCAGTTGATATAGATCGTATAATTGAAAAATACAAGGAGGCATGATACCCTTGTCAGGCGTGAAGTTCAAGTCGCTGAAAAGCGCTTTAGACGCTGCCCGCGTCATACTGCCCTCTAGCATATACACTGAGTTAACCGAGAAGCTAGACAATCTAGACCTTGATGCTAGGAAAAAGAGGATGATAATAGAGGAGGTCGTCCGAGACTATCTTGCTAACCAGGTTCACCCGGGTGAAGCAGTGGGAATAGTTGGAGCACAGTCCATAGGGGAGCCGGGTACTCAGATGACGCTTAGAACATTCCACTATGCTGGTATGCTAGAGTTCGACGTGACGCTGGGGCTTCCCAGGCTGATAGAGATAGTAGACGCGAGGAAAAAGCCTTCAACCCCTACTATGAGGATATATCTTGACAAGAATGTGAGGAAGAATCTGGATAAGGTAAGGGAGATAGCGAGGAGGATCGAGTATACTACAATAGAAAAGGTTATGAGCGAGATACAGAAGGACATCGTGAATTATACTATAACCATAGTGTTGGATAAGGATATGATGATCGATAAGGGGGTAACAGTCGATGAGCTGGTTCCACTGTTAAAGAAACTGAAAATAGGCGAGGTGGAAGTGAGCAGTGAGGATCCACCTACTATAACTATATACTTGAATGAAGACATAGATATTAGAACACTGAGCAGGGTAGAAGACAAGATACGTCAAACTAGGATAAAAGGAGTAAAAGGAATAACCAAGGTGGCTATAGAAGCGGAGAAAGACAGGGAAGGAAACCTAGTAGAGTACGTTATAGTAACAGAAGGGTCGAACCTATATGAAGTTCTCGACATCAAGGGAGTGGATTACACGCGTACATACAGTAATGACATATATGAGACGGCTCAAGTACTTGGCATTGAGGCCGCTCGTAACCTGATCATAAGGGAAATGAAGGATGTACTGGAGAAGCAGGGCTTAGACGTTGATATAAGGCATCTAATGCTCGTGGCGGATCTTATGACCTGGACCGGGAGAGTGCAAGCAATCGGGAGAACCGGTGTAGTAGGAGAGAAATCCAGTCCCTTGGCCAAGGCGGCTTTCGAGGAAACACAGAAACACCTCTACAGGGCAGCTGCTCACGGCGATCTAGAGGAATTCAAAGGTATAACAGAGTCTATAATAGCTGGTAAGGTTATAAATGTCGGTACTGGTATGATTATCCTTACACAGGACGTGCGGTAAATCGGGTGGAAAGAGAATGGCCAGCTTCGAGAGGGAACTGAAAAACCTGCTCAAGACAGGGAAATACGTCATAGGCTCGAAGGAGTCGATAAAGATGGTTAAAACGGGTAAGGCTAAAATGGTTATAGTCGCGATGAACGCCCTGCCCAAGTACAGGGAAAGCGTGAAATATTATGCAAGGTTGAGCGGTATACCTATATATGAGTATAAAGGTACTACAGTAGAACTGGGGGCCTTATCGGGTAAACCCTATCCCGTATCCATGATAGCGGTGCTAGATGAGGGTTCTTCAAGGATAATAGAAGCCATCGAGGAGGGCTGAATTTAGGTGCCTGAAAGGAAGCTGGGGCCAGAGGAGCTGCGTTTCATCGCTCTGTTCCAGAGTATAACGGGCACAACTGTGCTGGACTGCATAATAGACGAGGACTTCAACAGGATCATATTTATCGTTAGACCGGAAGACATGGGGAAAGCCATAGGAAGGAAGGGAGTCAACGTAAAGAGGCTTACCGAGCTTCTCAAGAAGAACATCGAAATAGTTGAACACTCGGATGATTTGGAGAACATGGTTAAGAATGTCTTCAGAGATGTCAGGATAGTATCCACCAACCTCATAGAGAGGGGGGGCCAGAAGACGTTGTATGTAAGAGTTCCAGACGCGGATAAAGGCAAGGCTATAGGCAGGGAAGGGAAGAACCTGAAGCGTGCTAGGATGATATTGAAGAGATTCTTCGATATAGACAGGATAGTGGTTACTTCTTGAAGGGATAAAATTATAATCACTATGAACTGACATATGGGGTTACAGAGAGGTGTAATAGAGTGACAGGAAAGAAGTCGCCTATGGGATTGTTCGCTGCTAGGAAACTTAGGAAGAAGAGGCTCAAGTTCAGGTGGAGCCAAAGAGAATTCAAGATAAGAATGCTCGGCCTAAAACTCAAGGTCGACCCTCTAGAAGGGGCTCCCATGGCTAGAGGGATAGTTCTGGAGAAGGTGGGTGTGGAAGCCCGTCAGCCTAACTCAGCCCTCCGTAAGGCGGTTAAGGTACAGCTCGTAAAGAACAACAAGGTGGTAACAGCGTTTGTCCCGTGGGACGGCGGCTTAAAGATGATAGACGAGCACGACGAAGTCATCATTGAGGGCATAGGAGGACCCAGAGGCAGGTCTATGGGAGACATCCCCGGTGTTAGGTACCGCGTCGTCATGGTTAACGGTGTAAGCCTGAAAGAGCTTCTTAAAGGTAAGAAGCAGAAGCCCAGAAGATGAAACAGTTAAAACCTGCTTCGAGCCCTTCTTCCATCTTTAACCATGATGGAAGCCTTATCCTATTCCCCCAGGGTTTCCTCGCTAGCCAGTAGATCCTTGTGAACATATATAGGGCTACCCACAGTTCTAGCCAGGAAAATCGCGTGGCTGGGTATCATTTTCTTGTTTATTGTTATAGTATCAAATGATAACTCCACTGTGGCAGAGTACAAGCCTGTTTCCTTGTCTAGTGTATCTATTATTACCCTCTTGACAACTCTACCCATAAGTTCTTTGAACGACTCCAGCTGGGGTAGCAGATCGAATATGGATTCCCTTCTGACCACGTATTCCTCTTGAAACTCGTCAGACTCGAGCTTGTTTAATGCACTTATTATTTCGAGCGGTATATAGTACATGGAGAATGTTCTCCCGTCTTCAAGGAAGAGGTTTATAACTCCTACATACCCCATTTCGTCCTTGTCAACTAACACGAATGTAGACATGTCTACTACTTTTAGTAGACTCCTACCAGAGGGCTTCATCGCAGTTATTGCCACCATGTTCGTGTATGTGAGCGAGAGCATTTATTATTGCTGTTAAACCTCACTCTATCCGTATTAAAAGATTTAAAATACCTAGATTGAAGAGGTTTTATGGTTAGGCTGGAACTATAAGGGGTGTAGTGCTTGGGTAACGAGCTAGTAGACGTGGAGCTCAAGGCGGATGAAATCAGGCTCTTCGGTAAATGGAGCTATGTTGGAGTAGAAGTCAGGGATCCGGGGCTTAAGAAGTACATATCGCTTAAACCTGTATGGCTCCCGCATACAAGCGGGCGGCATGAGCATAGGCGGTTCGGGAAAGCGGAAGTACCAATAGTTGAGAGGCTTATGAATAAACTCATGAGGCCTGGGAGAAACGGTGGAAAGAAGCACTTGGCTTATAATATAGTGAAAACCGTCTTCGACATTATCTACCTTAGAACTGGTGAGAACCCTATACAGATACTTGTCAGGGCCATAGAGAATAGCGCACCCAGAGAGGAAACAACGAGAATCACTTATGGAGGTATAACTTATAGGGTCTCAGTAGATGTTTCCCCGCAGAGGAGGGTTGACCTCGCGTTGAGGTTTATAACGGAGGGAGCCAGGAACTGCGCCTTTAACAACCCTAAACCCATAGAGGAATGCCTTGCGGATGAGCTCATCCTCGCCGCTAACGGTGATATGAACAGCTATGCTGTGAGGCAGAAGGAGGAGATAGAGCGTATAGCGTTAAGCTCCAGGTAAGGGTATAGTTAACCTTTTAAAACCTCTTATCCCCGAGTATTATCTCCCGAATATATAGGGTGGTGTAGAATGGCAGAGAAGCCCCATATGAACCTGGTGGTCATAGGCCACGTGGACCACGGTAAGAGCACCCTAGTGGGACACCTGCTCTACCGTCTGGGATTCGTCGATGAGAAGAAAATAAAAGAACTCGAAGAGGCTGCGAAGGCTAAAGGAAAAGAGTCATTCAAGTTCGCATGGCTACTCGACAAGCTGAAGGAGGAGAGGGAGAGAGGAGTAACCATAGACCTGACCTTCATGAAGTTCGAGACGAGGAAGTACTACTTCACAATCATAGACGCGCCTGGACACAGGGACTTCATCAAGAACATGATCACGGGTGCAAGCCAGGCTGACGCGGCCATAGTGGTTGTATCGGCGAGAAAGGGTGAGTTCGAGGCTGGTATGAGCCCAGAGGGCCAGACAAGGGAGCACTTGCTCCTGGCTAAGACTATGGGTATAGACAAAGTTGTCGTCGCTATAAACAAGATGGACGCTGCTGAACCGCCATATAGTCAGAAGAGGTATGAGCAGATAGTCTCAATACTCAAGAAGTTCATGAAGGGGCTCGGTTACAACGTGGACAAGATAGCCTACGTGCCCGTCTCCGCGTGGACAGGGGCTAACCTCATAGAGAGAGACCCCAACATGCCATGGTACAACGGGCCCACGCTCGTCGAGGCACTAGACCAGTTAGAGCCTCCAGTAAAGCCTGTTGACAAGCCCTTGAGAATACCCATACAGAACGTCCTCCAAGTACCGGGAGTAGGCGTGGTACCGGTAGGTAGAGTCGAGACCGGAGTAATAAAAGTAGGCGACAAAGTAGTCTTCATGCCTATAGGGAAAACCGGAGAAGTAAGGAGCATAGAGATGCACTATACTAAACTGGAGAAGGCCGAGCCCGGTGACAACATAGGATTCAACGTCAGAGGCATAACAAAGAAGGACGTCAAAAGAGGAGATGTGGTCGGTCATCCAGACAATCCTCCTACAGTAGCAGAGGAGTTCACTGCGCAGATCTTCGTCATCTGGCACCCCTCAGCCATAACAGTAGGATACACGCCAGTTATACACGTGCATACGGCAAGCGTGGCATCTAGGATAGTGGAGATAGTAGCCAAGGTAGACCCGAGGACTGGTAAAGTGCTAGAAGAGAAGCCCGACTTCATAAAGCAGGGAGACGCGGCTATCGTAAGGTTCAAGCCTATAAAGCCTCTGGTGATAGAGAAGTACAGCGACTTCCCGCCGCTAGGCAGGTTCGCTATGAGGGATATGAATAAGACTATTGGAATAGGTATAGTCAAGGATGTAAAGCCTGCACAGGTCGAAATAAAGTAAACCCCCTTTTCCCTCCTTTCTCTTAAACTATCCTATGCAGCAGTACACGTTTACCGCATTGCCAGGTCAGTCTACCCAGCTATAACCATTATCAGGTCACAGAGATAATCGAGTGAATCTAAAGTTTGAATTTTGAATTAGAATAATATATGGCGCCGGGGGCGGGATTTGAACCCGCGCGGGCGTGCGCCCACTGGCTCTCAAGGCCAGCCCCTTGGGCCGCTCGGGCACCCCGGCTCATCTATTTTTCCTGTTAATACAAGAAGAGGGAATAGCGGATTTATTAGGATTTCCAATGGAGAAGTCGTTGAAGCTGTACAATATAATTGTAGTAATATTTTCAGTGAGCTAAACTATCTTTATCTCTATATACACGTCCTTAGGTACTCGAACTCTCATTATTTGCTTCATGACTCTCTCATCTGCGACTATATCTATGAGCCTCTTATGAATCCTCATCTCCCAGTGTTCCCAGTGCTTAGAACCCTCGCCGTGAGGTAGGCGGAATACGGGTACTTGAAGACGCTTAGTTGGGAGTGGTATAGGCCCCCGCATCCTTGCCCCGGTTTTCTCTGATATCCTCCTTATCTGCTCTTCTACTTGCTTCAAACTATTAACATTCGGACTCCACAGCCATATCCTGACCTTGTTCACCATCTCTATACTCCTCCACTAACTCTATCCTCGGCCAGAGTCCTCATATAAGGTTATCCCCTTATAAAAACCTAATATTTAATGCCCAGCGATCCCAAAGGAGAGGTAAACGGGTTGAAGAACATTGGAGAGAATCGAGGAGGAAGTTCTGAAGAAATACATTGAAGCAGGTCGGATAGCTAAACATGTCAGGGAATACTCTGAGAAGCTTGTCAAGCCCGGTGAGAGACTCGTTGAGATATGTGGGAAGCTGGAGTCTATGATATTAGAGCTAGGCGGTAAACCCGCTTTTCCATGCAACATTTCGATCAACGAGATAGCCGCACACTATACTCCTAGCCATGACGATGAAGGAACCGTGCCCCCCGGCTCCGTCGTGAAGGTTGATCTGGGAGTACACGTGGATGGATATATAGCTGATACCGCTGTCACTATAGACCTCTCAGACAAGCATGTGTTGCTACTGGAAGCCTCCCGCGAGGCATTAGAGAAGGCTATAGAGAAGCTCGAGCCTGGTGTAAAGACGTTTGAAATAGGTTTAACTATTGAGAAGACTATAAAGAAGTACGGGTTCCGGCCTGTAAGGAACCTCACGGGTCATAGTATAGATAGATACAGGGTGCACGCAGGCTTGTCTATACCTAATTATGGGGACAGGTTCGCATTAGCTAAAATAAACGAGGGAATGACTGTGGCCATAGAACCCTTCGCTACCAACGGCAGAGGGCTCACACGGGAGGGTAGGATTGTGAACATCTACTCTATAGCGAAGACGAATCCACGGAAACTAGACGAGGAAACCGGTAAAGTGTTTTCATACATATGGGATGAATACAAAACTCTACCCTTCACACCGCGATGGCTTGTGCCCGTGTTCGGGTTGGAACGTGTTCGAAAAGCTATGAGGGTTCTAGTAAAAACTAAAACCCTTATATCATACCCTATCTTGGTCGAGGCTGGGAGAGGGATGGTGTCCCAGTTTGAGCACACTATAGTGCTTACTGATGGGGGTAAAATAGTAACAACTATGTAGGGTGATGGACAGAATGGCTACCGGCGGGTCAAGCCTGGCTGACTGGATATCCGCGATAAGCCAGCTCGCGTTCCTAGTCATTTTCCTACTCCTATTCACAGGCGCCAATCAAAGGTTTCAAATGTATATATGGGGCAGAGAAGTCAGGGCGACGCTGGCGCTATTCAAGAGGTACTATGAAGAAGCAGAGGAGAAGACCAGAGATCTACTTGTAAGGAACGGGGCTAAAAGGCCTAAAACAATCGTTGACAGGGTAAAGGACTATGTCGTAATAAGCCCCGTCGACATAGAGCCTGTAGACATTATACGGAGACTCGACCACATATTGGAGACTGAGAGAAACCAGATAAAGGAGCTACTCAAGGAGGAGATGCCGGATAAGGACAAGGTTACAAGATACAAGGTTGAGACCAGTCTAAGTATAACATATGCGCTTAACATGCTCTTTAAGATAGTGAGACACTACCTCTTAACCAGCGAGAAGACAAACAACTATATCCTCTTGATGCAGCTTAAACTGATACTCCCACAGATAGTTAAGATCGCGGAGAGCTATAGGAAGGCGTTAGACGACTTCGTCAAAGGAGCACCTATAGGAGACTCCATAGGACCCCTAATAGCCTACAGCCTAGCATACAGCAACAGCGAGAAACCCGAATGGAGGAATATAGACGATGACACCGTAGCCACCCTGGTAAACTATGAGGGGAGAAAACTTATACTAGTAAAGGCAGAGGGGCCCGAGTCCAATGTAGGCAGGCCCGGCCTCGTCATAGAGGAGATAATAGAGAAAGACCTCTTCAAAACAGGGAAGCCCAAGCTTCTAATAACAGTTGACGCGGCGTTGAAGCTGGAAGGAGAGGAAACCGGTTCAGTTGCAGAGGGTGTGGGCGCGGCTATAGGAGATCCGGGCCCTGAGAAGATAAGAATAGAGAGAACAGCGTCCAGACACGGTATCCCCCTGAGGACGGTCATAGTCAAGATGGGTATGGATGAAGCAATATACGCCATGAAAGAGGAAATCTACAAGGGAGGCCTAGAGGCTTTAGAAAGGATAAAGACCATCATAACAGAGGAGACTAAGGAGGGAGATACTGTGTTACTAGCAGGAATAGGTAACAGTGTGGGCGTATCGCAGTAGAGGTGAATACATGTTGTTAGACACGCAAGACAACGCTGCTCTTCAGTTCATCTTCCTCATACTGTTAATAGGATCAACAATATACCTGTTCATACAATCATCACAAGCAAAGAAACGTGAGCCTCCGAGAAAACTAGTCACCGTGGTGAAGTGCCAGTCCACCGGGCAGGAGAGCAAGAGAGAATTCAAGGAAGGAGACTACGTGGGGAAGGTAACGGGTAAATGCGGGGAGGAAGGCGTAGAGGTGATCAAAGCTATATACGCGGAAAAACCCGAAGAGACTAGATAAATTTTATAAACCACCGCTACATGAAGTATACCACTTGCCCGGCCCGGTCATAGCGACCGGGCAACACCCGGACTCATCTCGAACCCGGCAGTTAAGCCGGTCGCGTTGGGGTTCCCAGTAGGGTCCGAGAGGACCTGCAGGGGCCCCAAACCGGGACCGGGCACTAATTCTCCACAGGAAATCCTATCCTCAAGTCGCGGTGTCCAGGAGAGATAAGATATAATTTCTCGAGGCAAAACTGAATGAACCCCTAGGTGGATATGGGAGTGGCGAAGATAATTGTGACATCGGCATGGCCCTATGTGAACAATGTACCCCACCTAGGCACCTTGATAGGAAGCCTCTTAAGCGCCGACATATTCGCTAGGGCGATGAAGATGGATGGGCATGATGTAATCTATGTGACGGGAAGCGACGAGCATGGTACCCCTATAGAGCTAGAGGCACGTAAAAGAGGAATCGAGCCGAAGACTTTGACCGATCAGATACACGAATACGACGTAAAACTGTTCAAGGAATACGAGCTAGGATTCTCTCTTTATAGTAGAACGGAAAGCAGCATCCACAAGGAGTACGTGAGGGATCTCCTCCTCAAAATATATAGGAACGGGTACATCATAGAACAGACAGACGTACTACCCTACTGCCCGAACGATAGAATGTTCCTACCCGATCGTTACGTTGAAGGCACATGCCCCTATTGTGGATACGAGAAAGCCCGGGGTGATCAATGCGATAACTGTGGAAGACTCCTACATCCAACAGAGCTCATAAACCCCCGATGCGTCCTCTGCGGCGCTAAACCAGTATTCAGGGAGACCAAACACTGGTTCATAGACCTAAGCAAGCTGCAGGACAAGCTTAAGGAATGGCTCGAAAACCACCCTTACATGCCTGACAATGTTAAGAAATACAGTCTCTCATGGATAGAGACAGGGCTTAAGCCGAGGGCTATAACGAGGGACATAAAATGGGGTATCCCGGCACCCTTCCCTGGAGCTGAGGATAAAACTATATATGTGTGGTTTGACGCCCTCCTAGGATATGTCTCGGCGACCAAGGAGTACCTCCTCAGGAAAACAGGCAACCCCGATGCCTGGAAGGAATGGTGGTTCGATAGCGAAACAAGGACCTACTTCTTCATAGGGAAGGATAACATACCGTTCCACTCAATAATATTTCCCGCAATGCTTATAGCATCGGGAGACCCCTACGTTCTCCCCTACATGATATCGGCAACAGAATACTTGATGTTTAAAGGAGAGCAGTTCAGCAAATCTAGAGGTATAGGAATCTGGATAGATGAGGCCCTCGAAATAGCGCCGGCCGACTATTGGAGGTGGGTTCTGGCAAGGATGAGGCCTGAGCAGAGGGACATGAACTTCACCTGGAAGGAGTTCTACAGGATAGTAAACACTGAGCTCAACGATACAATTGGAAATTATGCGTATAGGGTTCTACGTATGATACACGGGAAGCTAGGCGGGCGTATCCCCAGTCCCACGGATTTAACGAGTGGAGACAGGGAGGTTGTCGGGAAAGCCAGGGACTTAGCGTGGAGAACTGTAGAGGATTACAGGAAAACACGTATCAGGGCAGCAAGTGAGGGGGTACTTGAAATAGCCAGGATAGGGAACCAGTATCTCAACAGCTCTGAACCATGGAGACATGTTAAGGAGAATAAGGGCAGGGCAGAGACTATTCTCTGGGTGGCAGCTAACATACTTAAAATGATAACACTAACCATGGCTCCTATAACACCCGCTGCTTCCCGCAAGTTATGGAGAATGCTGGGTAGAGATGATAGTATAGAGGACGCGGGATGGGATGAGATAAACAAGGATGTAGAGCCTGGAACGCCTATACCAGAGCCCGAGCCATTATTCGCTAAGCTCCCACCTGACTTCCTTGAAAGAGTAGACGACATAGTGGAGGAGGCTAGGCGGAAAGCAAGGGCGAAAAGGCCGCCTGTTCTGAAGGAGTATAAGATATCAAGACTATAACCATGCCCACGCGGCATAAAGGCTGTAACACGGTGTAAAACCTATATAACCCCATGGCACTGGAGAAATAATAACATGCCCACGCGGCAATGGGCGAGCCGGGGTAGCTCAGCTGGTAGAGCGTCGGGCTGTTAACCCGATGGTCGGGGGTTCGAGTCCCCTCCCCGGCGCCATAACACTGGAATGAGGGGACCCCGGCCAACAAACACGTTTTCCTAACCATCCGATAATAGTGTAGGGAGTCATATACTGGCTTATCCTTAATGAATTAAATATGTAAACTATAGTATTTAATTATTCTAGTTAAGAATTTATACTCAATTTAGGTGGAATCAGTAATGGTTAAACGAGTAATAGTGTTAGGAGGCGGGGTAGGAGGTGCAGCCTCTTCTCTAATGCTGGCAGAGGAGATCAGATCTAATAACCTAGATGCTGAGGTGACCCTAGTAACCAAGTCGGCTTATCATTACATGCCTCCCCTATGGCTTGACGTGGCGATAGACGGGTTAAGCGTGGAGAAGACGAGAGCCCCGATAAAGGCGCTGGAATACTATGGAGTCAAAACTATTATAGACGAAGCCGTGGATTTAAGCCTCGAGGAAAGAGTGGTTACCACCTCATCGGGTAAGAGGCTGGATTATGATTACCTCATCATATCACTAGGAACAGTCAACGGCTGGAACGCGTATCCCGGGCTTTCGGAGGCAGGACTTCATAACTATGATCCAGAGGCAGCGGTCAGGTTTAACAGGGAGATAAAAAGGTTTAAAGGGGGACGTATTGTAATACTTGTCCCCGAACTCCCTCACCGCTGCGGTATTTATCCATTGGAGATAACCACGTTGCTCGCTAACTATTATAGAGTAAAGAGAGTGGAAACCGAGATCCTGTATGTGGCGCCGATGAGCCTCCTAGGATACCATCCCTTAGAGATTCTAGGACCCGACATAGGGAGGATGGCCCGTAGAATACTTGATGACTACAATGTTGAAGTAATAGTGCATAAAGGATTGGAAAGAGTGGACGTAGAGTCTAGGAGAATAATAACCAGGGACTCGGAGATAGAATACGATATGCTGGTCAAAGTACCTCCTCCCAGACTACCCCAGTTACTAAGGAGGCCAGAATTCGTCAATGAGAAGGATGAAAGATTCACTAAAATCAGGAATCCACACTTCCAGCATCCACTCTACGACGAAGTCTTCCTTACGGGAGAGCATAGCATGAAGCCTGCGGGATTAGGTCTTGCGGGGATATTCGTCCATTTCGCTAGTTTGAGGGCGGCGAGCATGATACTAGAAGAACTGGGGAGTGTATACAGTTTATACGATTACCCCCCAGCCCATTGTGTTGCATACCTGGGTAACGGGGGCTTCGTCGGGTCCTGTGAAACAAGGTACGATGAAGAGAAGAATATGTACGAGTGGAATAACAGGTGCTACATAACGCTGAGAGGGCCTGCCGTGAAAATAGTTAAGAGAACCTTCTACATGTCTTGGCTAGGCCGGTTCAGGTTAGGCGGCCAGCTAGACAGGGTGGAGGTGTCTTAGATGGGTGAAGTAGGGGAAATCTCGAAAGAGGAGTTCGAGCTTCAAGCGCTAAAGGAGCTCGCGGAGCTGGCTGGCGAGCTTAAGAAGGCTGGTTTGATAGATGCTGTGAAAGAGCTTCTCACGGATTACGAGGGGAAAATGTCGGTTATATCCAACGACATAGCATTATTCAGGCTGATAGCATTATCGAATACTATTCTAGACGCTGCCAGAAGGTTTGAGCCGAGCGAGATACAGGCTATGAAGAGGAATGCAGAAGAGATGCTGTATTGCACCCTGAATAGTGTAGGAAAACTGAATACAGAGAATGTAGAGCCTGCTGGTCTAATGAAGCTTCTCTCCGCGCTGAGAGACAAGGACGTCCAAACCGGTCTAGGACTCATTATAGCGCTGGCCAAGAAGCTAGGCTCATGCATTAGGAGCTCCGCCTAACTAGGAATCCTCTAACACGTATATTCCCTCCAGCCATAGATAAACAGGGTACTCGATGATAAACTCTTAAAACCTGTGGATCGATTTATCTCTTTCATAGGGGGCGGACAGGGGTCGATGCTCCAGTAATCCCTGGCTCCAGACCCGCCTGTGAATACGGGTCTGCTGACCCCTCGATGGGGGATGAACTGTTACTGGAGCTGTATAAGAGGAGAGACCCGTAGGTCGGGGGTTCGAGTCCCCCCGGGCCCACCACACCCCGGTAAGGGGGGTCGCCCTGGGCTCCTATACTAATCCACATACATCGTTGATCATTGAGGGTGCGCGTCGATGGTTCTGGTAGAGAAAACCAAGGAAATAGCCGTGGTGAAGCTGGATAAACCCTCCAAGCTCAATAGCCTCGACACGGGCACACTTACTAGTCTATCCGAGATAGTCTATTCCCAGTGTAGAAACACTGGTTTAAAAGCCGTTCTTCTAACAGGAGAGGGGAGGGTTTTCTCGTCGGGCATAGACCTTGAGGAGATAGCCAGTGCAGAGGATCCTTCAAGTGCTAGGAAACCTTTTGAAGCACTGGGATCACTGCTCAAGGCTCTCCTCGAGTGCAGTATACCCACTGCTGTATACCTAAACGGCCCCGCCGTCGCCGGAGGAGGAGAAATAGCTCTAGCCACAGATATACGTCTGGCTTCCCCCAAAGCATACCTTTCATGGCCCGAGATAAGATGGGGGCTTATAGCTCCCATGCTAGCGTCTTACCTGGCAGCCACCTCTAACCGCGTACTCCTAGAGAAGGCTCTTACAGGGGGGAGGATAGGTGCAGAGGAAGCCGTCAAGCTAGGCCTCATAAACGCTGTTGTAGAAAGCCTCGACGATGCCATCAGTTATCTGGACAAGCTGCTAGAGACTTCTACCAGCAACCCGGAAGCCCAGAGAATGTATCTCGAATACTCTAGGAGGATACTTATAGACAGCCTGCCAAGGATAAATGAACTAGTGAGGCTAGCGGAGAACCCCGAGCTCATAGAGAAAGCGAGGAGGTTTATCTCTAAGTAGCTAAGAGGCGTGTCTCTCCACTTCAACTCTTGTAGAGTTTATCACAGAGCCACCGAAAGAATCCAAGCCGGGGTCGCTGAGAACGTTTACCCTCCCGCCATCAAGCGTTGAAGCAGACCTGTAGACAAAGACCACTCCCCTCGGAAGGGAGCCTGAAACGCGGGCCTTCATTAGAATACTTCCCCTCTCATTATAGACCCTGACCACGTCTCCCGAGGAGATCCCCCGCTCCTCCGCGTCCTCGGGAGATATCATTACTACAGGTGGTATAGGCCCGTATACGTCCTCGAACTGGGAATGAGTGTAGAGGGGATGAGCTCCAGACAAGAGTATGAGGCTGTAGCCTGTGTCTGGGAGGGCTTGCCCGGGCTGGGGCAGAGGGTTGAAGCCCTCCTCCACAGCTCTGGTAGAGTAGAACTCTATCATACCGCTTGGCGTCTGGTATTCACTATAACTCCTATATGGGAGGGCGGCGTAGCCTTTGCCTTTAAGCTCTCCCGCCAGTTTTTCACCTATGAGTGAGGAGACTATATCCCATGGGTCACTATCCAGTAGTGAGTCGTCTATCCCTATTCCAGCAGAGATCCTACGGACTAGCTCCAGCTCCGTTATAGTCTCGAAGCCGGGTTTCACTATTTTCTCGTTGTGAATAATGTAGTTGTGCCAATAACCATACACGAAATCCTCTTTCTCCAAGTAAGTAGGGGCTGGAATTACTAGATCCGCGTATAGAGCAGTATCCGACCAATGCGTCTCATGCACAACCACGAACACATCGTCCCTGAGGAGGCCCTGACGTACCTTACCCGCGTCGGGATACGTTGCAGCCGGGTTCGTGAGGTGGATGAAAACAAGTTTCGCCCTGCCAGCTGAAAGGTATTCCCCCAGCATAGACTGGGGTACAGCTATTCTCGTTGTAGGCCCGGATAGCCGATCCACGTCTACCGGCAAGCCATCAGTGTTACTGTAGTAGAAGCCGCGGTGAACCCCTACCAGGGCGGGTAGGAGGGCTATAGCCCTGACAATCTCCCCGCCCCCATACCGTCTCTGCAGCCCGTAGCCTATGTGTATGATGCTAGGCTTCAACGAGGCGTACATTGAGGCGAACTCCTCTATAAGACGCGAATCAACCCCTGTAACACTGGACACCACGTCTAACGTGAACCTAGAGGCGTAGGCGGCGAACTCGCTGAACCCCCTAGTATACTTGGCTACGAACTCCCTGTCGTACAGGCCGTTCTCTATTATGTAGTTAGCCACACCAAGAGCCAGGTAACCATCGCTGCCAGGCTTGGGTCTAAGATGCAAATCAGAGGCTCTAGCCGTCTCGGAGACGCGGGGGTCAACATTAACTATGACAGCCCCCGCCTCCCTCCTAGCGCGTAGGGCTAGCTGGAAGCTGTGAATACTGGAGACAGCGGTGTTTACCCCCCAGTAAACAATGAGTCTAGACTCCAACACATCCCGGGGCAGCCTCCCATAAGAGGAGCCGTAATGCAGCCTCAACGCCTTCAAGCCAGAATAGTCACACAAGTTATGCATGACAAGCGAGGCACCGAGCAACCGCCAGAAACGGGCTGGCAACACACGAGTCAGCAAACCCCTATTACCAGCATAATCCACAAACAAGACACTACGAGCACCATACCTCGAAACAACATGCTTCAACCTATCCACGAGGAGGCCGACCGCCTCATCCAACGGGATCCTCTCAAAAGACCTGGAACCCTTAACTCTAGCTCTATAAGCACCATCAACCCGCTGATCCGACCTAGCTCTCTTAAAATCGCCCACAGACCTAGGACACGATGTGGATCCAGGATAGAAATCCTCGTTGGAGACCAATACACCGTGTCTCCATACCAGAAGACAGGTATCATAGCAATCTCTGGGACAACCCAGCCTCACAGGCATATACTCTGAACACCAAGAAAACAAATCAAACGGATAACCCATAAAAACCAGTCACCAATACAATAAATCCACTCGAAAAAGGGCCCGTCGTCTAGCCTGGTTAGGACGCCGCCCTCACACGGCGGAGGTCCGGGGTTCAAATCCCCGCGGGCCCACCAATAGACACCAGCTCTGCTATCTCTTCGACGGTTATCTAAGACGATAAAGGGTTTAAGAGCCTCGAGTACCGTTTAAACCTATGAGGAGGGAGACCGCAATTGGCTGTGGACAAAGAGGAGTTTTTATACAGGGAACTACGTGGGTTAAGGACTATACTAGAGCGTATCGAGGCCTTATTAGAAGAGCAGCTTATTGGCATTGAAGAACCCTTACCAGACGAGGCTGAAGCAATAAGAGAATATGAGGATGAGAAAAGGAAGGGAAAAGTAGAGCTTGTTGATTTAGAGGACATCCTCAGGGAGCTAAAAATGAAAAGATACAGCCATAGCACCTTCGGTGCTGGATATAATGTCGTCTATTCTTAAACAATTTGTAAAGTCTATCGAGAAGACGTACATAAGCCTGAGGAAGGAG
>CAYVIZ010000006.1:7601-39892 GCA_964451715.1 uncultured Desulfurococcales archaeon | reverse complement strand
GGTAAGGGTGTTCCTCTTATAGAATATTCTACTGCGGGACTATTAAGTATTTCAGAGTAGAAACTAGTGGGATTAGAGAACCATGAAAACTAAGTTCTAGCCTCCAAGGGATTCCCTATAGTTGTTATAGACTGCGGTATAGAGGAGTGTGTATGATATCCTTTGAAAGGTGTAAACTGATAGAGGGGGCTTCCCACATCTCTCTTCTCTCCTATGTAAACTATCACGACCGTGTCCTTGAATAGTCGGGTATAGGTTTTCCTTATAGTAGCGTCTACTATGTTAGACGCTTTGGATATATTCTTCTGTATAAGCTTACCAGGCTCTAACCCATAGAACCTGGATGCTAGGAAGAGGGTTGTAGCGGCTACAGCATAAGAGCTGCGTCCCTGTACTCTAACCACACGATCTATTTTCTCTAGAAGCTTGAGCGCTGATAGTATGGTTTTCTGGTTAAGCTCTAGCTTGTTACCTATTTCCACTAAAGCCCTACGAGCGCCTTCCTTCACGGATGCAACCCTTTTAGAGGCGTCAGGTATTACTTTCCTAGTTATACCGTTCTTCTCAAGCTTTGTAAGAGCATCCCACATCTTCTCTCTTGCAAAGTCTCCACCATAGTGTCTTGATATACTATGTATGCTTACATTAACACCGTGAGTAACAGCGGCCTTGTATATCGCGGCGGCGGCGAAGTACTTCCTGTTAAAGCCCTTAACAAGCTTCTGTTTTATAGCCTCCTCAAGTATGCGCATAGCCGTTGATAATAAAGCAGTATTCTTGTCAAGGCCCAAAGTAACGGAGAGGTTCTTAAGCTCTTGCCTACTCGTTATCTCGCTTCTCTCACTCCTCCTTGTTCTCTTACTATTCTTCCTTATTCTCAACGCCTCAAGCCTACGCGAGCCAGTCAACTTCCTACCAGAAGCGTCTCTCGCCGTGTCAATGTTGTACACCCCTATGCCCCGATCATGGCGTGTAGGATCATTGGGTATGATACCGTCGTTCCTCCTCTGCCTGCTTAGGCCGTCCGGGTTGACCAGGATTTTATCTTCCATACTGGCTTCGCAGACACATTGCCTTGTTAACACGTTAAAATAGGCGTAAGGGTTACCACATAACTGCACGCACCTTGTATTAGGATCCGAAACTGTTTCCGAGCCTATTTCTCCTATAGTAACCGACAATCCTTCCTCCCCCGGCGCAGCCCGTCTACTGCCCGGGGACTAGTATATGCTTGATTATTTTCTATACCTCCTTCCCATTCGGAACCGTTTGCTTCCCTGTTTTCTGCCTTGCTTAAACCGTTTCCTCTTCTTCCTGCTCTCAAAGGGTTTTGTTTTCTTCGTTTTCTTTACATTCCTTCTTGTGGGAGGCTCTATGTACAGCATGTCACCTATACCTATCTCGGCCCCGGCCTCTAGCTTGACTACCCCGAAGGGCTCGTCTACGGGGCCTATAACGTCTATGAGCCTCCCTATATGATCCCGTCCTTCCCGTGCGTATACCTTGAGCCCTAGTCTAGGTGGCCTTCTGGTGTTACCTAGTCTTACAAGCACTAGATTCCCTGGTGCTATTTTGTACACGCTTCCAAGTCGTTGTTTCATGTTTGTTCCCATGTTACCCCCGGTGGGCTACGCCGGGTTATAGTGGTTTCGGTGGTTAATGATTTTAAGAGTAAAACAGCCTAGGGGGAGGTGACTGGAAGTATTATCTTGCGGATTACATGTTCAGATAATGGAAAAACATATTCCAAACACCAAGAAATGACAAGAATTTACAAAAGACCATTTAGCCCTTCCTGGCACGCCTCTCCCTGATACGGCGAGCGATATCCCTTAAAAGAACGGTTTTAGGCTTCGCCTTTGACACCATCACAACTCCTTTACTATACATCCAATTCCTTGGATACTTGACATCTTCCTCGACGATAGGGTCAAGCCCTAACTCTTCAGCGGCTCTCCTAACCTCTTCAAGACTCGGCTTCTTAACAGCTTCTCTAAGCGATATTTTACGACCTAGTCTTCGAGGCCTCGTGGCATCTATGTACTCGGGCCAAACCGTGACCTTCTCTCCTTTATAGTCTCTTTTAGTCAAAGGACAACACCAAACCATATAAAGCGTGTACACTTCCGACTGAAGCCTTCTTCTAAAGGCGGCGAGGCCGCTTCCAGAAAACAAATGATACTTGTGGAACGGTTTATAAGGAGGTCATCCTATTAAGACGGCGTTGACAACACCATCCTGGCCAGGCCGGCTGACAACCACTGCATTGCCATGCTTGGTTTCTATCACTGTTCCCTTGGTTATAATGTTACGTCTCTTGTACTCTCTATTGGCAGGCGTCTCAATAACTGATAGTATCTCCGATTTGAAAGCCTTACCCGACTTCTTATCAACCACATTAGCGTATCTGACCTTTTTAAGCCTGACCTTAATGTTGCCTCCCCTTACCCGTATCTTAACCCGTGACTCCTTCTCTGACTCGGATGAAAATATGGCGGGAACAAAATACCTGCCTGTGAGGGCTTTCCTCTTAACCTTATAGGAATACCTTCTCTTCCCCCCACTAGGCTTCTTATTGTCCCTCTCATGGTATACGCCCATTACCTCATCCCCCGTCGTACTGGATATTCACTAGTATTAAGGATTATAAGTCTAACCCGAATATCGTCCTTAGTGATTCTAGATATCCACTTATTGATAGAAGCCTACTGGTATCACCGTGTATCCATGGTTTAAGAGCCATTATTATGGCATAGTATGTAAGGTCGAAACGTGTGACTATGCCGTGGGTCATATATCCTATATAACCTATATGTTCTCCCATGTCACCCGGATTTCTCACGTTTTCAACTATTTTGCTGAGCTCCACACCTTGTGAAACCTCTTTATTCTCCCAGTCATAGAGTTCAAATCCAGGGCTTATACCTGTGCTAACTCTTTCATTGGAATCGATCACTGTAGCCAGCTGGAATACCAGAAAGCCGGAGGGCGAGGGGAAGGGGGTTAATCCTGATTCTACTCCGACGCCGAAGTCGGCGTTGCATAGTGATAGAGCCTGTCTAGCCCTATTTATGGATCCTAAGACTATATCTTTCAATCCAACAGGCTGAGGCGGAACCCCGGATTCCACACCAACCATTTCAACGTGGCTGACTCCTATACTTCTGAATGCCCTGCGTGCAGCCCTTAGCTTCATCTCGTTACTAGATCCTATGCAAGCCTTCATCTTGTTTCTACCCTAATCTGCACTTTTAATCCGAGACGGGTTTATTATTTAATAACGTGGTTCTGTGATTCATCTAATTAGATAGTAACTAGATGGAGCAAGAGGCTCTCCATTACTATGGGTGACTGTTGAGATGAACGTACAGCTAGCTAGCATGACCAGTGAAACACTGAAGAATACCTTAACAGTAATACCTCGACATGTTGGGATAATCCCGGATGGTAATAGGAGGTTTTCTAGGCTAAAACGTATAACCTACAGGATGGCTTACAATTTAGGCTATAGTACACTAAGGAGCATTATGAAAGAATTGTTAAGACTTGGTGTGAGATATCTTTCAGTATATGCAATGTCATACGATAATTGTACACGGAGAAGTAGCGAGGAGCTTGAAACGCTCTATGAGCTAATAGTTAGGGGTGTAAACGAGTTATCCGAGGATGAAGATCTTGTTCGGAATGATATAAGGGTCATGTTCTTCGGAGAAATAAACCTGTTACCTGAAGAGATAAAAAGAAGAATTGAAATATTGGAGGCTGATACACGGCAGAGAAAGGGAGGTATACTAGGGGTGGCGTTGTGTTATAGTAGTTTACTAGAAATAGAGAAGGACAGGGATGGAGGCTCTAGACCTATAAGCTACAAATCTATGCCCTCGATTGATCTTATAATAAGAACCGGTGGACAGAGGAGACTCAGTGACTTCTTCCCAGTTAACTCGCGTTACGCAGAGCTATACTTCACAGACAAGCCTTGGCCTTCTTTCAGCAAAGATGATCTTATCCACGTCCTCACTTGGTATCAGAGTGTTCAGAGGAATTTTGGGAGGTAGAATCCTCTACTACATACCTACCTGTCACCCTAAGATATACATAGACCATCGCGATTATGCCAAGCCCCGCAAACAGTATATGGAGGAAGCCTGATTCTATAATCACACTAGACAGTAGATCCGAGCTCGGATTAGAGGGTAAGCTCTCAAGACTATCACCCAGTACGTATCCCGCTAGGACTAGAGTCGTGGTGACCATTATCTTGAGAACCTCGTCGTACATCTTCTTACGGTTAGTCTCCATGTAGACCATTAGCCTACCCACTTGGAAGGCTACAATCCCGAAGCCTAAGATCACCAGCGGATAACCCAGTATGTATGCTATCCTGTGAACCACGTCTTCTACAGTGGACCAGTTATAGTATACCAGGAAGACTGTTATCAGGAAGTTGACTAGCAGAGTGGTGTTTGCAACTATTATGAGATGATAATGCTCTCCCCCCGGTACAAAGAACTGCTTAGCCTCCTGCATCATGCGCTCTATGTAGGGTTCAAGGCTGAAGCCGCGTATGATCATTGCAACAGCGAGTATGAGGGCGCCTAGCTGTACTGCATATGTGAACCACCCGGTCATGGCAAGAAGGGCAGCGGAGAGGAGTATCACGCCTGGAACGCCGACGAAGTACTTCGAAAACCTGGGTTCGAAAATGGCTTTCTTTATTAGCCTACCGAGTATAACATAGGTTGTTTCTATCCCCACGTGCTGAGTAACCACTATCCTCTCTAACCCGATAAGCTTCACCCTACTAGATATCAATGGTATAACTGTCTCATCCTCGGCACCGTCACTCACAATCAAAGCCTCGACAGAGCCGGGGGATACTCCTAGTTTCTCGAGAGCCTCTTCTAGGCCCTCTATGATCCTTTTGTGGGCACGGAGAGTATTGACTGGGTCGCCTGATAGTAATACTATCTCTGAACGTCTACCCGAGCCAACTTGCTCCCTATATATCTTAAGGCCCTTGTATATTGCATTAAGGTCGCTATCCTCCGGTCTTTGAAGCCCGAATGCCTCGGCTACTCTACGTACTTCATCCTCTCCTATAACAGGGGTTTCTATCCCTATGGATCCCAGGTCGTCGTCTACATCTATAACGATCACTAGAAAGAGCTTCTCGTCCCCCATGCCATTCCACAGTTAACTAAATAGATAACAAGACGTAGAAATAAGTTGCGCTTGAAGAAATTGGAGCCCTTAGAGTTCTCCGTAGAGTATCTTCATCTCCTCCAGTGTGAGCCTCTCTCCGCGGTTGAGCTTCTCCATTATCAGCTTCTTCCTCTCCTCCACATATTCCTCAACCTTCTTGGCATCCTCTCCCATCCTTATAGCCCTAAGCTGCTCGTTGAGTATTTTAAGCTGGCTTCTAAGCTCTGTCCTCTCCCTCGACAGGTCGTCTATAGTCTTGCTTTTAGCCTCCACGTCCTCGGTGAGGACGTCTATCTGCTTGTTGAGATCGTCTACCTCGCTGCTCAGACTGTTTATCCTCTCCTTCACCCTGCCTATCGACTCCCTTATCTCTCTGAGGCGGGTGTTAACGTCCTTCAGCTCGACCCTTATCTTGGCCAGCTCCGCTTTAACAGATATGAACTGTGACTTGAGCTTCTTCGCTTCTTTAGCCTTCTCAAGCAGCTCCTCCAGCTCCATTATCCTCCTAACTATCTCGTTCTCCTCCTGCGGTGAGAGGACTTGTGTCTGCTGCTTCCATTCAAGCTGTTGTATCCTCCTCTGGATGGAGGATATACTAACCTTCATAAGCTTCTCATCCTTGAACTGCTCCTTGAACTTCTTGAGCTCGTCTATCTTCTCGTGCAGAGCCTTGCTAAGCTCGTCCCGCCTCTCCTTCAGAGAGCCGAGCTCCTCGAATAGCTTGTTCTTCTCCTCGCGGAGCTTCTTCAGCTCCTCTATAAGCTGTCTTCTCCTGTCTAGCAGCTCACGCCTCTTCCTACGCTCTATCTTTACCTCGTCTATGAGGCTGCTCCTCTGCTCCGTTATCTCTTTGAGCTTCTGTCGTATCTCGCTTATCCGGTTGAGTATCTCGTTCTCCTGGAGCTCCACCGTCCCGGTTTCCGCCAAGACTATTTACTACCTCCGTTTTACACGGGTTTTTACTTTGATATTATTATACGCGCATCCGCGATGTATGCTCCACGTTCATAGCTCATGACGGGGTTAAGGTCGATCTCCCTTATATTTCTGTGCCTTTCCATAATGCTGTAAACGCCATAAATAATCCTGGCAACCGCTTCTCTATCCCTTGGAGGCATGCCTCTGACCCCGTAGAGTATCTTCCTAGCCCTAATGTCGTCTATCATTTCCACGGTATCACCATACTCTAGGGGGGCAGCCCTGAATGAAACATCGCGTAATACCTCTACGAAAACCCCTCCAAGGCCGAACATAACCACTATATCGAAAAACCTGTCCCTTATACCGCCCACAATAACCTCCAAACCCTTGGGAACCATCCACTGCACAAGCACGCCATACACCCTGGCACCCGGAGCCCTAGTCCTCACACTATCCATGATGGACTTGTAGGCCTCCAGGTCCTCCTCCACGCTCCGGGTCCCCAGAACCACTCCTCCCACATCACTCTTATGCAGTATGTCTGGGCTAACAACCTTCAACACGTGGGGATAACGTACACGCGTAGAGCATTGTGGTACCTCTCTAAGGCTCCTCGCCAGACAGTACTCCGGTACAGGTAAACCATGGCCCGCGAGCAGCTTATAGGACTCATGCTCAAGCAGCTTCGTCCTGCCTTCCCTCAACGCCTCCTCTATAAGAGACTCGGCTTCACTCATGACTGGATCACCTGCACATGGAGCAATGAGCCATCGCGTAAACCGCCCGTGCAGCCCGCTCGGGGAACGGGTATACAGGTATGCCTCTACCTTCTATCCTCTCGGCAAGCCTGTTAGCTATATCGGACCCCATGGTGACCACCACGAAGGGGATTCTTCTATGCTCCCAGGCTATGTCGGCTATAAGATCGCCGAGCTCCACTGTTAGAACCGGGGGTTGCATGAGTGCTATGACGACAATAATGTCTACTTCGCCGCTCTCTACAACAGTTCTGAGAGCCTTCTCGTAGTCCTCGTTGCTAGCATCTCCGGTCAAGTCGACAGGGTTCCTCACAGCGACCCTGGGGGGGAATACTTCTCTAAGCCTCTCCTGGAGACTGTGCGAGAACTCGGGTACATCTAAGCCGTACCTGACCAGGTTATCCACCATTATAACTCCTGGGCCACCCGCGTTAGTCACGATACCGACTCTCCGGCCCTTAGGGTAGTTCAGGTTGGAGAGGGCCTTTCCCATGTCGAACATGTCGATAACCTCTTCCGCCTCTATAATCCTAGCCTGCCTCATAACCCCTCTGAGCACGTCGTAGTCTCCTGCCAACGCAGCTGTATGGCTGGCCGCGGCGCTTGCTCCTCTACTGGTCTTGCCTCCCTTCAACAGTATAACGGGCTTCCTCCTAGTAACCTCCTTGGCTATTCTAACAAACTCCCTGCCACGGCCCGGCCTCAGGCCTTCTAAGTACATAAGGATGACCCTTATATCGTCGTCCCACCCGAAGTACTCGAGCATGTCGACCTCGTCCACATCCATCTTGTTGCCGAAGTTGACGGCCTTGGCTATACCTATACCCTCCAGGGCGGCCCAGTCCATTATGGAGGCGAGAAACGCGCCGCTCTGGCTTATTATAGCAACAGGCCCCCTTGGAGGCCTCCTCATCCTATCATAGGGGAGGAAGAAGGTGTCTACACCTGTTAAAGCGTTATACACGCCTATGCAGTTAGGCCCAACGACTCTTACACCATACTTCCTAGCTATCGCGTAGGCTTCCTCCTGGAGCCTCCTACCCTCCTCCCCTGACTCGGCGAAGCCTCCGCTTATTATAACGGCCGCCTTGGCCCCTTTTTCTCCAGCCGACTCTAGTATACGCGGGACCAGGCCCGCCTTCACGGCTATTACCACTAGGTCGGGGGGCTCGGGGAGGTCTCCAATGCTGCTATACCATGTTAACCCAAGCTCGCTGCTATACTTAGGGTTAATAGGGTAAAGCCTGCCTTTGAACCTCAGCCTGAGATTATCCAGTATCGCCCTCCCCAGGCTGCCGGGCTTCGGCGATGCACCCACTATGGCTATGCTACTGGGATTAAAGAATGCTTCCAGGTCTTCTCGTGCACCCACAAACCACACCCTGCATAATATGTTTTGTTCTAGAGGGTATTTTATAGGCGTATCATACCTTGTCCTCGCCGCCGCCTAGTATTTTCTGGAGCTCGTAGTAGAGCTCGCTGAATCCCTGCTGCGTGTTACTGGAAACTGGTATAAGGTTCCCGGAGAACCCTGCCTCATCCAGCGCCTCAGCAAGCCTCAGGAGCAACGGATCAGTCTCCCGCTCCCGTTCAACCAGGGAGACTAGAATACTGGGCTCCTCGCTCATAGAGGGTATTAGATCCTCTATAACATCGGGCAGCAGAAGATCAGCTTTAGAGATAATGTTTACCTGCGGCTTCCTGAGCCTCAGATATGTGGAGGCGGCTAGTAGAAGTGCTGAAACTAGGGAGGAGGGGTGCTCCGCGAAAATGGGGTCGACCAGGAAGACCGTGGCTGCCTGCGCGTTGCCGAGTATGGAGTCCATCACTATCGGCCCGGTTCTCCTGAACGCGAAGAGCTCCATCTGGCCCGGCGTGTCTACTATGTAGTAGTCCACCTTGTACCCGGCTAGATCTTGTTTCAAGCTGTTTATATGGCCAACCAGCATGTCCACACTGGCTAGAAGCGCTCCATTAGGACCCAGCTTCATCTCCTCCATGACACTCCTAGCACTCACATAGTCCCTAACATCTACATCAGGGGAATAGGGGAGCCACTCAACTGCAGGATCCAGGTTTACCCTGGCGATACTATAACCCTGATCCTCGAGCCACCCGCCGAAGGAGTCGGCTAGATGACTCTTCCCCGAGCCCGCTGTCCCCACTAGTACTATGAAGCCCTCCATTAACCATGACACCATGGACTAGGTATCTATAAGTGTTAGGAGTATTTAGTATAACACCAAAGGTATAGAATATCTAGGGTTTTGGGTTTATGAGTGGAAAAAGATTTGATTATTTGGGAAGCTCTATATCTAGGCTGACCTCCTCCTTCTCCTTCTCCTCCAGGTTAACGTCGGGCAGTAGGGCCTCGGTGAACTGTGGCGCTATCTTTGCCCTGCTGGGTCCACTATAGCTGTAGGGTCCTACCTTGGAGCTTGTCTTCTTCTTCCACATGCCTAGTTTCTTCTTGAACAGTGTGCTCCTAAGCTTCTGTATGGCCATAGCGGGGTCGACTAGCTTGGGGCATACAGCGGTACATGAGGCGGCGAAGTGGCAGCGGTGGCACCCGTGTTCTGTGTCCACTATCTTGAGCCTCTCCTCGTATCCTTCGTCCCTCACGTCTCTAACGTATCTCCAAGCATAGGCCAATGCCTGGGGTCCCAGGTAGAGGGGGTCCGAGGCGGCTACAGGGCACGCGGAGTAGCATAGTCCACAGCTTATACATAGTGTGAACTGGTATATCTCGTCTAGATCCTCTGGAAGCATCTGGAACTCGTGGTCCCCGGTTTCCACCTCCTGGGGATCCTTACGTATTATGTAGGGCTTCACGCTCTTATGCTTCTCGAAGAAGCCTGTGAAGTCTGTGAACAGGTCCCTTATGGGTGGATGATTGTAGAGGGGCTCAACGGTGACCACCGGGTTGCCCTCTGTAGCTATGGCGCCGACCTGTGTCTGGCAGGCGAGCCTGGGCATGCCGTTGATGACCATTCCACAGCTCCCGCATACACCCATTCTACAGCTATACCTCATAGCCAAAGTACTGTCTTCCTCCTCCTTTATCTTGAGGAGCGCGTCGAGCACTGTCATTCCTCTGAACGTCTCTATCTCGTACTCCTTCCAGTAGAACTCCTTTTTCTCGGGGTCGAATCGTTTTATCCTGAATACAACCCTCTTAGGGGGTATGGGTATCTTGGTCTCCATACTCATGTCCTACCACCTCCTCATCCTAGGGACGGGAGTCCCACGATGGTCCATGTAGCCACTCCCAGCAACGCCAGGAAGAGTATCCAGAACAAGGCGTTGACTATTGCTGTATAGGTTTTCCCCTGACGCCACTCTAGTAGGATGCCTCTCACACCGTTTAGGCCGTGGAACAAAGCTACAGCAGCTAGTCCCCATAGTATCCAGCTGAAGGACGTGTACGTCTTGTAGACGTGCTCGGCCTCCAGGCTCTCATGGTAGCTCAATCCTGTTATCTGGGGTATCCTCTCCGCCAGGTGGAAGCCGAGGAAGAATATGAGTAGTATAGCGGTCAGGTATTGCCACATCTGTATACTTGACGCTCTAGCCATGGCTGATCACCCGAATATTATGAGTCCAGCCCATACCCAGCCTATTACGGCTAGGGTGAAAACTATTAGTAGCATGAGCCTCTGGCCGGCGTACAGGCTTACAGGCCTGTAGGGCGGCTTCGGGTGCACTGGCCTCCCTATGCCTACGCCGAAGAACTCTACCAGCAGAAGCCTTATACCGTTGAGCCCGTGGAATATCACGGCACCCGCTACTATCCATTCGCCCAGCTTGTTGAATATGTTGTTACCGAAGTTGGTCATTATACTGGTCCACGCGTCCCATCCAGCCCTTGTAGGTGTGTTAGTCACAAATATGTGGGCCAGCAGGTATCCTATGATTATGACGCCTGTGACCCTGTGCAGTATAAAGGCCAGCCTCTCAGGGTGGTCCTTTATCTTGAGGAGCCAAGGGTTCAGGCTTGCCTGGAGGAGGCCGGGCAGGTTCTTTCTAAGCGTATCACCACTCATGGATACCACCTCAATACTTCCTCTCAACAGGCTTCCAGGTCGTGATCTCGACGGGCATGTAGGATAGCCTGACGTCGTCCTCGCCGTACCTCACGGCCAGCGTGTGCTTCAGCCAGTTCTCGTCGTCCCTCTTGGGGTAGTCGAGCCTGTAGTGGGCTCCCCTGCTCTCCTGCCTAGCCAGGGCTCCCTTGGCCACTACAAGCGCGGTGTCGAGCAGGTTCTGCGTCTCTATGGCGGCTATGAGGTCCGTGTTGTATATCCTGCTCTTGTCGAAGGGGTACACGTTCTTCATCCTCTTCCTGAGCTCTAGTATCTTCGCGAGTCCCTTCTTCATTCCTTCCTCGTCGCGGAATATGTAGAAGTTCTTGCCCATCGTGTTCCTCAGCTCGTTTCTTATAGTGTAGAGGGACTCGCCGCTCTCCTTCTTGAGCATCTCATCGTATATCCATTTCTCCTCCGCCTTCACCCTGTCCTCGGAGGGAGGCTCAGGCAGCTTGGCTCCCTCCAAGACGTACTTGCCTGCGAGGAAGCCTGCTACTCTACCGGTCGTCAGGCACTCCGCGGTGCTGTTTGTGCCGAGCCTGTTGGCGCCGTGCACGCTCATAGCTCCCGCTTCGCCTGCAACCCATACTCCCTTTATCCATTTCCCTTCAACGTCGAGCGCCATCGAGTACTTGTTAGTGTGTATTCCCCCCATACTATAGTGGGCCGCGGGCCTCACGGGTATAGGCTCTTCAGCAGGGTCTACACCTATGTACCTGATCGCTATCTCTCTGACCGCGGGGAGGCGGTCGTTGAGCTTCTCTTCTCCCAGATGCCTGAGGTCGAGGAGTATGTACTCGAGACCACTCTCCTCGTGTACGAAGCCCCTGCCCTCGAGTATCTCGGTCCACATGGACCTCGAGACCACGTCCCTCGGGGCGAGCTCCATGAAGCTGGGTGCGTACTTCTTCATGAATCGTTCTCCTTTGTTGTTGAGCAGGTATCCACCTTCTCCCCTGGCTCCCTCGGTTATGAGTATACCGTTGGGCACTAGCCCCGTGGGGTGGAACTGGAAGAACTCGTTGTCCTTGAGCACCATTCCGGCCCTGTAGGCCATGGCATACCCGTCTCCTGTTACGGTGTGGGCGTATGTCGTGAAGTTGAATAGCCTTCCAGCTCCTCCCGTGGCTATTATGAGGGCCTTGCTCCTGAACAGATATAGTTTCCCGTCCCTCAAGTTGAGGGCGAAGAGGCCCTTGTACTCCCCGTTCTCCATGACTATGTTAGTGGCGAACCACTCATCATACCTCTCCCAGCCATCGTACTGTAGTAGCTTGTTGTAGAGCGTCTGCATCTCGTAGAAGCCCGTCTTGTCGGCGGCGAACGTTGCACGGGGGAAGCTGTGGCCTCCGAAGGGCCTCTGGTTCATTCTCCCATCAGGCCTTCTACTCCATGGCATCCCCCAGTGCTCCAGTAGCTTCACCTCTTCAGGCATCAGTTTGACGAACATCCATACAGCCTCCTGGTCCGCGAGGAAGTCGCTTCCCTTTATGGTGTCCCATGCATGCAGAGCGAAGCTGTCCCCCTCCTCTGGGTAGAGGACTGCTGCCGTGCCTCCCTCGGCTGACACGCTGTGGCTCCTCATGAGCTGGAGCTTGCTTATAATACCCACGTCGACCTGGTCTCCGTACTGCCTCTTTATCTCCACCGCCGCGCGGAGCCCGGCTATTCCCGAGCCTAGGATCAGTACGTCGTGTGTGATTGTTTCAACGGTCACACTTGTTCACCATTCACCTTCCTGTATTACCCGGTTTCAGACGGTGCACCCGCATACATGCGGGCTTCATCCGGTTAACCGGCTTTCCGGGATTCATATATAAAAAACATAGTGAGGATAAATGTTTTCAGGGTACATTCTCGCCGAGTAGCCTGGGTATTATCTCCTTCTCAGCCTTCTCCCTAGCCGCGGCCAGCTTCTCCTCATAGTAGTTCCTCCCACTGGTGTCTATCGTTACTACCAGTGGGCCGAAGTTCTCCACCTCGAATACCCAGACAGCCTCAGGTATCCCTAGCTCCTCCAGCCAGTAGACATTGACGACCCTCTTTATGGCGGCAGCCGCTAGGACGGCTGCTCCACCAGTGAAGGTAGCGTAGACCGCCTTGTGCTCCGCCATGGCTTCAGCCGTTCTCCTCCCCATGCCGCCTTTGCCTATGACCATCCTGACACCCGTCTTCTCTATGAACTCCGCCTCAACACTCTCCATCCTCATGCTCGTGGTAGGCCCTGCCGCAACTACCTCCCATTCGCCATTGTCTTTTCTTCTAACCACGGGCCCACAGTGGTAGAGTGCTAATTCCCTGAAATCCATGGGCAGCTGGCCGCCCTCCTCTATTGTCTCCAGTATTTTCGCGTGTGCCTCGTCCCTCGCCGTGAACACTATGCCGCTCAGGTAGACTATGTCCCCCAGTTTGAGCTTGGCTACATCCTCCTCGGTTAGGGGAGTCCTCAAATAATATACCCCGGGTTCACTCATACCTGTTCACCCCTCCTCCGGCTCGTAGTGCTTGGAGAGAATCTCCCACTCCCCCGTAGAGTCTATTATGCCGTGGCTCTTACGGGTGGCCCAGCAGCCGGTGACCACTGCTATGGCAAACGTGGCCGGATGCCTGTAAGAGTAGTCCACATGGACGTTTAGAGCGGTGAACTTGCCTCCGAACCCGTGTGGGCCTATCTCCAGCTTGTTGACAGCCTCCAATAGGGCCTCCTCCAGCCTGGCCAGCTTGGGGTCTGGGTTCCTGGAGAGGGTATCCCAGAGCAGCGTCTTCTTCGCCAGGGTCAACGCTATATCCGCCCCCGCCGCCACAGCAACCCCGACGATCACCGGGGGACAGGGCATGGCTCCATAGCTTACTATAGTGTTGACAACAGCCTTCTTCAGGTTCTCGAAGCCCTTCAACGGGGGGCTCATGACGAGGGTGCTGGGAGCCTCGCTTCCCCCTCCCTTGGCCAGGTACCAGACGTCCAGCTTGTCGCCCTCCACTATCTCAAAGTGATACCATGGTATGTGGCGGCCCGTGTTGTTGCCGGGGTTCTTCAGGTAGAAGGGGTCTACACTGTTGGGCCTGAGGTATCCCTGCTTGGTTAGCTTTGTGAGAGCCTCCTCTGCTGCCTGCTTTATCCTCGTCTTCAAGGGGAAGTCCTCGCCTACCTCTATGAAGAAGTAGGGCGTCCCCGTGTCCTGGCATATTGGCCTGCTCATCCTAGCCGCGAGGTCGATGTTCTTCAGTATCGCCTCGAACTGCTTCTTAGCAACAGGGTTCTCCTCTTCCTCGTAGCCCTTCTTCAGCGCTAGGTACACGTCTAGGGGCATGCGGGTTGCTCCTGTTAGTATCAGGTTGTAGAAGAAGTCTACTAGCTGGTTGTATGTTAGGGCCACTTGTTTCACCCTGCCAACACTATTTATACATGCAAATTCTCTAAGCCGTATTCCGTTAAATACTTAGTTCATAGGTTTTCCATGTAAAAACAGGATAAAACCAGTCTCCCAGGGTGTCGAGGCGTTGGATCCCAGAGAAGAAATAGTTGAAGCTATGAAGCTCCTCTACGAGAGGGGGCTCATCAACCTCATGGGGGGCAACGCGAGTATAGTGGAGAGGGATAAGGGTGTAATGTACATCTCGCCTAGCGCTGTCTCCAAGAACAAGCTCAAACCCACGGATATAGCTGAGGTGTCTCTTGACGGGGAGATAGCTAGAGGGAGGCCGTCAAGCGAGTACCGGATGCACCTAGAGATATACAGGAGAATACCGGGATCCAAAGCAGTGATACACGCACACCTACCCCACGCAGTCATAGTCGGGGAAGCCGGGTTAAACCTAGACCCCAACAAGTACGTCGAGTCCCTGTACACAGTAGGTGAATGCGTAGCCATAATACCCAGACTACCCAGCGGCACAGTTGAACTAGCCGAGGAGACGGCGGCGACACTCGGGAAAACCGGGTGCAAAGCGGCAATACTGCTCGGCCACGGGGCCGTCGCCTATAGTGAGAAGAGCATATACCACGCGTTAGACACACTCGAGGGACTCGAGTTCCTCTCATACGTAGAGCTATGGCTTTCCCTGCTCGGATCCAGAGGGCAAAGCTAGTAGTCGAGTAAACGAGAACAATGTAACTAGGGAAAGCAAGAACAATAGGGGAGCCACGAGACCTGGATGGCTATCGTATATACATCCCCAAAAAGCGTTTCCAACAAACCCGGCCAGCCCCACTATCAGCCCGTAGAGGCCGTAGACTCCAGGGGCATTCTTCTCCGGCGACAGGTCCCCGATAGCTGCCCTCATGGTAGACTCTACTAGCCCCATCATGACACCCCACATAATTATGCCGACTAAAACCACCGGTGTACTCCCGGGAATAAAGGCTAGGGATGACAACGCGGCTGAGGCTGGCGCGGCTAGGAGTACGGGTAGTCCTCTCCTATCGTAGGCCACTCCTGCCGCGAGGGCGGAGAAAGCGTCTACACCCATTGCTACTGTGTAGAGTAGTGCTATGTTACTAGGGCTCCAGCCGATGCGGGATAAGTGGTAGGATATGAGGGCCCACTGCACGAGCACCATGGAGAATAGTGTTGACAATACCATGTACAGCTTGAGGGTACCGGGTAGTCCTCCGATGAAGCCCCGGAACCCTCTATCCATGACTGTTCCCGGAGCCCGTACAGTTGCCGGGGTAGGGTATAGCTTGTATGCCGCTACAAGAGAGGCCAGGGAGAGTAATGCTGGAGCCCATAGGGATAAATATGCTGCATAATAGGAGGCCTCCCCTCTTAAAGTCAACGAGACGTATAATGGCCCGAGAACCGCGCCTGTCTGATCAAGTACCTCGTGTACGGCGAACCCCTTGCCTCTGCCTATACCCTTGGATGCCTCGGAGATCAAGGCGTCCCGGGCTGGTACTCGTAATCCCTTACCAGTCCTCTCAAGCAATACAAGTGCGAAGGCTGCCTGCCATGTAGGCGCGTAAGCCAGCAGCGGGACGGAGAACAGGTTTATAGTATAGCCTATGAATATTATGCTCCAGTAGCCCAGCGATGTCCTCGCCCTGGAGGCGAGATACCCTCCTAGGCCTCGGCTGAGGTACATGACGAGTTCTCCGAGTGATAGTATCCCTACTATGGTCCCCGAGGCCTGTAGGAACCCCATGTAGGGGCCGATTATGCTTCTTCCTCCCTCATATGTAATGTCCGCAAAGAGTGATACTACTCCAAAGGCGATTATTATAGGAGGAATACTCCGTGGCGTCTTCAAACCGGATAACGCCTCTTGCGGCCCTAAAGGGCGCGTGTTACTATGTCGGAGAGGCCCTTGACGTATATATAGACTGTTTTCTGCCATCCCTTACCAGGGCCTAGCACCCTGTAGGGCGCCCATCCGGGTATTTTGAAGTCTAGTGTAACTATCTTACTCCCCCTTCCAAGCTCCCTCTCGAGCTTCGGTTTAAGCACCTCGTTGACACTAGTCAGCAGGTACATGTAGACTACTGTAGCATCGTTGATAGGTATATTATACATGTCACCATTTATGACGTGGACCCTTTCCTGTACTCCCTCCTCCCTGGCCCGGTTAAACGCGGCGGAGGCCAGCCGGGGGTTCTTCTCTATGCAGACGGCTCTCTTCACCTTGAACTCCCTAGCTGCTAGCACGGCTACTCTTCCATCACCGCATCCCAGGTCATAGAATACGTCCTGTGGCCCGAGCCTTATGTAGGAGAACGCCGTCCTCACAGTATCCAGGTTGCTCGGCACAAATGGAACCCAGGGCTGCCCCTGGAGAGCACTCATTATCCAGTAGTAGTTAACCGCTGCCTCAACCATGGGATCCCTGTTCAACCGCGCCACACTCTCCCCGGGGGGATTCCTGTAGGGTATATGGCTTATATTCAATTGGGTTGGTTTTACTCTTTCTCTATTCTAAGAGGCGTCTTGAACCATATCGTTTGCTGGGGGAACGGGATCTCTATACCGTTGCTGGTGAGCTTCTCGTATAGCTCCTCGAGTATAGTCGTCTTCGCCTGGAACCAGTACTTTGTGAGCGTCCAGAATCTAACCTGTATTATTAAAGCACTGTCCCCTAGCTCGCTTAGGAAGACTGTTGGAAGAGGCTCGGAGAGGACTAGGGGATGAGCCTCCAGGTGTTCCTGTATAAGCCTCCGGGCCTTCTCGGGGTCTGACTGGTAGCTTATGCCTATGGTGTAGTCTACTCTTCTCACCTTGTTCTGTATAAGGTTCCTTATACGCGACGCGAATATGGTCTCGTTCGGTATCCTTATGTATACGCCGTCCCACCTCCTTATCCTTGTGCTGAACACGTTTATATCCGTGACAACACCGCTGTCCTCCCCTATTTCTACCGCGTCCCCTAGCTTGAAGGGTTTGTCGAAGTAGATGAACAGCCCGCTTAGGAAGTTGGAGAAAACCGTCTGGCTTGCGAAGCCTATTACTATGCCTGCTATGCCCCCCGCGACGAGGAGTCCTGAGAGGCTTATGTTGAAAAGCGCCAATACCGATAGAAGACCGAAGAATAGGACGGTATAGTAGATAAGCCTTGAAACCAGGCTGGCGATGTCCTGGGGGGCAACCCTTCTGAGAGGCTTCTCTACGAGCTTCCTAGCAGTAACTGCTATGACGTAGGATAACACCAGTACTAGGGCTGCGGCTATTATATTGGAGGCACTTACGCCTCCCAGGCTCTTCTTCAGCTCTTCTACGACTGAGGCGTAAGCCTTGTCAAGGGTATTGAGAATCCCCATTCCAGCTCGAACCTCCCTACCTCGATCGGTATAAATGTCCCCTTCCGCTTGAAGGGATCCACCCTAGAGGGCTTAAGGTTTCTTGAGGGTGGAAGCTTATCCGAGATGACCACGGCTTTCGATGTATCCTCGAGCTCAACCTTGACCACTGAGTAGAAGACTGTTCCCTCACCACTATAGTATATCTTGATCATTCTATGCGGTATAACTACAAGTGTCATCTTGAGGGTTGCCGAATAAGAGTTCCTAACCCTGACAGGGACAAGGGCTCTACCAGGCTCCGGGTTCACAGGTTCTGGATGCACGTTTGACCTAGTGTACCTGCATACGACGCCCTCGGCGGGGTCTCCGTAGAGCCCGTATTTAGGGTTCTCCAGGGCGAATATGTCAACTATCTCGCCGTCCTCGTCGTATACTACATAGTCAACAGGCGCCGTTAGATAGAAGGATGCCTCACTGCCCGGCGTCACGAACACCGGCTCTGTAAACCTTATCATGACGGCCTCGCTTTCATACTGGTGGGGTAGGAAAACCGGTGTCGCCGGTTCCAGTAGGAGCACGGTGTCGCCTGGGAGCACGGCTGACGCCACTGTGCTTTTATCCTCTATTTTTATACGGCGGTACTTCTTCATGGAGCCCCCGTAGCTGGAGAGCTCTACAATGTAGCCGCCTATCCTCGTTTTACCCTCTATCTCGCCGAAGGGTCCCTGCATAACTGGTTATCCTCACTGTGAACCTGTATGGCCTAGTGTATCTTTAGTCTACACCACCATATATTAAGTCTTTAAGAAAACCCTAGAACCAGCATGGTGTAAACTCCCTTGGATAACATGCTAAGAGAAACCGCCGGGAAGATAATGAGGCTTATAGGAAGCAAGGCAGGCTGCATAATCCACCACTGGGACATGGATGGAGTAGCGGCGGCAGCCACGCTTGCTATGAGTATGCCTACAAGCCCCAGGTTCTACGTGCCCCCCTACACGTTCAAGCTTACCGGCGAGGTAATAGACGAGATAGCCAGGGCATGCCGAGGAGCGGGGGCTTTGTTCCTTGTGGACTATAATGTACCGGGTAGCAGTCTTGACCTGGTATGGGCTAGGATCCAGAAGCCCGTGGTTAGCATTGACCATCACACGCAACCCGATAAGCCTCGGAAGCCTTTTGTCATAGTATTCAACCCTGCCGCGGAGGGTGACCCGCGGCAGCTGTGGCCGAGTGCGGCCCACGTGGTAGCCAGCCTCACGGGAATGTATAAACCCCTGCTCGTTGCTCTGAGTATTGTAGGTGATCTACGGGAGAAGGCTAGGGCTAACAGGGTGTTCCAGAAGTACATGGTTGAAGCAGGGATGAACCATATAAGAGACTTCGACATCATGGCGGAGTGCGTCTCGCAGGTTATGGCAGCGGACATTATGGGGCGCAGGGATATACTAGTCCACCTAGCCTCCCGGCTCTCTAGCCCGGATACTGATCCATGCATGCTACTACTCCAAGACGGCCTCCTCTCCGCTCTCAGGTCTAGGGCTGAGGAGGAGTATAGAGAGCTCTACTCGAAGGCCGAGGAGAAGGCTGGGGATATAGGGTCTGCCAGGATATACAGGCTGGAGGGTTATGGGAGGCATGTATCAACTCTTGCGAGAGAGCTTGCTAGAAGGCATCCTGATAGGATAGTGGTAGTGGTTTACTATTGGATACCGTTCAACAGGACGTATATCTATGTGAGAACGGAGAAGGAGAAGCCCCGGCTTATAGATCTAGCGGAGACAGCTAGAGCATATGGTATAACGGCTGGCGGCAAGTATCAGCCCGGCAACAACGTGGTCGGCATGGAGCTAGCCGGTAGGGTTGGCGAGGACGTTGTGGAGAAGATAGTCTCATGGATAACGCGTCTACCGGGGAGGAGCAGGATTGAATAGGACACTGCTGGTCATACTGCTAGCCATACTTGGGACCACTGCTAAAGGAGCCGGCTGGATCCTATATGGCTCCAAGACGCTTATGGTAGACACGTTTACATGCATAGCCAACCTTGCTGCACTGCTGGCTGCAGTCTACTACTCCCGGTTCATCAACAAGGAGCCTGATAAGGGGCATCCATACGGTCATTTAAGGCTCGGACTGGCGGGCAACTACTTTGTCCTCCTCTCGTATAGCTTCATAGCAGGGTTATCCCTGGCTTCCCTAGTTCTTGAAGGACCGGGTGAGCCCCCTGGGGGAGGAGCCTTCTACTCGGCGTTGGCGGGGCTGGGCTTCTATGCTCCTATACCGCTGATCTTACGTGGAGACCGCAGTCCTCTCGGCGTTTACGGCATCTTCACTATAAGCGAGCTGCTGGAGAGTATTATAGTGATAACAGTTGTCGCGCTCTCCCTGGAGGCCTCTCCTGTGTTCGACTATATAGGGGGTTACATAGTTTTACTCTTCGTGTTATACGAACTGTACGAGAACTCGGCGAGCTACATAACCCTGACAACAGACAAGGCCCCGCCTCCAAGGATAGTAGAGGGCATAAGACAGGCTATACAGGGCCAACTCGGTCTAAGTGTTAAAAGCCTCAGGCTAAGGACTGTTTATCCGGGCGTGTATCAGGGTGATGTAGTGGTAGCGGTGCCTGTTAACTACTCGATTGTCGATGCACACAAGATCGCCGACGAGGTAGAGAGGCTTGGGAAAATGCTTAACACCGACCTCGTGGTTCACATCGAACCCGAGGAGAAGGGAGGTTAAAACCGTTGCTGGACGGACCTTTCGACTTGTGTAGACCACTAGTAGTCTCAGCGCCCACGGTGGACAAGATAATATACATGGACGGGAGAATGGAGGAAAGGCTCGGAGGACCCCTTCTCCATACGGCATGGCTTGCATCAGCATACCAGGTTTCCACATTGACGAGCCTCGGAGTACTCCATAAAGAGGACCTCGAGTACTTTAGAAGAGAGATAGAGGGGAGGGGTGGAAAGGCCAGGCTTGCAGCGGTCGAGGAAAACACCGCTAAGGTGGTATTGGACTATACTGGAGTCAGCCGGAGAGTGTTCTTCGAGTCGACGCCTCCCAGAATAAGGGGAGACCACCTGCTAGAAGCCATAGAAGAGGATAACCCCATGCTAGTCTTCCTGAGCCCTGTATACGATGAGCTCCCAGTCGATCTGGCTCTAGAGGCGGCTAAGAAGGTTCAATGGAGTATACTAGACCTGCAAGGCTATCTGAGGTCTATGCCTCCCGGAGACGCGTTAAGTATAATGCCGCGGAGGAGCTTTGATGTTGTACACCTCTCAGACGACGATCTACCTAGGAGGGAGTTCGACTACCTAATAGACGACGTCGCATCAGTCTCCAGGCATAGTGTTATATACACGATGGGTGCAGAGGGAGCAGTACTGTTGGACTCCGAGGGTAACCCTAGGCTGAGGGCTAAACCCTCACAGGACTACGTCGGCTCTGAAGGGGTTGGAGGAGGAGACGTTTTCTCACTCTCATACGGGCTCTTCCTATGCTCCACCTGGGAGCCGCGTAAAGCATTCATAGAGGCGTTACTGACAAGCTCGTACTACGTATTAAAAGGCCCACGGCCCCCCAGGTATAGTAGGGGATGATGGAAATTGCACATGGGCAACCCCGGGGAGGAGGCTCTGGATCCCCCTGGGGGATGAGCGGCCTCCACCGGTTCTGACTCCCATCGTGTTTATAGTATCTCCGAGGTGTCTATGCCTGTATTCCGCCTATACTCCTCCCATAGGCGTACGAGGCTTGTGTCCCCGCCCGTCTTCTTGGCTTTACAGTATTCTATCCTGACTATTGCAGGCAGCTTGGTCATCATACCGACTACCACGGCCTCCCCGGGGTTCAGGCCTGGCAGCATGTCTCTTATATTGTCGCTCATCTGCTCAGTCGCGCTCTGAACGTACCTCAGGTCGGATGGCTCCACTATCTTCAGTATTATCTTGTTGTTGGTCTGGCTCAGAACATCGGGGTCGACATTCTTAGGTCTCTGGCTAACCAATGCTATGCCTACCTGGAATTTACGTCCCTCCCTAGCTATCCTGGAAGCCCAGTACTTTGTCAGTGTACCCGCATGGGAGGGTACCAGTATGTGTGCCTCCTCTATGAAGGCTATAACAGGTACAGGATAACCCCTCGCCCCTCTACTCCTCACATAGTCCTTCCTGCCTTGGAGGAGCCGCCTCAGATAATGGGATACGACTGCATCGGCTGCCCTCTCGTCCACACTGGAGAGGTCGATAATGTTAAGCTTGCCAGGGACGATGTATTCTTCGAGGCTTACAGGCGCGTTTCCGGAGAGGACATCGCCGTAGTAGTCCATGAGGTCGTTCAGCCTATTGAGTACTCCCTGGACAGCGTTTACGGTGGACGTGTCCTTGCTTCCCTGCCTTGATGCAGCCGCCTTCATGGCCTCTAACACGTTCCCGAGCTCGTCCATGATCTCGTCCGCGCCTAGCTTATCTTTGAGCCTCTCCTCCCTGACCTTCCCCCACGCCTCCCTTAGGACTCTCTCCTGGTTGTGCGCGTTCTCAGGTATCCTCATCATCGTCTTGAGCTCGTCGAAGCCTAGGTTGACCGGGTTTATCAGGGGTCTCTGCACATTCATGATATCCCCCAGATCCATAGAGGAGTATTCCCCGTGCATATCGAAGACTACCAGGGTGCCTCCAAGCTCTCCCACCAGCTTCCCCGCCAGGATGCATACAGTGTTACTCTTACCCCCGCCGGTCACGGCAAGTATGGCCAGGTGGCGGGAGAGCATGTCGACGTTAACGCCGAAAGGCACGTCAGGATCAGAGAGGAGGCTGCCTATAGTTATCCATCCCTTCTCACTAGGCGAGAATATCCTCCTCAACACATTTGTTGGAGCAGGGTAAACCCTGCTGGAGGGGGCTGGAGGTATTGTCGGAGACCTAACCACGCCCCCGTCGGCAAGGGGGTCTAGGAGTGAGAACCATTGAACTATGCCCCTGAGATACTTTTTGTCGTCTATATCCCTGTACTCATTCATCGAGATAACATGCTGAATACTATTGACCTCCTCAGGTATAAGGGGGTTACCAGCCCTCAACGCCTCCACTATGCCGAGAATCCTGCCTTCCTCTGTCTCGGTGGTAAGATACATTCCTATCCTAGGCCTCCTCTCGTGGCCCGCGTCGAAGAGGACCGTGCTGTAAAGGGGGCTGCTCTCACCTACTATGACGCCTATGGGTTTTGAATTCATTCTCCAAGCACCTCCCTAGCCCCGCGCCTCATGTTGAGGCCGAGGCTTTCAACTATGTAGTCGAGCTCTCGGGGGGATATCTTACTCCTTTCATGAACCCTGCGCAGGACAAGGGGATAACCCTCGCTCAGCGGGAGGCCTAGGAGCCTCCCGGTGACCTGGGAGGCGAGTGCCTCCGCGTTCTCGCCTCCAGGCGTTAGGGTGAGATCCCTCCACATCCCACCGCTCAGAGGGATCTCCACCTTGAGAACCGGGGTACTATACTGGAGCCTCGCGTAGAACCGGAAGACCGCTAGGTCTCCATAGAACTCGTCTAGGCCACTGTCCCCGGGGAAGTAGTCTCTACTACTCACAACACCCTCCCTCTTAAGCATCCAGAGATGAGTCTGTATACCCTCACGGACACGTGTCTTGTTCAGGTAGAAGCCCGGCTCGAAGGGGTCTATAGAGTATATTATGTAGAGATCAGTGAAATAAGGGTCTCCGTAGAGGAAGCTCGTCCTACTGGTCTTAGAGATGTATACAGGCGTTATACCCCTCCTCCAGCACGACCTGAATAGCTCCATGAGGAGCAGGCTCTTCTCCAGGAACTCCGCGTAGGTGGCGCAGTCGGAGTAATACTCGCCGCCCAGGGGGGTTCCGCCATCCGTGTTAGCAGTGTAAACCTTCTCCTCGTCAAGTCCGAGGAGGCGCCTCGCCGCCAGAGGCTCCCTGAGGCTCTCACTCCTAAGCTCCTCAATACTAGTATAGTCCTCTATGCAGCGCAGGAGCTCCCCGACCCCTCTGCGGCGCCTGAGAAGCCTGTGCACTACGGGCTCTGTGACAAGGCTTATAACGCTGCCGTCCCCCAGGTATATGGAGTCTCCTCCGTTCATATGCTCCACTGTCTTGAGGGCTGTCCATATCTCTACTATGTCCCTGTACATAGACACTCTAGTATCCTCCCTGCCCGGCGGTATGACTATCCCTATATCAGCGTAGAGCTCCTCCCACGAAGGCCGGTACCCTTCATTCTCCCTCGTGTATGCTACAGTGTATCCTCTAACCGCGTAGAACGTGTAAGAAGCCAGCTCACGGCGGTTCATGCCACCATCGGTAGCAGCGTGCTCCCCGGCCTGGATCGGGTCTCCTAGCTCGTGCTTGTGGAGCTCGTGCCGGGAGACGGATAGGTTATGCATTGATACTAGTGCCTCTATGAACCTCCCCTTAGCCCTGAGCCTACCAGCCCAGTCCCCGGTATAGACCGTCATAAACCCTCACACTCCACAATACTCACACCATTCCTGTTGGACACGTTGCAGAGTACGTCTGCTGCATCCTTCACCTCTTCATGATGAGTAACTATGACCAGCTGGCTTAACCCTGTCGACGGCTCTAGAGCCCTGCGGAGAACGCTTACCAGCGCCTTCCGCCTACCCGGATCCAGGTGTGTGGTGGGCTCGTCCAACACAAGGAACCCTGCAACGCCCCCCAGCACCTTGTTGAGCCCTACGACATAGGCTAGAGCCACACTAGTCTGTTCTCCGCCACTCAGCTGGGAAAGACTGACCTCTCCTCCACCCGGGTCAACGAGCCTGAACTCCAGGGTCTCAGGGTCTATGCTTACACCAGTATAGGAGAGGTCGAATTCCTGTATGATCCTAGTCATCTCCTCCTCGAGCCTGCTCATAGTCTCGGATAGTATGCGTGTGGGGAGCTCCTCGAGTATTTCCCTTGCACGATACAATAGTCTGAGCCTGCTCCGCGCCTCCACCAGCTTGGCTACTAGGCTAGACAAATCCCTCCGCTTCTCCTCTAATGCTTTGAGCTCCCCCTCTAAGCGGCCTCTATCCATGTAGGACTTGTTGAGCTCCCTACGAACCCTGTTTACCTCCCCTACTATCCTATCATACTCCCGGCGGAGAGGCTTTAGCCTGTCTATTTCTCCTTTTATCCTCTGATACTCCTCCTCTAGCCTCGTTTTCTTCTCGGAGAGCCGTTCCTCCTCTTCAACAAGTGCCTGGAGCCGGGGCTTCAACTGTAAGACATGCTTAAACTGCTCTATTAGCCTGTCTACCTGCTTGTAGAGCATACCGGGATCAGAGGGGAGCCCCCATTTCACGGCATAACTCCTTATTTCAGTCTCGAGCCTAGAAATCTCCCCGGCTAGGGATTCACTCTTAGCCTTCAACGAGTCCAGCTCCGCTGAAACACTTCTAAGAGCCTCCTCCGGCTCAACGCGGTACCTCTGTTTGACCGCGTTATAGACCTGCCACTCTCCCTCAATACTGTTCTTCTCCGCCTCGAGACTGCGTATCCTCTCCTCTAAACGAGTTATTCTCTCCCTGATAGACTCGATCTGTGAGCGTAGGCTTTCAACATCATCCACCGGCTTCTGGCTTAGAAGCACTCTACCACGATTTGATAGCTCCTCTAGGGACTTAATCTCCTCCTCCAACCGCCTGAGGATGCTAGAGACTTCTCTCAGCCTCTCCTCGGCACGGCTAATATCACCGGCGGCTTTCTCCATTCTCTCCTTGAGCATCTTTACGAGCCTGCTTCTCTCCTCTTCACTCAGTTCATGACCGCATAGAGGGCATCTTCCTGATTCGCTCTTCTCTAGGAGGTCAAGCTTCTCTCTTGCATCCTTTAGAGAAGCCTCTAATTCTCCTATCATCCTTGAAACATTCTCCCGGTCCCTCCTTAGCATATCCATCTCCATACGCTTCTTCACCAGTTTTCCCTCAAGCTCCTCCAAAGCCTCCTCGAGGCTGGAGGCTCTAAGCCCCTTCCCTGCTAGGGACTGGAGGAACGAGCCCACTCTGCTCTCCCACTCGCTTGCCGCTTTCAGTAATTGCTCAAGCCCGGCTTTCTCCTCTCGGAGTCTCGTAATCTCACGGCGTGCCTCGTCTAGAGCAGAGCGTAGGCGCTCGTATTCCTCCGCGCTACTCTTAGCTCTCACCGCCTCCCAGAGTTCTTCTACAATACGCTTCCTACCCTCTATCTCCACCTGTGTCCTAGCATGCTCGTTGCGTAGCTGCATATACTTCTCCAGCTTATTCTTTCTAAACTCCCACAGATCCCCGGGCAACCTGGTCTTCGAAATCTCGGCTTCTATCTCTGTTCTCTCCCTCCTGATCTCCCTTATCCTCGCGGCCAGCTCTTCTATACTGGACTCTAATGTGGAGACTAGTGATTCAAGGGAACCTAGCCTCTTGATAGACTCCTCAAGCTCCCTCCTCATATCCTCCAGTCTATGCATTCTATCCTCTAGCTCCCTAATCCTCTCACCAGCTTCCTCTAACTGTCTCCTCTTCTCTGTAACCTCGGAGGAGAGGCGGGCCAGCTCTCTCCTACCCTTCTCTACTTCACTGTTAAGGCTCCTTATACTCCTCTCCGTAGGATAGAAGGGCCCCACTGAGAACTGGCCCACGGTTACCGTGATACTGTATTCCTTCAGCTTCTCAGCAGCATCCTTATACTCCTTTAGGCCCAGCAACCTCTGGAAGTACCGTAGCCTTTCACTCTGGGCTCCGCCGGATAGGACGCTTATTATGCGTGAGAGCCCGCCCTGCCTTATTATAGAGGTATTACCCAGCAACTTCTCAGGCTCCAGTCCCTGCTGGTAGAGATCCTTCTCCAGCCTCCGCCTAACCTCCCTGACGCCAGAGGCCACTAGTCTACCGTTTATCCATAGAAGAGCCTCCGCTTGGTCTCCTATAACCGACTTTACCTCTACCACGTCACCTGTTACCAGATCCCTGAACCTACCCTTCAGCATTGCCCTGCTGCTTCCCCTCCTTACGAGATCAGACTTCCTATTACCTCTCAGGGTATTAGGCTGGGAGAGCAGATAGTACAATGCATCGACTATGCTGCTCTTACCGGCGCCGTTCTCGCCTGAGAATACGTGTATACCGGTTCCGAAGGATATGATTGTATCCCTGTGGCTCAGGAAGTCCCTCAGCTCCAGCTCCTCTATAACCAGCTTCCTATTAACAACCAACCCATTGAGTCACCCCATAAACCTCTCCAGCCCCCAGCCGGCTTCCTCTCCCATGATTATAGGAGAGTAAGCCTCGAGAAGCTTTATAGCAGCATCAACCTCCTCGTCGTCTCCCTCAAGCAACGCCTTCTTGAGATGCAGGAGCGAGTCAGCCGCCTTAAGCCTCTTATCCTGATCGAACCTTCTGTGAGGGTCTATTATTGAGGCAACTATCTCCCTCAGATCAAGACTGCTGCTTAAACGAGTATCCTTACCTGGCTCTCCCCCTCTAGGGGCAATATATTCAACCCTCAGGTACACGTCGAGCTCTCTGGAAGCCCTGTTTATAAGGTCCACTAACCCCCTCGAGGTAAGCCTCCCCTCGCGGGTTACTGTGAGTGAGACGTGTACTAGGGGTTTCTTGGATCCGGCAGGATTCCCGTGGAGCAGGCGTCTCAGATCGCTGATAAGCCTTTCAGGGGTAGTATCAATGATGTATTGGGGGCGAATAGTCTTGAGTCTAATTTTCTCAACGACAGGCTCATCTCCTCCAATGTCTACAAGCAGGAAACCCCTGTCCATCCCCTCGTGTACCTCGTTCTTCCTCAACGGCTCCAGGCTACCCGTATATGCGAAGGGTGTAACGCCGTCATCTAGACACTTCTTTATACAGATATATGGTCTGTGGATATGGCCTAGAGCGGCGTAGTCTACTCTAGGTAGTAGACCTGGATTGTCAAGCACGGATCCGTAGGGGAAAAGGGTTCTTATGCCTAGATGGGCTACAAGTATGGATTTACCGCCACGGCTCCGCCTGTCGTTCTCGAAGGCATCGAGTACTCTCTTGACTATAGCCTCCCGGGTTTTTTCGGAGGCCTTCACGAAGGGAACCAGGTATACTGTTATGTTATTCATAGGGAGAATGAAGGGGTCTACTATAGGAGAATCCTTCCTGAACTCTAAGCGTGGAGGAGAGTATACGCCGTAGCCTATGGCTTCCGCTAAGACTTCCACCGGTGTTCTATCGCGTGTTTTGGGGTAATCGTGTTCTCCGTATGTGAATACCAGCTTTAAACCGGCATCTACAAGTCTCTTCACTTCTTTCACTGCATGTATAAGCGTGTCATTACCGGGGTGTGGGGAATCGAAGAAGTCGCCGGCAACTACTATGAGGTCCGGCCTTAGCTCTATGAGTCTATCTACTGTCTCGCTGAATGACTCGAGTATATCCTTCTTCCTATACTCGTATTGGTATGGCTTGGCGCCTAAATGCATGTCGGCTAGGTGAGCAATAATCAATGCTCTACACCAGGGCTCCAAATAATCAATACTCTCTATCCAGGGATTATATAACACTCTAGAAGAGCCTAGCTTCTCCACGGGGTTACCGTAAGTATTGCCTCCTAGGGCGATCCTTAGGGCCTCGGTTTTTCATAGAAGTGTATAGGCTTACCCCTAGCCGCCTCAAACAGCCATGTAAACAGCTCTACCATACTGGGATGAGGGATTACTGGCTGCCCCAGATCCCATATGCTGACACCCAGAGAAACCAGTATACTCGCCAAGCCTACCAGCTCCGATGCTAGTGGGCCAGCCATCTCGAACCCTATCACGGCCCCGGTATCCTCCAGATAAACAATCCTAGCGAAACCCTCGGACCAGCCTTCTATGAAGCTCCTAGTGTGGAATGACAACGGTATCCTCTTCCTCGACGCTTTCAACCCCTTCTTCCTAGCTTCACTCCAAGACATGCCCACGTAGGCTACTTCGGGATAAGAGAAAACCATTACAGGAACAGGCTTATCGAATACTCGATCACCGCCCATCATATTCTCCGCCGCGACAAGGCTTTGATGGTATGCTTTATGGGCGAGCATAGGAGGCCCTGTAACGTCTCCCGCCGCGTAGACTCCGTCGCTGCTAGTCTCCATCTTCGCATTGATTTTTATGTATCCCTCCTCGGATAACTCTACCCCCACATCTTCTAGCCCTATCCCACTGGTATTGGGAACCCTGCCTGTAGCATTCAGTATGTATTCTGCTTTGAGCCTCGACCCGTCACTCAACAGTATATCAAGTCCCTCGCCAGACTCGGCTACCTCCTCAACTACTGTAGATAGATGAAGCTCGACGCCTAGACCACTGAGGCCCTTAGCCACCTGCCTAGAGAGATCCCGGGGGAACCCTGGGAGAACCTGGTGCATCATCTCGACGAGATACACCTTCACGCCCAGAGTGGAAAGTATCCGTGCATACTCTACACCCACTGCTCCCCCACCAATTATCAGCATGCTCCGCGGAGCCTTTTCCAGTAAGAGTATACTCCTATTATCAAGAACCCTGCGTAAACCTCGTAACACGCGGGGCACACGAGGGGAGGAACCTGTTGCCACGAGAACCCTCGGAGCCTCGAGCACTCCTCCACCGCTCAAGAGAATCTTATAAACCCCGTTCTCAAGGGCAAGCCTAGCCCTCTCCCTGTAAATCTTAACTCTATACAGGCGTAGAACCTCCTCTAAACCATTCCTACTCCTTATAACAGCCTCCCTAGCAAACCTTAATGCCTTGTTCCAGCCACTAGAGCCGTGGGTAATACTTGATATAAGAGCCTTCGTAGGTATACAACCATAGTTCGTGCATTCACCGCCTATAAGGCCCTCAGAAACTATTGCAGTCTTCAGCCCATTCCTTGCAAGCTCTACAGCAGCCGGATAGCCGCCTATTCCTCCTCCTACTATGACAGCATCAAATACGGTCAAACCCGTAGACCCAAAACTTATTTTTGGATAAACAACTACTATAGGGTTTACCCGATAATACCACGCCGATAGCTAAAATCCTATAACCTCTTACTAGTGGGGAAAACGTGGGTAAAGCTTAAATACCATGACACTGTTTACCCTGCTTCAAACCGGTGATACCATGCGCCAATGGAGATAGCGGGGACACGTGCCCCGCAGTACGAGGACCTGCTCCCCACGTCCTGGTATAATATACTCCCAGACCTGCCGAGAGAGCTGCCTCCTCCCCTGAAACCCGACGGCGAGCCTATAGAGCCTAGCGAGTTGGAGCCTATATTTCCTAGGAGCATAATAGAACAAGAATCCTCTACGAGCAGCTATATACGAATACCAGGTGAGCTGCGCCGGGTATACCTGGAGATAGGGAGGCCCACGCCCCTAATACGGGCTAGGAGGCTTGAGGAGTACCTGGGGACTACGGCGGAGATATACTATAAGTACGAGGGCGTCCTGCCCACGGGATCGCACAAGATAAACACAGCGCTGGCGCAGGCGTATTATAATCGTGCAGAAGGTGTTAGGAGGCTTACAACCGAGACCGGGGCGGGTCAGTGGGGCTCGGCTCTCGCACTGGCCTCCAGCATATTCGGTTTAAAGCTGCGGGTCTACATGGTGCGTGTTAGTTATGAGCAGAAACCGTATAGGAGGACTGTAATGCAGACGTATGGGGCGGAGGTAATACCTAGCCCGAGCCCCTACACGGAGGCCGGGAAGCGTATACTAGAGGAGGACCCGGAGAATCCTGGGAGTCTAGGTATAGCCATAAGCGAGGCAGTGGAAGATGCTGTCAAGAGAGGGGACACCAAGTATAGCCTGGGATCAGTGTTGAACCACGTCCTGCTCCACCAGACGATTATAGGCCTCGAGGCGGAGAAGCAGATGGAGGAGCTAGGCGTCTACCCGGACATAGTGGTAGGCGCGGTCGGCGGGGGAAGCAATTATGCAGGCCTAGCATACCCGTTCATGAGGCACCGGCTCAAGGGACGCAGCGATACGAGGTTCGTAGCAGTGGAGCCCCGGGCGGCGCCTACTATGACGAGGGGTGTGAGAACATACGACTACGGTGATACAGCAGGGCTTACACCGCTCCTATATATGCATACGATCGGCCACAAGTTCATACCACCGCCTATACATGCTGGAGGGCTGAGATACCATGGTGTCGCCCCGACGCTTAGCCTTCTGCTGGATGAGGGCCTTGTGGAGCCCGTTGCTTACAGCCAGCTAGAAGTATTCGAGGCTGCAGTAGAGTTCGCTAGACTTGAGGGGATAATACCGGCGCCCGAGTCGGCTCATGCTGTGAAGGCTGTTATGGACCTTGCCAGGGAGGCGAGGGATAAAGGGGAGCGTGTGGTGGTATTATTTAATCTGAGCGGTCACGGCCTACTGGATCTCAAGGGGTACCAAGACTTCCTAGAGGGAAGACTTGTAGATAGTGGTGAGCCCAGTATAGACCTGTCTTATCTGCCCAAGATAAAGCAGGGGTAGCTGGATAAAATCCTCTATTTTCAAATCCCCATTATAGACGTAATCTTCATTAGAACCCCTTATTCATGATATAATTGTCTAGGTGTGCTTCTAGTGGGATGTATAAACACGGTTCTAACCAATAACACCATACCAGACTCCATACTAGACCTCTACCCGGATCTAGCCATAAAACAATCAACAGGAGAGGACTGGTGGATAAGGGCTCGGAAGAGCAGGGTACTTATTGACTGGTTCAAACCGGTTACAAGGAAGATGCTTGAAGACAAGGGGTGTCTAGAGCTGGTCATCGCTAGGAGCAGCGGCTACGACTACATAGATCTTGATGCTGCAGAAGAGAATGGCGTCTGCATTGCTAACCAGCCTGAAATAATAGGCATAACGGTAGCAGAGCACGCCGTGGCGGGTATACTAGCGTCACTACTATCTGTGATAGAGGCTTACAACCATATGCCCAAATGGGCGGCAGATGGATGGCCCCGATGGATAAGGAGAAACATAATCCACGGCAAAAGCCTGGGGCTCCTAGGGACTGGCAGGATAGGAAGTGGAGTTCTAGCAAAGCTATGGGGTTTCGGGTTGGAGAAAGTATACTATTACAGTAGAACCCCTAAACCACAGCTCGAAGCAGTATATAATGCTGAAAGAACAGGAGTGGAACGCCTTTTCCGTAAAAGCGACATCGTGGTAAACAGTCTGCCACTAACCAGGGAGACGAGGGGCCTAGTTACGAGCAACCTGATAGCCGTGATGCCTCCCTACGGTGTCTACGTGAATGTGGGGAGGGGAGGGACGGAGGCCGAGGGAGCTGTGGAGGAGGCAGCCCGTCTACGGCCTGATCTCAGGTTCGTACTCGACGTTCACCCCGAGGAGCCTCTCCAAACCGGTCATCCTCGCATGAGAATGTATGGGAGAGAAGGAGTGATACTAACACCCCACCTAGCCGGGTATAGTGTCGAGTCATACATAGGCACTACAATACTAGCTCTAGCCCAGGCCAGAGACTACCTCGAGAAGGGGTGCGTGTGGAACCCTGTAGCCGGACCCTGTAAGCCGTGCAGTGAGAAAAGCATAGGAATAGAAGAAGCCCTAGC
>CAYVIZ010000006.1:0-7501 GCA_964451715.1 uncultured Desulfurococcales archaeon | reverse complement strand
TACATAATAGGTGCCCGTAGCATTTTAGTCCACAGAATCCAGCTAGGAAGAGAAACACTCTATTGGAATGTAGCCGTGGATAAGCCGTTTACTCTCCAGCTACGGGATACGCTTATCCGGGAACTAAGATCGAGTGGGTTCAAGGTGCAATGGAGGAAGTGGGGTCCTCTGGTAAAGGATGGTATACACATAGATATAAACTATGCACCACTCACACTAGACGAGGAATTCAGGGAAAGATGCAGGTCTTATCAGGAAAATTGATGATCCCCAGCATAGAGGATCTTGCCATACTTAAGCTCATGTCAGGTGAAAAGAAGGATTTAAGTGATCTCAAGAAAATACTGCATCAAGCCTGGCATAGATTGGACAGGGAATACTTGTATAGACGGGCTAGTCAAGCAGGGCTTGAAAAAGAGCGGCCAGACTGGTTAAGAGGCTTGGTCTACAGTGAAGCAGGAGAGGATTCCTCCTAGAATGGTACTCATAGTTCCTAGGCTCACAGTGCCAGAATATATGGGCTTCCTACTCGAGTACTGCGAGCCCACACGTTACACGAGGAAAGCAGTAGAAGCAGGTCACCTGATGAGAATAGATTATCATCCACCATACCTGCAGCTTAGTTGCAGTAACCCTGATAAGGTGATAGAGAAGGCTAGGAGGAGAGGACTACAGGTTTACCGGGGTAAGAAGCATGTAACGATGACAGACGGTGTTATAAGGCTAGGATATATTTGTACCCGGATTAAACGTCGAGCTCTTCATTAAGTTTTAGCCTTAAATTCAGATATATGGTGTTTTGTTGTTTTACTTTGCCAACCTGGATTTTAGTAGCTCTAGTAGACCGTTTGACCTTATTATATCGAGCGCTATACCCGTGGGTATCCTGCATTGTATTATTGTATCGCCCTGTGTCAAGATGCCCTTATCGAGGTCTAGGATTACGGGTTCATTCCCTCTTATCCTGTGTGTGGCATCCTTGCATTCAGCCACTGGGAGAGCGTTGTTGACGGCGTTCCTATAGAATATACGCGCAAACGACTCCGCCACAACTCCCTTGACACCGGCAGCCTTTAATGCTGTAACAGCCTGCTCCCGGCTGCTTCCCATGCCGAAGTTTCGTCCGGCAATTATTACCACGCCCCTACTAGCCTTTGCCGGGAAATCCGGGTCTATAGGCTCGAGGACGTGTCTGGAAATCTCTTTTATATCCTTCAACCCCAGGTAGACGGCTGGTATGATTACATCGGTATCCACATCATCCCCCAAAATGTAGGGTAACCCTTTAACGACTAACCCCTCCATGACCAGACACCTCTCAGCCTGTGAGGCTCCTTGGATCAGTTATCCTCCCAGTCACCGCTGCAGCTGCAGCCGTGGCGGGGCTGGCAAGGTATATTCTAGCCGTCCTATGCCCCATTCTGCCCTTGAAGTTCCTGTTACTAGTAGAGACAACAACCTCGTCCTCTCCAGCAACGCCCATATGACCTCCCCAGCAGGGGCCGCATGTTCCGAAGGAGACTACGCAGCCGGCTTTAGCGAGTATTTCCAAGGTTCCATCTGCTAGGAGGTTCATATAGATCCTGCGGCTTGCAGGTATTGCTATACACCTTGTTGCCTTGTTAATCCTCTTCCCCCTGATTATTCTCGCCGCTGAATGGAAATCCTCCTCTCTCCCGTTCGTGCAGCTGCCTATAAACACCATGTCTACCTCCAATCCTTCAACCTCTGATACCGGGGCCACATTGCTTACGGTATAGGGTTTAGCCACCATAGGCTCAAGCCTCTCACTATTAACGTCCAGCGTGTACTCGTCAACGTATACGGCATCCTTAAGGGGCCTCAGCGTTTTTACGTTTAAACCTAGAGCCTCGAAGTGGCCTCGTGTGACATCGTCCACGGGGAATAGGCCTGTTTTCGCGCCCATCTCGACGGACATGTTGGAGAGAGTCATCCTGGATGATAGGGTCAACTTGTCGACTAGGCTTCCCTGGAACTCTACTGCCTTATAGTTAGCCCAAGAGGATCCAAGATCGCCTAGGAGCCTGAGGGCTATATCCTTGGAGGAGAGCGGGAAGTCGAGCTTGTCTCCTTCTAAGACTATTCTAACAGGCTCCGGCACTTTTAGCCAGGTTTCACCAGTAGCCAAGGCGTAGGCTATGTCGGTCGATCCCATTCCGGTGGAAAAGGCTCCGATAGCTCCTATAGTAGTGGTGTGGCTGTCGGATGCTATGACGAAATCCCAAGGCTTCGCCAGCCCCTTCTCCACGATAAGCTGGTGCATTATGCCTTCTCCCACATCCCCTAGATAGAGTGCTCCCACTCTTGAAGCGAACCGTCTTAGCTGCCTGTGTATGGCTGCGTAGAGGGGGGAGGGGGGAGGTGCAGCGTGATCTAGGAATACCGCGAGCCTATCCGGGTGGGGTAGGGTATCGACTCCTACTGCGTCGAGTATATCGACTATAGTGTGGCCTAGTATGTCATGTATACCTATCAAGTCCGGCTCTAATACTATGGTCTCACCTGGAGCAAGGCTCCTGCCCGCGTGTCTCTCCAGTATCTGTATAGCCATGCTCAACCTTGATCCCGCCTCTCCAGCAGGCTTCTCGCAAGATCAACGAGGTCCTCGAGACTCATAGAGTCGACGCTTCTCGATCTACGCCTCACCTCTCTCGCGATAACCCGTGCCTCATCATCGCTTACCTCAATGCCTTTCGAGGCCAGAGAGTAGCGGACTGCCTTAGGGCCTGTGAGCTTACCGAATCTCACCACTCGATGGCCTCCAAGTATCTCTGGGGGGAATCCCTCGAAGGAGCCTGGGAACCTGTATGTGGAATACACATGTATGTCTGATACGTGTAGGAAGGCGTAATCCCCTATTACGGGTTTAATGGGGCTGACATCAACATTCATAAGATTCAGAGCCTTCCTGACGAGAGGTATTAGCTTATCGTATCTTATGTTGGTCCTGTAGAGTCCTTTTACACGTGCTATAGCCGCCAACTCCTCTAGGGGAGTATTACCCAACCGTTCGCCTATACCCCCCAGGGTTACTTGTACCTCGCGGGCCCCGGCTTTTATACCGCTCAACGCGTTGCATGTAGCAAGCCCCAGATCGTTATGGAGGTGTAGTCCCACCATGGGAGCCCCGTTTTCTAGCGTAGCTGAGACTATCTCCGATATCTCCCCCGGTGAGGCTATTCCAAGCGTATCCGCCAAGACTACCTCGTCCGCGCCCGACTCGACTGAAGCCTTGACTATCCTGGCGAGGACTTCTCTATCTGATCTAGGGGCGTCTGTCACCGCAACATAAACCTTCAACCCCCTGGACGAGGCGTAGTCTACTGATGCACGAAGCTTTTCTATGGCCTCATCCCATGTTACACCCATCATGGCCTTCAGCTGCACGTCTGAGCCGGGTATAAATACCTGTACTATATCGGCCCCTGCCTCTATAACCATGTCTATATCTCCTTTGACCGCTCTGGCGAACCCCGATAACTCTGTACTACTAATCCTCTCCCTAGCCTTCTTGTATACTTCTATATCGCTTGGCTGCGCACGTGGGAAACCCGCTTCGACTACATCTACCCCCAGCTCGTCTAGAACCCCTATAACCTCTAACTTCACCTCTGGAGTAATAGTGGCAAGAGGAGACTGCTCCCCTTCTCTCAGAGTAGTATCATAAACTCTAACGAAAGGAATGCTAGAGACGCTCAAGCCTCTACAACCCCCTCATCTAGCATTTCCCTGATATCACCCTTACTATACCCAAGCCATGAAAGAATGTCAACAGTATGTTCCCCGAGACGCGGTGGCCTGCCAGGCTCTGCTTTCTCGAATCCATCAATGAATAATGGTGTAGATACATAATACAGTGATTCCTCCCTCATACCCGTGCCTTCTACGAGGACACGCCTCCTCTTCAGGTATTCGTCCGAAACCACCTCGCCCACGTTTCTTATTGAGGCCACTGGCACACCTGCTTTTATGAGTGCCTCTTCTATGTAGCCCCGGGTGAGAGAGGATAGTCTCTCCTGTATAGTCTTCTCAAGATAAGCCTTGTGCCGTACCCTGTCCTTGTTGGTGGAGAACCTGGGGTCTGAAAGCAAGTCTGTGAAGCCGAGGGCCGTGCAGAACGCCCTCCAGTGTTTATCACCTGTTACTCCTATGAATATCCATCCATCCCTAGCTTTGAACGCTCTATAGGGGGCCCATACATGATGACCCGACCCTATAGGCTCCGGCTCCCTCCGCATTAACTGGACAAATGTAATCCAGTAAGCCATGAGGCTTACAAGAGAGTCATACAGTGGAGCCTCTATAAAGACGGGGCCCGACGGCTTCCTCCATAAGGCTATAATAGATTGTAGAACCCCGTATATGCCTGCCAGCATGTCGGCCACAGAAGTGCCTACCCTTACAGGTTCCCCTCCGGGGACTCCTGTCACCTTCATTATACCTGACAACGCCTGAGCGACAACATCCAGCGCCGGCCTATTATCGTATGAGCCTGAACCGAAGCCTTTTATCGAAACGTATATAACATCCTCGTTGACCTTGGATACATCTCTAAACCCTATCCCAAGCTTGTCCACAACGCCAGGACCCATGTTTTCTATTATTATGTCAACCTGAGACGCAAGTTTAAGGTAGACCTCCCTACCCTTGGGATGCTTAAGGTTCAACACTATACTCTTCTTACCCCTGTTCAATGCATAGAATATTGACGGGCCCTGATCAGGTAGATCCCTCGCGATCTCGCCGCCGGGCTTCTCCACCTTAATAACCTCGGCACCTAGATCCCTGAATATCATCCCGGCGAATGGGGCTGCGACTATGTGGCCAAGCTCTAATACCCTGATGCCGCGGAGAGGAGTGTTCCTAGACAAGGCATGTCTACCCCTATAAGCTTGTCTGGAAGGCTTACCGTTGATATCAATATAGGGCTTGAAGGTTATTAGATGGGGTTAAAACATGTTCGATTACCCGCTTCTATACACGTTCTCATCTAACAGTGAATACTTGCGTATAAGCGTCTCGAGTATCTTCCTTTCAGCGTTTCTTATATGATACGACATTGTCGACTTGGATATTCTATGCTTCTTAGCCAACTCCTCTACCTTGCTTTTACGCGGCCATTTATAATACCCGTTCTCGAGTATATTCAATAGTATCTTCTTCTCGATAGGGGTAAGCCTGTTCAAGAGATCTATCTTCACAAAACTGTAAGGTATGAAGATGCCTGAAAGCAGCTGGGGGGATTCAGTGAATTTCTCTGTCACATCCTCTATCAAAACCCTTAAACCCCTAGACTCCAAGTTCTCACGGGCCCTTGCCTTTAACAGTCTAATATTTGACGAGGGTATAATGACTATGAACCTTTTAACGCCGCCTGATATAACTATCGAGGAGGATAGGAGGCCGCCTGACTCGTGTATAGTTCTGAGTATACCACTGCTCTCCTTGACCATGTATAGCCATACGCTCTTGTCCCCATTGAAAAGCACATGGTGTCTCTTGACAACTCTACTGTAGCGTATGTTTCTTATAAGTCTCTTGACATTGGCTCCCGACGCCCATACTAGTAGGAGGCTGAGGTTTCCTTGCAGCGCTGCCGATACTATTTCTATGTATAGCCCATGCTCCCTACTGGAGTCTGCCAGGGGACAGTTTCTCTGTACGACATCCATCTTTATAAGGCGTATTTTATGTTTGTAAGCCAAGACGGAGTTTACCTCTCAGACTATCTATAGTACACGTGATTATATATAATTAATTTATAAAACATGAAACATGTTTGAATCTACTCATTTATACAATATAATGTATCGTAAAGAATATCGAAACCAATCCATTCTCAAGGGAATCCTTATCTTGAGACACGTCTAGGGTGAGCATGCCTTGACTGAAGGAAGGGTTAATGCAAAATACAGGGAGCCCTCACAGTACCCTCTAGTGTTCATACTGTTAATCATTATAGCAATAATGACAGCGCCCTGGTACGCCCATGGACCAACCTTCGAACACCTCGTACTATCCATACCGGTATGGGTATGGTCTGTTATACTATGGAGCTTCCTACTAGCAATATCCATCATACTAGTATCGAAGTACCTCTGGACCCTCGAGCCTGAAAACGAGGAGGTGGAGGAGTGATGGCCGCAGGTTCCGATATGGGGTTATACGTCCTTATAGGGGTCATAATCTACTCTATAATACTGATAGTGCTGGGATACGTGTATAGGCAGAAGAAGCTCACGCTGAAAGACTACTTCCTAGGAGGAAAAACGACGGGGGCGCTATTCCTGTTTTTCACATTATACGCCACACAGTATAGCGGCAACACCTTCGTGTCATATGCAGGCAAGGCATACAGACTAGGGTTCTGGTGGGTTGTATCCATACCATTCTTCCTAATGATATACCTGACATACCTGTGGTTCGCGCCCAGATTATACGTGATATCCAAGAAGAGAGAATACATAACACCCGCGGACTTCATAAAAGACAGGTTCAACAGCCCCCTAGCAGCCCTTATAGCATCACTCCTGATGCTCTACGGCCTCTCAAATTATCTACTCGAACAAGTAGGCTCAATGGGCCACTCATTCGAGGGCATAACCCAGGGACTAGTACCTTATTGGGCCGGCGCCCTCTTCCTGGTAGCTGTAATGGTTGTATACGAGTGGCTTGGCGGGTGGAAGGGGGTAGTGTGGACTGACTTCATACAGGGCGCGATAATGGTTACAGGCCTCATATCGATTCTACTAGTAATAGCCTTCAAGTACCCCTTAGGGCCTGCCGTACACGCTTGGCTCGAGAACGAGAAAACCTCGAAGCTCATCATGCCTCCCCCGAAGAGCTTCATAAAGACCTGGCTAACAATATACGTCTTAGTCGGCATAGGAGCGGCCATATACCCGCAGGCTATACAGAGGATATACGCTGCGAAGAACGAGGAAACCCTTAAGAGGAGCATATCAGGACTGGCGATAATGCCCTTCATAACCCCTCTAGCAATACTCTTAATGGGTATAGAGGCAAGATACTACTTCCCCGGGCTCAGCAAGATAGAATCAGATAAAGCATTCCCATTGTTCATGTCAATGCTGGCCAACGAGGGAATAATATACTTCCTCGTCACCCTGATAATGTTCATGGCTGTACTAGCAGCTATACAATCCACAGCCGACTCCGTGCTCCTAAGCATCGGGTCAATGCTGTCCAAAGACATATACAGAGAGTGGGTAAATAAGAGCGCGGATGAGAGGAGGGCGACACTTGTAGGTAAGATAACAGCTGTTATACTGATATTCTTAATATTCCTAGTAGGCATGGCTCCAAGGACTACTCTATGGCATTTGACTGAAATAAAATTCGAAGTACTAATACAGGCTGCACCCGCATTCATACTAGGCCTCTACTGGAAACGCATGGCACGAGTCCCGACAATAATAGGGATGATAGCAGGTGCAAGCCTGGCAGTAGGCATGAAGCT